>PANX01000001.1 GCA_002707795.1 Maricaulis sp.
CGGCTCGAGGCCGACGAGGCGCATGGTCACGGTCGCTATCCGCTCCGCGCGCCGAGATCAGGGATCGTCGTAGCCCGGGACATCACCGCGAACGAGTACGTCGACACCTCGAGCAAGCTGTTCCTGATCCAGGACCTCAGCCGCGTGTGGGTGATCGCCTCCGTCTACGAGGGCGACCTGGCGCGAGTAAGGCGTGGGCAGGCTGCGCTGGTTCGCCTGGAGGCATTCCCCCAGGTGACCCTCCGCGGCCGGGTGACCTTCATCGACTACCACGTCGACCCCAACAGCCGCGCTTGCGAAGTCCGCATCGAGCTGCCCAACGAGCCGATCCAGGGTTGGGAGGAGCCCTTCCCTCTGCGCCCAGGCATGTTCGGGACGGTCGAGCTCGTGTTGGCAGAGAAGCAGGCGGCGGTCGCGGTCCCAGAGAGCGCGATCGTCCATGAAGGGGAGCGCAACTATGTCTTCGTCGCCCTTGCCGCGAAGCAAGGAGCGGAGGACGCCCACGGGGACCGCGAGGAACATGGCGGGGACGAAGGGCACGAGCACGAGGGGCATGACGACGAGGGGGACAACCATGACGGCGGCCCTCGTCACCGCTTCGCCCGACGCGCGGTCCAGATCGGCGCGAGGGGTGGAGACGTCGTGCAGGTCACGGACGGCCTAAGGGCTGGTGAACAAGTCGTCGTCGAAGGGACATTCACACTCAAGTCGACGGCTCGCCAAGGTGAGCTCGGCGGCGGGCACTCGCACTAGGAACGGGACCGCAATGATCCGCCGACTCGTCGACTTTTCGCTCGACAACCGCTTCTTGATCGTCGTCCTCTGGGTGCTCGTCGTCGCGCTGGGCGTGCGCTCCCTCAGGGAGCTGCCGATCGACGCCGTCCCGGACGTGACGAACGTCCAGGTCCAGATCCTCACGAATAGCCCGGGCCTAGCCCCCGAGGAGGTGGAGCGGTTCATCACCTTCCCCGTCGAGACCTCCATGAGCGGCCTCCCCCGCGTGGAGGAGATCCGCTCCGTCAGCAAATTCGGGCTCTCCGCCGTGACCGTGGTGTTCGAGGAAGGGACGGACATCTACTGGGCGCGGCAGCTCATCTCCGAGCGGCTCGTGGAGGCCCGCGAACAGATCCCTGAGGGCTATGGCGAACCGTCCATGGGACCGATCTCGACAGGCCTGGGGGAGATCTACCAGTTCGAGGTGCGCGGCAAGGGCTACACCCCCATGCAGCTGCGCACGATCCTCGACTGGAACGTCAACTACCAGCTGCGCTCCGTGCCCGGTGTGGTCGAGGTGAACGCCTTCGGCGGCGAGCTGAAGACCTATCAGGTCACCCTCGAGCCCGACGCGCTGGTGTCCTACGGGATCCCGCTGGAGGACGTCTTCGGCGCGATCCAGCGCAACAACCGCAACGTCGGCGGCGGCTACATAGAGCACGCTGGCGAGCAATACCTCATCCGCGGGGAGGGTCTGGTCGGGGACCTGGACGCGCTGTCAGCCGTCGTCGTCGGGCACGACTCCCGCGGCACGCCGATCTACGTGAGGAACCTCGGCGAGGTGGAGTTCGCCCCCATGATCCGCCAAGGCTCGGTCACGCGCGACGGCGACCGGGAGGCCGTGGTCGGGATCGTCATGATGCTCATGGGTGCCAACTCGCGCACGGTGTCCCAGGACGTCCACGCCAAGATCGAGCAGATCAAGAAGACCCTCCCCCCTGGGGTGACGATCGACACCTACTACGACCGCACGGAGCTGGTCAATCGCACGATCTGGACGGTCGCCAAGAACCTCGTCGAAGGGGGCGTCCTGGTCGTGGTCGTTCTGCTGCTGCTCCTCGGCAGCTTCCGCGGCGGCGTGATCGTCGCGATCTCGATCCCGCTCTCGATGCTGATGGCCTTTACGGTCATGCGATTCGCCGGGATCAGCGGGAACCTCATGTCGCTCGGCGCGATCGATTTCGGCCTGATCGTCGACGGGTCCGTGGTGCTGATCGAGAACGTCATGCGATACGTGCATCAGCACCGCGACGACCAGGAGACGACCCACGCCGAGAAGGTCCGGCGCGCTTGCCACGAGGTGGCGCGCCCCGTCGTGTTCGCGGTCGGGATCATCATGATCGTCTACCTCCCGCTCCTCGCCCTGCGCGGGATCGAGGGAAAGATGTTTCGCCCGATGGCGCTGACGGTCGTGTTCGCCCTCGGCGCCTCACTGATCTGCGCCCTGACCTTGATGCCCGTCTTGGCGTCGCTCTTCCTGAAGGACGCCCGCGAGACCGAGCCCTTCCTGTTCCGGCTCGCGAAGCGCTGCTACGAGCCGCTCCTCGAGACCACCGTCAACAAACCGCGCCGCGTCGGCTTGATCGCGCTGGCCCTCTTCTTGGGGAGCCTGACCTTGGCGCCGTTTCTTGGGGCCGAGTTCATCCCGCGCCTGGACGAGGGCGCGATCGCCATGCAGATCTGGCGCATTCCAAGCATTTCGCTCGAGGAGTCGAACCGCGTCAGCCTGCGCGTGGAGAAGGAGATCAAGGACAACTTCCCTGAGGTCAAGACTGTCGTCTCTCGCACGGGTCGCCCCGAGATCGCGACGGACCCCATGGGCGTCGAGATCAGCGACACCTATCTGATCCTGGAACCGCCGGACACCTGGCGCCAAGCGTCGAAGGCCGAGCTGCTCGCCGCGATCGACGCGCGGCTCAAGGAGCAGTTTCCTGGGGTCATGTTCAGCTACTCGCAGCCGATCGAGCTCCGCGTCTCAGAGCTCATCAGCGGAGTCCGCTCGGACATCGGGATCAAGATCTACGGCGACGACATCGACCGCATGAAGGAGGTCGCCGATCAGGTCGTGCGCTCGATCGGCGGCGTCCAGGGGATTCAGGAGGCGAAGGCGGAGCAGACGATCGGGCTCCCGACGCTGCGCGTGCGGCTCAGGCGCTACGCCATCGCCCGGTTGGGGATCAACGCAGAGGACGTCCTCGACGTGATCGAGACGATCGGCGGCAAGCGAGTCGGGACCGTCGTCGAGGGGGAGAAGCGCTTCCACCTCCAGGTCCGCTTCAATCAGGACGTCCGCGCCACCCTCGATCGCATCCGAGACCTCCGCGTGTCAGGGCCCGAGCATGACGCTGGACCGCGGGCGCTGGTCCCGCTGAGTCAACTCGCCGAGTTGAAGTTGGAGACCGGTCCCGCCCAGATCAGCAGGGAGCGGATTAGCCGGCGGATCACCGTCGAGGCGAACGTGCGCGGGCGTGACCTCGCCTCGACGGTCGCAGACGCCCAGGCCGCAGTAGAGCGCGACGTCAAGCTCCCCCCCGGCTGGACGATCGAGTGGGGCGGTCAGTTCGAGAACCTCCAGGCTGCCTCCGGGCGCCTGGTGTTGCTCGTTCCGCTTGCGTTGTTGCTGATCTTCGTGCTGCTCTACAGCACCTTCGGCTCGCTCAGGCTGGCGACGTTGATCTACCTGAACGTCCCGCTGGCCGTGACAGGTGGCATCGTGATCCTCGCGCTCCGGGGTTTCCCCTTCTCGATCTCCGCGGCGGTCGGCTTCATCGCGCTGTTCGGGATCGCCGTCATGAACGGCGTAGTGCTCACGGCTCAGGCGTTGCAACTCAGCCAGGACGGCGTTGACCCGATTGACGCTGCCCGAGAGGCCGCGCGGACTAGGCTCCGCCCCGTGCTCATGACCGCCGTCACCGACATGATCGGCTTCCTACCCATGGCGATCGCGACCTCAGCAGGTGCAGAGGTGCAGCAGCCGCTGGCGACGGTCGTGATCGGAGGCATCGTGACCTCCACCCTCCTGACGCTGCTCGTCCTCCCGGCCCTATACGCCCGGTTCGGCGCTGAGGCCACCGCCACGGAGAGCTCAGCGTCCCGACCCCCTTCTACGACGACGCCAGACAACATCTCGCAGGCCGTGTCAGAGCCCACGGACAGCCGTCGCCCTGCGCCAGGACCACCTACCAAGGAAGGTCCGGCGGTCCCAGGGACAGGACTCGACCTCCGTGAACCTCGCCGCGGTGGCGAGGACTCGGATTCCGCTGAACACGGTCCGCCTGGGACCTAGGATTCGTCAACCCGCGCCCCTAACAGGAGCAAAACTCGCCATGAAAATCCGCATTCTCACCATCTGCCTGTGCGCCCTCTGCCTCCTCGGCTGCCCTGATAAGAAGCAACCGGCGCACGACGGTCATGAGCATGACGCGAAGACACAGAGCGTCAACGATGGACATGACCACAGCGCAGGGGATGGACATGACCACAGCGGGGAGAGAGACCCGAGCAAGACCGGGCACAAACAGGGGGACGGTCATGACCATTGATCGCGCCTGCGGGAGCGCTCGGCTTCCGGATCCGCACCAGACCAGCTTGACCCAACACCCCTAAACAGTTCTGGGGGGGGAGCGCCAAGGATAGCGGTGCCCCCCCAGGCCTTGCCCCTGGTGAGACCGCATCTCACTTTGGTAACGAAGGAAAGTCATGTCATGGGCGGCTCCGACCACACTGGTGACGAGCGTATCTCGTCTCTCCTCGAGACCTTGACCAAGGGGATTGCTCACGACATGAACAATCATCTCGCGAGGCTATCAGGGCTGACAGAACAAGCGCTAAGTCAGCTGTCAGCGAGGTCACAAGCTGTACGTTCCACGCTCACTCAGAGCCAGTCCGCGATCGAGCGCATGTCTTGTGCGGTCGAGCGCCTGCTGATCTTCGCAGGCGTGCGGTCGCCGAATCGCCAGCACATTCCGGTAGAAGAACTCTTCGTTGAACTCTCCAAGTCCATCTCAACGCTCCCGTACCGTGTTGACCTCACGGCCCGGGTCGATCACGCGTTCTGCGTCTTGGGTGACCTCGGCATGCTCCGCGTTGCTGTCACGAACCTCACCGACAACGCCGCCGAAGCCCTCGGTCGAAGTTCAGGACGGATCCGGGTCACCTTGCGAGCGACCAAACTCGGACGCCGCGCTCAAGCTGAGCTCTTGGTCGAGGACGACGGTCCTGGGATCGACTCCTCGAAGCTCGCTCGGGCGTTGGATCCATACCAAGGGAAGTGCACCCACCTGCCTTCAAAGGCGACGTCCTCTACTTACGACCCAGTGCTCATCGTCGAAGACGACGACCTCATTCGAGAACTGCTCACTAACGCCCTCGACCGAGAAGGCCGTGCATGGTTGGCTGTCAGCTCTGCCAGTGAAGCTCGACCACTCTTGAAGAGTGCTTCCCTCCTCCTCACGGACTACTCCCTACCTGGTTGCACCGGCTTGGAGCTGGCCCGCCATGCGCAGGTCGTCCGACCTGATCTTCCAATGATCATGATGAGCGGACACTTACCAGCCTCGGAGAGCGATTTGCTGCTCGGAGGCTTCTGTTCGGTTCTCACCAAACCCTTCGCACTAGACCAACTGAGCGCCGCACTGGAGGCCGCGATCGGGCCACCCCCGTCCAGTCGAAGGAAGGCGGCGGCCCCTGGGGCCAGGCCCAGTGTCCTTCACGAAGACCGAATCTAGCCCCTCACATTCACTCTCGGAATGGAGTCCTTGTGGACTCGCAGCCACTCACCTTCTCGACCTCTTGCCGCCTGGGCGATCCGTGTCGCAGAGTTGAACTGAACGCAGCAGTCACCTGGGAAGGGGCTGCAGAACTTGAGGTATCCAAATGACGGGTGGGCGTTGCGCAAGAGAGGCACTCTTTCGCCATCGAGGGTCTGGCCTGCTGCTAGCGACGAGCCCGCTGGTCTGGGGGGCGATAGTCGATCCCCCCCCGGTATGGCAACTCCAGGTTGTAGGGATAGTGCTCGTCTGTGCGGGGGCTTCTCTTCGTCTAGCTTCTGCGAGGCGACTGGGCAAACATGCGAGGGTGGCGCGTTGTCGAGTGAAGCGGTTGGTCAAGGAAGGCCCCTACTCATGGACGAGGAACCCCCTCTATCTCGCAGCCCTCTTGATGTTGGCGGGAATGGGGTTGATCACTTCGGGGCACTACGCCTCTACCGCTGTAGCCGTCGGGTTTGTGCTGCTCTTGTACGAAGCTGTCGCTCGGTATGAAGAAGACGTGCTCATTAAGACCCACGGCTCTTCGGGCCTGCAGTATGTCAAGGAGGTACCTCGCTGGCTTCCCCGGCCACCGCGGAACATACGGAGCCCTACTTCGGACGTGTCTCCCCTGCCGTGGTCTGAAGTGTGCCGCCGCGAGTGGAGGTTGATCGTGTGGTTGCCCGCAGGGGTGGCGCTTGGCCTGCTCAGCAGCACGACTCGGGCGAGGGAAGGATTGGTCGCTGCTGCGGAGCGAATGGAGCAGACCGCAGAGACGCCGTTCACACTCCTCCTTGCGCTCCTCGCCGCACTTGCAGTGGGTGGGTTGACGCTCAGAACGGAACTTAGCTATCGGCGAAGGCTGCGCCGACGAGCGCTCCTCTCGACGCTATCACTGGATGACAGCGGAGACGGGTGACCTGGCGAGCCCCGAATCAGCGATTCATAGACTCACTTACCTAATCGACAACCGTGAAACGTGGTGAAGAGGGATATTCTCGAAAGCTGGGTTTGAGCGCGTCGGCCTGACAGCTGCTGCGCTCCGGAATTGAAGGCGGCGTATCCTCTTCGTTGTTGCCCAACAGAAGAGACCGGGAACGCCCCGGATGGATACGCCGACCAATGAAGAACGATACCACCATCACCATGGACACCCGTATGGAGGAGCTCCTGGACGCGCGGAAGGCCCTCGACCTGATCGCGCGCCTGGGAGCCCAGGAGACGATCCAGAAGGCCTTGGAGGCCGAGAAAGCCGCCTTCCTCGAGCGCCACGCCGACCTTCGACTCGAGGACGGCCACCAGAGAATCGTGGGCAACGGCTTCCAGGACCCGCGGACCGTCATGACCGGGGCCGGGCCCCTGGAGTTGGAGAAGCCCCGAGTCAGGGACAAGGGGGCGAAGGGCGAGGACGCGATCAAGTTCTCGTCCTGGATCCTCCCTCGCTCCGGCGCTCGAAGAGCATCGACGAGCTGGTGCCCTGGCTCTACCTCAAGGGGATCTCGACCGGAGACTTCCCAGAGTCGCTCCAGGCGCTCCTTGGACTGGACGCCAAGGGCCTCTCCGCGAACGTGATCGTCAAGCTGAAGGACGCCTGGAATGAGGAGTTCAAGGCCTGGCAGAAGCGCGACCTCTCGCAGAAGGAATACGTCTACGTCTGGGCTGACGGCATCTACTGCAACGTCCGCCTCGACGACGAGCGCCAGTGCATCCTGGTCCTCATGGGAGCGACCAAGGACGGGACGAAGGAGCTGATCGCGGTGCGGGACGGCTACCGCGAGAGCGAGCAGAGCTGGAAGGAGATCCTCCTCGACCTCAAGGCCCATGGCTTCAAGGTTGCCCCGAAGCTGGCGACGGGCGACGGGGCGCTCGGCTTCTGGGCCGCGCTGCGCAAGGTCTGGCCAGCGACTCGAGAGCAACGCTGCTGGTTCCACAAGACGGGGAACGTCCTGAACGCGCTGCCCAAGAGCATGCTGTCGAAGGCCAAGGCCGACCTCCACGAGATCTGGCTGGCCGAGACCCGCAAGGCAGCGAACAAGGCCTTCGACGCCTTCCGGCGAAGTACGAGGCGAAGTACCAGGATACCCCCCGTATGGGTGGTGTCACTGGCTATCTGCGAGACGCACTTCTCAGCAACCAACAGAGCGAGTCCGACCCACAACAGGCGTTATGATCACAACAACACTGCGTTGTGGATTCGACACGCCTCCCGTATGTACGTTGGGCTTGCGCTTGGCCAGCTGTTTGCAGTGCTCAAGCCATGACTCCCACGCCTGAAGATACTCTTGCTGAACTCGCCATTCGTTTCCCTGCGGCGACTCGAGTCTTTCATCGCTACACCCTCGACTATTGTTGCAAGGGGGGGCGTTCTCTAGAAGACGCCTGCAAGGCCAAGATCCTCGACCCTCAAGCTGTGCTCAATGAAATCGCTTCGGAAGCTGATACCGGCGAGCCACTCAAGGTCTCAGAACTTCCAATCTCGGAACTCATCGACCGCATCCTCACGCGGTACCACGAGCCACTGCGGGAGGAACTCCCAAGGCTCCTCGCCATGGCGCGCAAAGTGGAGGCAGTACATGGCAGCAAGGAATCCTGCCCGAGCGGGCTTTCTGCCCACCTAGCGCAGGTTCATGCAGAGGTGGAAGCCCACCTCAAGAAGGAGGAGTGCATCCTCTTTCCAATGATCCGAGGAGGACAGCCCGCCTACATGCCGGTGCAGGTGATGACCAAGGAGCACGACGACCACGCCAACAGCCTGCGCAAGACTCGTGAGTTGACGAACGACTTCCAGCCCCCGCCTGAGGCCTGCACCACGTGGCGAGCCCTGTTCATTGGGCTCAGCGCCCTCGAACAGGACCTCATGCAGCACATCCACCTGGAGAACTACGTCCTCTTCCCACGCGCTCTGAACCAACCCAACCCCGGCGGCGGATTACCCCAACGCTCTTGGCTACTGAGCCAATGAGAGCTTCTCAACCTGACCTGGCAAGTCCCCTTGAGATCATGCACCTGGTGCGGATCTTCTACGACCGTGTGTCGACTGACGACCTGCTGGGCCCAGTCTTCGCCAGAGCCGTGCCGGATTGGACTAAGCACCGCCAGGTTCTGACAGCGTTTTGGTGCCAGATCGAGCTAGGGATCCGCGGGTTCCGCGGTTCGCCCGTGAAGCAGCACGCGGCCCTCGCATCCGTGGAGCCTCTCACTTCCGATCAGTTCGGGCGCTGGGTCTGGCTCTTCTGCGACACGGTGGATTCAGCTTGGCGGGGTCCACATGCAGAGTCAATCAAGTTGAAAGCAACCGCCCTCGCTCACGCGCAAGCGAGGGCGGTCCCGAACGCCTGTTGGAACGGTGAGTTGAACGCTCAGGTTCGATCCGTCCTGGAAGCTCCTCACCATCTCCGCCCTTAGAGGCGGAATGCCTTACCCACTCCACCTTCAACTGACGACCCGGAGGGTCGATGCGAGACAAGCGCCTGTGGTCAATCTTTGCCACCATTCTGATCGGGACATTCCTGTTGCTGGGCTTCTTCGGCCTTGAGATCTACCGCCGTGCCCCGCCGATACCCGACTCTGTAGTCGACGAGAGGGGGAACGAACTCTCGACCCGAGAGTCGATCCTCGACGGTCAACAGGCATGGCAAAGCATGGGGGGGCAGCAGGTCGGCTCGGTATGGGGCCATGGCGCGTACCAGGCGCCTGATTGGTCTGCCGATTGGCTGCACCGCGAATCGTTCGCCTTGCTGAGGATATGGTCACAACGCGAGCATGGGGTGGCATACGAAGAGGTTCCTCCCGAAGCCCAGGCAGCGCTTCGAGAGCGCCTCCGAGCCACCATGCGTACGAACACGTACGACGAAGCCACTGGTGCGTTGACTGTCAGCGAGGACCGAGCTGCAGCGATCAAGGAGACCGCTGGCTACTACAAGCGGCTCTTCAGTGGGGATCCGGCGCTTGCACCTCTTCGCGAAGACTACGCCATGCGAACGGCTTCGCTATCTGACGCCGAGCGGCTCGAGAACCTGAGCCATTTCTTCTTCTGGGCCTCATGGGCCTGCGCCGCGGAGCGTCCGGGAACGAACGTGACCTACACCAACAACTGGCCACACGAGCCGCTCGTGGCGAACAGACCTTCTACCGGAAACGTCGTCTGGTCGCTGCTCAGCCTCGCGCTTCTGGTCGGCGCATTGGGTGCGCTCGTGTGGTGGAGGGCCGGCAGCGACGACGAAGATCCGCCGCCGCCGCCAGAGGCGGACCCGCTCGACTCCTTCAGCCTCACCCCCTCAATGCTCGCGGTTGGGAAATACTGCCTCGTCGTGATCGCGCTGTTCGTGTTCCAAGTGCTAATGGGCGCACTGACGGCCCACTACACGGTGGAAGGGGACTCCTTCTATGGAATCCCGCTGGCAGAGTATCTTCCCTACGCACTCACTCGGACTTGGCACCTCCAGACGGCGATGTTCTGGATCGCGACGTCGTTCCTCGCGGCCGGGCTGTTCCTCGCCCCAGCAGTGGGCGGAGCAGAGCCTCGTTATCAGGCGCTGGGAGTCAACGTCCTCTTCGGGGCGCTGTTGCTTGTCGTGGTGGGGTCCCTGGCCGGCGAGTGGCTCTCAATTCATCAACACCTCGGATTGGAGGCGGGGTTCTGGTTCGGCCACCAGGGCTACGAATACGTCGATCTTGGCCGCTTCTGGCAGCTCCTGCTCTTCGTCGGGCTGATGCTCTGGCTCGTTCTCATGCTGCGAGGCCTGTGGCCCGCCCTGAGATCCACCGGCGACGAGGGAAGGCGGCACCTGGTTCTCTTGTTCGCAGGGTCCGCGACCATGATCGGCCTCTTCTATGGTGCCGGCTTGTTCTATGGGGCTCGGACCCACCTCTCTGTTGCAGAGTACTGGCGCTGGTGGGTGGTTCACCTCTGGGTTGAAGGTTTCATGGAGGTGTTTGCTACCGCCGCCCTCGCTTTCGTGTTCGCACAGCTTGGGTTGATTCGACCGGGCAACGGCGCTCGAGCAGTCCTCGCGAGTGCCTGCATTTTCCTCGTCGGAGGTATCCCCGGCACCTTTCACCACCTGTACTTCAGCGGGACGCCCGTTTCAATCATGGCGATCGGTGCCACGTTCAGCGCTCTCGAGGTCGTTCCCCTGGTCATGATCGGGTTCGAGGCCGTGCAGACGTGGCGCATGGGTCGAGTGGCGCCGTGGATGATCCGCTACCGCTGGCCGATCAGGTTCTTCATTGCGGTCGCCTTCTGGAACCTCGTCGGCGCCGGTGTGTTCGGATTCCTGATCAACCCGCCTATCTCCCTCTATTACCTCCAAGGTCTGAACACAACGCCGGTGCATGGACACACTGCGCTGTTCGGCGTCTATGGGTTATTGAGCCTTGGGCTGGTATTGCTCGTTTTGCGACGGCTGGTGCCAGAAGGCGAGTGGAAGGACGGCTCCCTGAGGGTGGCGTTCTGGGGCATGAACGTGGGGCTGGCCCTCATGATCCTACTGAGCTTGCTCCCAGTCGGGCTGTTGCAAGCGACAGCGAGTATCGAGACCGGCCTGTGGCATGCAAGGAGCGCCGAGTTCCTTCAGCAACAGCACCTTCAGGTGCTCCGATGGTTGCGGATCGTAGGGGACACCGTGTTCTTGATCGGGGTGGCAGGCCTCGTGAAGTTCGTGGTGGAGTTGCGAACCGGAACCTCTTTCCAAGACCCCGAAGGCCAGGCACAGCCGGGCCTCACCACCGTTCAACATGAATAGGCTGTCGATTTCGGTGTTCGTGTTTAGCTGTGCACTCATGGTTGGGTGTCCGCCCACCGCAGGCGAAGGCTCAACCAAGCCCCCCACTGGATCAACCTCAGTCGGCCGATCCACAAGGAGCGGTGACCCAGTTGTCTTGGGCGCTAACGAGAAGTGGTCCGCGGCTGCTTCGCCAAAGTGNCCCNCCGACAGATCGCGATTCGCTGGTTCCGCTCGACCAGGCGCGGCTTCGTCTCTGAGCCGGACCACTGGCGGCCAGTACATGAAATCGCCCCGGCCTCCCACGAAGTGAGTAGAAGCGCCGGGGCTCTCGTTAGCCCTGGGGATCACGCAGGGAGGGGCCGTCGATCTTCACTGTGTGGCAGCGATGCCTGAGCCGGGAGAGGAGGGCTTCGACCATGGAGCGGTTCCCGAGGAATTCGTGCCACTCGTCGTAGTCGAGGTTGGTCGTGATCAGCGTCGGCTTGATCGTGTAGCGCTCCTCCATCAGTTTGAAGAAGATGTTCGCCTGTTCAGGCCGGATCGTCAGGTAGCCCATTTCGTCGATGCAGAGCACGTCGATCCGCGTGAGCCTGTTCAAGAGTTTTCGCGTGGAGCGATCCGCCAGCGAGGCATACATCTCGTCGAAGAGATCCTGGGCTTTGATGAAGAGCGCGCGGTACCCGTTCTGGAGAGCCTTGAGCAGGATCCCCGTTGCGAGTCCGGTCTTGCCGACGCCCGTCGACCCAATGAAGACGATGTTCTCCGCCTTGGTGACGAAGTCGAGGCTGGCAAACGTGTTGATCTGGCGCTTCTTCACCGCCTTCTGGCGGCGATACGGAAACGACTCGAGCGTCCAGTCGTAAGGCAGCCGAGCGCGCTTGATACGCCACTCGAGCGCGGTCTCCTGTTTTCGGTGGTACTGAGCCCGTAGCAGCCGGACGAGAAATGTCTCGTAGGTGGAGTCATGTTTCTCGGCTCGACTGACCTCACTGTCGAGGATCTCGTGGATTCTCGACAGGCGCAGATTCTTGAGGAGTTGTTCGATCTCTTCATTCATGGGGATCCTCGAGGGCGTCACCGGGTAGGAGGAAGAAGTCGCCCGCGATCCGCTTGAGGACCATGCGCTCGACGCGTTCGAGGTCGAAGAGTCCGTAGTGTTCCGCGTGCTTGATCGCGTCCACGAGTGGGTCGCGGGGGTAGTCGCGGACCATGCCCAGCAGGCGACGGAGCGCCAAGGTCGTCGACCCGGGGCGCTTCTTGAGCTTGGCGACGTAGCCGGAGAGCTCGGGGGCGAGCGCAGAGAGCTCCTGTTCCTCGGGCGGAGGCTCACGTCGCCGGCGCTTACGGCTGGCACGGTGGGAGGGATCGGTTACGCGCTTGCCGATCGGGTCGAGTTGGCGTTGATGTCGGGCGACTCGGCGCGGGCCCAGGTAGATGTCGACGTGGTCCTTGTCCTCGCGGACTTCGACCCTCCGCCCGACCGGGATCCCCAGCGGGACCGAGTAGAGATTGGTATGGAGGGTCACGTAGCCGTCGACGCCGACGATCCTGTGGTGCAGTTGGTAGACCTCTGGGATCCAGTCGGGCAGAGGTTTGAGGTGGGAGCGCTCGGCAGCGAAGAGATCACGGGGAGACGCGCGCAGATGCCGCCGGTACTTCGCGTTGACCGTGTCGCACCACTCGACCGCCTGGCGGTTGAAGTCGCGCCAGTCCGTGCCCTCGCGGCCGGGGACGAAGTTGTTCTCGGCGTAGTGGAAGGGCCGCTCGACTCGAGCCGAGCGGTTGGCGTGCCCCTTCTCGTGCGCCACGAATTCAAAGCCGCCGAGCTGCTCGGAGAAGGCGACCATTTCGGGGACCGGGATCATGTCCCGCCCAGTTCCCTTGAGCACGACGACGTGTGTGTTGTCGATCATGCAGGTCGCGCACACGCCGCCGAAATAGCGGGCTGCCTCCGTGAGGAAGACCTTGCAGTCGAAGCGCTTGAAGGTGGGGTAGTACTGCAGGTAGATCATGCGCGAATGGCAGAGGACGAGGCTCGCGGCCTGAGCCTGACGGACCTTGCCGCCGATCTTGATCCGGTGCGGCGACGTGTCGTGCTGCATTTCCTGGCCTGGCTCGAAGTGGTACTGCCCCGAGCGTGGTTTGGGCTGTTTGCCGATCCCATGCCGGCGGCAATACGCCGTGAGCGCCTGGTAGGAGAGGTCGTAGCCCTCCTCCCGCTCGAGCTCTTCTTGGACGCGCACCAGGTTGCCCTTGCAGTCCGCGAAGAGCTCGAGGATTCGATCGCGGAAGGGCTCCGCCTTCTCCGGGCGCTCGAGGCGAGGGACCTCCGCGGAGCCGGAGGCGATCACCCCGCGGACGGCGCCTCGCGACACCTTCAGCGCGCGGGCGATCCCGCGGATCGACAGTCCCCGCTCATGCAACTCGAGGATCGCGGTTCGGGTGCTCTGGTCGAGCATGGGTGGCCTCTCCTTGTGTGGTTCTCAGCGCCTCCATGAGCTGTCGGACGTGGCCTGCCACCAGCTCGAGACCCGCGCCGAGGACGTCGTGATCGAGCGCGGCCAGGGAGCCGAGCTCGAAGTCCTTGAGCCGGCCGAGCGCGCGCCGGGCGACAGCGCCGAGGATCTCGACGTCCTTGAGCAGGCCTTCGCGAGGCCCGGGCGGGTTCTCACTGGCTTCGATCAGCGCTTGCCGTGAGCGCAGGTAAAGCTGGGGATCCTCCAGGAGTCGCTCACGGGAGACTGCGCTGCCGTCGCGCCACCCGGCGTAGAGCAGGCCCAGATCTCGAGTGGAGAGCTGCTGCTCGGCTGCCACAGCCGCGAGCCGCACGCAGTCGTCTCGGTTGGCGCGCGCCACCGGGACGAGATACTTCGTCGCGGCGTGCGGTGTGAGCCGGCCCAGGCGGACCAGATCCTGCACCTCGGGTGGAAGGTCGCCGATCAAAGCGAGCCGCCGGCTGATCCAGCTCTTGCTGCGCTGAAACTGACGCGCGAGGTCTTGCTGGGAGAGGTCGAAGCGCACCTGGAGTTCGCGCAGAAGCCAGGCCTGCTCGAGGGCCGACTCGCCCTGGGCACTTTGCAAGGAGCGATGCAGAAGAAGCGCGTCCAGCTCGGAGAGTTCCCAGGCGAACGCACGGACGACGTCAGTCTTGAGGCGCCGCAGTGCGCGGACGCGCTTGAATCCGTCGATCACGATCAGCCGAGCAGGGTCGGCGTCGGCGCGCACGACAGAGATGGGCACGAGCTGCCCGACCTCGGCGATCGAGGCGACGAGTCGTTTCTCCTGACGCGGGGATCGGAGACGAAGCTGGCTGTAGCGCAGGTCGAGCTGCTGATGCTCGAGTTCCACGTGGCTGGTCCTCGCTTGACCAGCGTTAAACCATCGGGGCTGAGGTCCGGTCGATACTCGTCAGGCTCGTTGAGGCCGGACCAGGGACAGGCTCAGGTTCGCCCAGCGCGCCTCGCGCAGCCTGACGCGTCGTAACGCCTGGCGGCAGGAAGCCGAGCAGAAGCGCTGGTGAGGTGAGCGACGGGTCTTGGCGAAGAGGATGTAGCACCCCGGCCGATCGCAGGAGAAATCTCTC
>PANX01000002.1 GCA_002707795.1 Maricaulis sp.
GGCCTCGCCTTCCTTCCAGCTTTCGCCGATGGCGATCCGCAGGCGCGTGGGTGTCTGTTCGGACTGGGCGAAATAGCCTTCCGCGACCTGCGACAGGGACGTGCCCTCGAGCGGAACGACGCCCTGGTACTGGTCCTTGTCAGGACCGTAGTCGAGCGTCATCGCGAAAGCGCCCTTGCCCAGGAGACGCTCCATCAGCGTGTCGCGAGGCGGGTTTTCGGCCAGCACGGCCTCGACGGCCTCGCGGTCGATCTTGGCAAAACCGCGCACGCCCTCACCGCTGACGTATTCGGCGACGACAAAGCGGATCGGACCCGACCCGTTCGCCTGCACGATCAGCCGGCCGTTGAATTTCAGCGCATCCCCGACGAGGGCGGCGATGATCACCGCCTCGCCGAGCAGATGGGCTACCGGTTCGGGATAGGCGTGCGCCGACAGGATCGCGTCCAGCGTCGATCCCAGGCGGCAGACACGGCCGCGCACGGCCCGCCCCTCAACCTGGAAACCGGCCACGATATTGTCATGCTCTCCAAGCGGATCGCTCACGCCGTCTCTCCGTTCGGCAAGGGGTGGTCTAGCTGGCCTCAAGTGCGCCGAGCGCTTCGTCGAGAACGGCCACCGCCTCGCTGGCATCGTCCTTGGTGATGATCAGCGGCGGCGCCATGCGGCAGACATTGTCGCCCGCCGCGCCGACCAGGAGATGGCGATCGCGGGCCAGTCCTGCAAGCTTCTTGGGATCGAAACCGTCCTTCAGCTTCACCCCGACCAGCAGACCCTTGCCGCGGATCTCGGCGATCTTGTCGCCATGGCGGTCCATCAGGCCGTGCAGTTGCTGGCGCAGATAGTTCGACACGTCGACCACATGATCCATGAAACCGTCGGAGGTCAGCTCGTCGAACACGACATTGCCGACCGCCATGGCCAGCGGGCCGCCGCCATAGGTCGAACCGTGCGTACCGACGACCATGCCGGCCGCCGCCGCTTCCGTCGCCAGGCAGGCGCCCATCGGGAAACCGCCGCCAATGCCCTTGGCCGCTGCCATGATGTCCGGCTCGGCGCCGTCGACCCATTGGTGGGCGAACAGCTTGCCGGTCCGGCCGGCACCCGACTGGACCTCGTCGAAGATCAGCATCAGGCCGTGCTCGTCGCAGATCTGGCGCAGGCCGCGCAGGAAGCTGTCTTCCGGTGCGCGCACACCGCCCTCGCCCTGGACCGGCTCGACGCAGATCGCGGCGGTCTCTTCGGTGACTGCATTCTTCACGGCATCCAGATCGCCGAATTCGACCTGGTCGAACCCTTCCATCGCCGGGCCGAAGCCTTCGAGGTATTTCGGGTTTCCGCCGGCATTGATCGCGCCATAGGTGCGGCCGTGGAAGGCGCCGGTGAAGGTGATGATGCGATAGCGCTGCGGATTGCCGTTCACATAGTGATAGCGGCGCGCCGTCTTCAGGGCGCATTCCATCGCCTCGGCGCCGGAATTGGTGAAGAAGACGCGGTCAGCGAAGGTCGCCGCACAGAGCTTCTCGGCCAGTTCGATCCCCTTGGGCACCTTGAACATGTTGGACAGGTGCCAGAGCTTGCCGGCCTGCTCGTTGAGGGCGGCCACAGCCTTGGGATGGGCATGGCCCAGACAGTTCACCGCAATGCCCGAAATGAAGTCCAGATAGGCATCGCCGGCCTCGGTATACAGGCGCGTTCCCTTGCCGTGGTCGAACACGAGATCCGGCGGCGAATAGGTATCCATCATCGGGGCAGGCATGCGGTCCTCCAAAAGCATCGCGGCGCCCGTTCTCGGACGCCTTTGATACTCGTCTAGGCCTCCGCGCTCAGCTCTTCAAGCGCCAGCCTGCGCGCAAGAGCAGATAACAGGCCGCGGCCAGCGCAAGGTTGATCGCGAGCACCAGCACGGCGCCGATGGCGAGATGTCCGTCGGCATGGCCCGTGAAGCCGTAGCGGAAGCCGTCGATCATGTAGAAAAAGGGGTTGAAATGGCTGATCGTGGCGATCGGTTCGGGCAGCGCCGTGACCGAATAGAAGGTGCCCGACAGGAAGGTCAACGGCGTGATCACGAAGGTCGTCACGGCCGCCATGTGATCGAACTTCTCGGCCCACAGACCGCCGATCACGCCGACCATGCCCAGCATGGCCGAGGCCGATATCCCGAAATAGAGGACCGCCCACCAGTGCTGCGGCATGATGTTCATGAAGGGGATCAGCGTCACCGCCGTCACCACCGCCACCATGATGCCGCGCGTCATCGCGCCGGCAATGAAGCCGATCGACAATTCCAGCGCCGACAGCGGCGGCATCAGGAAGTCGACGGCATTGCCCTGCACCTTGGACACTAGGATCGAGGAGCCCGAATTGGCGAAGGCATTGTTCAACAGGCCCATCAGGATGAGGCCCGGCGCCAGGAATTCGATGAAGGGAATACCGTTCACATCGCCCCGCCGCGAGCCGATCGCGACGGCAAAAACGGTCATGTAAAGCAGCGTCGTTGCGACCGGTGCAGCGACCGTCTGGGTGTAGACCTTGAGAAAACGCCGCACTTCCTTCTTGTACAGCGTCCAAAGACCTAACCAATTGATAAAGCCGAATTTTCTGGGCTCGTTAAGGCCGGTTAAACTGGCGTTACTCATATCGAATTACCCTTAAGATCCCGGTAACCATCCGCGTTAACGATTAGGCGTGCAAGTGAGCTTTCCACAGGAATGGTCATCCCCCGATCTTGTGGCCTCAGTTAGCGCGGGTACAATATCTAGTGTAATTAAACATGAATTGAGATATGCGCTCTTAGCCGACATTCAAGGCAATGAAGCGCATCCAACTCAGGAGATGAGTGCGATGGCCTGGACTGACGAACGCGTCGAGCAACTCAAGAAGCTCTGGTCGGAAGGCCTGAGCGCCAGTCAGATTGCCAAACAATTGGGGGGTGTGACCCGTAATGCCGTGATTGGCAAGGTCCACCGTCTCGGTTTGTCAGGCCGCGCGACCCCGTCGCGCCCGGCCCGCCGCACTGTCAAACCCTCCCGTCCGCGCACCACAACGGCTTCCACCGCGCCGGCCCAGCGCCCGGTGTCGCGTCCCTCCCCCTCAACTCCGACCCCGGCCGCTCCCAAGCCGGCGCCGGTGGAGCCTGCCGTCCTGCCGTCTGGCGAGTTTGCCACAGTGCTCACCCTGCGTGACTCGATGTGCAAATGGCCGATCGGCGACCCCGCCCAGGCCGAGTTCCGCTTCTGCGGCCGCAAGACCGCCGGCGGCAATGCCTATTGCGAGGCCCACTCCTCGATGGCCTATCAGCCGAGCGCGAAACGCCGCCGCCGCACCAGCGATGCCGGTGCCGCCCTCGACGCGATCGCCGCAACCCGGCGCTATAATTTCTGATAACCGGCCCTGCCCTCACCCTCGGGTCCGGTAATACGGCCGCCTTTCGGGGCGGCCGTTTTCTTTTTGTGCTTCCGTATGAACGGTCAGTCGCGCGGATCGCCCACCAGCGCCTCGCGCATTTCAGGGATCCAGCTGTCCGTGCGGCGATTATAGGCCCGCAAAGTGGTGGCAAAGCCCCAGTGGCACCAGGCAAAGCCGCGGTCTTCCGAGGCCTGGCGCACCGCCCCCACCCAGCGCGCGCGCAGATGTTCGGGCACTTCGTAATAGACCCCGAACTCGCCGATCAGGACCGGCACGTTCTGGGCGTGCGCATACTGCGCCACGATGTCGAAGTCGCGGGCCAGTTCTGCCTCGTCGGCCGGACCGCCCCATTCGATGCCGGTGCGTGACTGGTTCGACCAGGGCGCGCCCTGATGGGTAAATTCGAAGGGCGAATAATAGTGCACCGTCGTCATGACCCGCGGATCGTCAGCGGGCACTTCGGTCTGCACGAGGCCTTCGATATTATTCCAGCGGGCCGAGGACAGGATCACCCAGCGCTCCTGCGACACCGCACGGACAACGTCTAGCAGGTGCGCATTGATGGCATTGACCTGGGCCGCGCTGACCCGGTCGGTCGGCTCGTTCAGCAGCTCGAAGATCAGCGTGTCGGGATAACCGGCATAGTGCTCGGCCAATTGCCGCCAGATCGCCGCCAGTTGCGGCAGACGGCCCTCGGGATCGCGCATCAGAGCGTCGAAATGGTGGACGTCGACAATGACGCTCAGCCCGCGCGACAGGGCGTGATCGATGATCGCATCGACCCGGGCCAGCACATCGGGGGCGATCCGGTCGCCGGCACCCAGATGCGCCGACCAGCGCACGGGAAGACGGATCGTGTCGAACCCGGCCCCGGCGATCGCATCGATATGGCCGAACTCGATCGTATAGCCCCAGGCGCCCTCGTATTCGGCCTCCAGCGCACCGGACAGATTCATGCAGCGCGCGACCGGCGGCGTGTCGACAGCGAGTGACTGCCGCACCGGGTCGGGCGTGGCCTGCACGCGGGAGTCCGCCGGTCCTTCGCACGCCGCAAGAAGGGCCGTACCCAGGATCACGGTTCTGGAAATCGCGTGCATCGTGTCTCCCCTGACCGGCGGCCGCGCCCGGTCCTGATCACAGCCTCTCACGATCCGCATCATTCATTTCATAGGTTTTAACTATAATATTGACGGTATTTTTGAATTAGAAGGCATGGAAGACAGGCCCCAAATCCTCAGCGGCTCAAGACAAAGGAGACGCCATGAAATATGTGATTGCGGGTTTGCTGGCCGCGACGGTTCCGGCCGGAACCGCCCTGGCTGACGAATGGGGTTATGCCGGCGACGGAGCACCGGTGAACTGGGGCGCGCTGTCGCCCGATTTCGCCGTGTGCAGCGCGGGTGTGCAGCAAAGCCCGGTCGACCTGGTTCCGGGCATTATTGCCGACGGCGTCCGGCCAGTCCTCGACTTCGCCGATGTTTCCGGTGTCGAGGCCGAGCGCAGTGCGCATGGCGTGACCTATCACGTCCCGTCCGGCTCGGCGCAGCTGTCGCTGAACGGCCGCAGCTTCGACCTCCTGCAGTTCCACTTCCATGCCGCATCCGAGCATTGGGTGGAGGGACAGTCCTATCCGCTGGAAGTCCACTTTGTGACGGCCAGCGAGGGCGATCTTGCCGTGGTCGGCGTGTTGTTCGAGCGCGGCGAGGCGCATGCCACTGTCGACACATTGTGGGATGCCATCGGCGAACCGGGCGACCGCGAGGAGATCGACGGGCCGGTCAGCCTGGCCTCCCTGCTGCCGCAGGACCAGGCCGCCTTCCGCTATGAGGGCTCGCTCACCACGCCGCCCTGCTCGGAAATCGTGTCCTGGACGGTGTTCACCACCCCGCTCAGCGTCTCGGACGCCCAGATCGACGCCTTTGTCGAAACTGTCGGCGAGAACGCCCGGCCGCCACAGCCCCTCAATCGGCGCTACGTCCTGCTGGACAACTGACGCTCCGGACACCCACCTTGAAAGGGCGCACACCTTCCCGGTGCGCCCTCTTTTTTTGGCTTGTTTCAGGGCGTCATGACCGGATAGGTCACGATCTCGCCGTTCAGCCGCACCATCTCGTCCTGCAGGGCATCGCGGATCTTTTCGGCCAGCGCCGTGGTGATGGTGAAGACGACCAGCATGCGCCGGCCGGACGCGGTGACCTGGCCTACCCGGCTCCATCGGCCGTCAGCGCTTCGACCGGAATGCGCCGACAGTACGATCCAGCCCGTGACGCCCAGCGCCTCGATGCGCGTTTCCACCTGATCGACCTGGACCGCATCCACTTCCAGCTCGACACGAAGACACGTCTTCCAACCCGTCATTGCACGCCTCCAGGAACCATTTGCGCCGTGGTGAAATAGAGCGGAATTCCGATCAGCAGGTTGAACGGAAAGGTGATGCCCAGGGACAGGGTGAGCGACAGCGCCGGCCTGGCCTTCGGCAAGGCGAGCCGCATTGCAGCGGGCACCGCGATGTAGGAGGCCGATGCCGCAAGCGTCATCAGCAAGGCCGCATTGCCGGGCGACAGGCCGAGACTGCGGCTGATGGCCAGGGCGATGCCCGCCGCGATGAGCGGCATGTAGAGCCCGTGCAGCACCACGCCCGGCCGCATCTTGCGACCGTGCTCGACCAGACCCCGGCCGGCGATCAGCCCCATATCCAGCAGGAACAGGCACAGCACACCGCGGAACGCGTCGACGAACAGGGGTGAGACCGCCGCCATCCCGGTTTCACCGGAGATCCAGCCGATGGCGAAGGCACCCAGCAGAAGGACGATCGAGCCATTGGTCAACGGTTCGGCCAGCCGCAAGCCGCCGCTGCGCCCTGCAGCACCGGCCAGCAGGAGACCGGTCAGGATGGCCGGCGCTTCCATCGCCGCTGCTACCGCCACCATGGCGCCGCCGGTTTCCAGCTGCAGCATGCGCGCGGCGTCGGATGCCGCGATGAATGTGACGATGGATATCGATCCGTAGTGGGCGGCGATCGCGGCAATGTCGACCCGTGGCAGCGAGGTCGTGGCGCGCAGGAGGCCGAAGCTGAGGGCCGGCAAGACTGCCGACAGAACCACCCCGGCCAGCAGGACCGGGATGATGTCACCCAGGCTCGCGCGCGCCATTTCGGCCCCGCCCTTGAAGCCGATCGCCATGATCAGGAAGAGCGACAGGCCCTTTGCAAAGGCTTCGGGGAATTTCAGGTCGGACCGTATGAACGCCGCGGCCAGTCCGAGAACGAAGAACAGGACCGGCGGCGAGGCCAGCGTCGCAAGCGCAATGGAGCCGTGTTCCAAAACCCAATCCTTTTGATGAGATCAGTCCGGCAACCGCCGCGAGGGGGGCAAGGGGCGGTTGCCGGACAATTCTCTGCACCGGCGGCTTCGGGACCGGAGGTGAGGCCGGCGCAGAGGCGAGTGGGTACGCTCTAGACTGCGGCCATAATGAGTGGAAATATATGGATACTGTTCTTCCATTAGGAAAAAACTATATATGCGTCCGACCTTCCGGCAGCTCGAATACCTGGTCGCGATCGACGAGACCGGACGCTTTTCCAGCGCCGCCCACAGCATGCATGTCAGCCAGCCCAGCCTCTCCGCGCAGGTGGCCGAGGCGGAAAGCCATCTCGGCTTCAAAGTGTTCGAACGGGGGCGGAATGGCGCGATCGCGACACCGCTCGGCCGCGAATTGCTGACCCGCGCACGCGAAGTCCTGCAGTCCATGTCCGATATCAAGCGGCTCGCCCAGTACGGCCGGGACGGGCTGGTCGGACAGGTCCGCCTCGGCGTGCTGCCGACGATCGGTCCCTACCTGCTACCGCGCTGCACGGCCCGCCTGCATGCGCGCTATCCCCAGCTTCGCCTGTCGATCCGGGAAGAATCCTCCGTGGTGCTGAACCAGGCCCTGAGCGACGGGCGCATGGATGTCGTCATTTCCGCGCCGGAGGATCATCCCGGCTGTACCAGCGCCGCCCTGTTCCACGAGCGCCTGTGGATCGCCGTACCGCCCGACGATCCGCTGGCACAGACACGCGGACCCGTCGGCCTGGCCGAACTGTCCGGCCGTGCCTTCCTGACGCTGGCGCTCGGTCACCGCCTGAACCGGCTCGTCGCGGATCTGGCCGAACGGTCGGGCGGGCATCTGCCGGCCGATTATGAAGGGACCAGCCTGGATGCCATCCGCCATATGGCTGCGCTGGGCGCCGGTGTCGCCGTGCTGCCGGAACTTTATGTCCGCTGCGAGGCCGAGCGCGATGACAGCCTGATCTTCCGGCGGATCGACGATCCGGGCGCCGAACGCGATATCGCGCTGATCTGGCGGCCCGGATCACCCCTGTCGACCGGCTTCAACGCGGTCGCGGACATCATGCGCGAGGCGGCCCACGCCGCGCTCGCACCGCGGACGCGCTGACAGCGCCCGCCACGCCTACCAGCCGACCGTGAAACTGCGTCCGGCATGGGCGTGGCTCTCGGCCTCATCGACAATCGCAATGGCGAAGTCCTCGACCGAGATGGCCGAACGGCCGTCTTCTCCCGTCACCAGCATGTCTGCTCCCAGCCGGTAGCGACCCGTACGCCGGCCCGGTTCAAGGCTGGCGGGCGGACAGATGTGTGACCAGCCGTCACCGCCCTCGGACAGCACGGCTTGACGCTGGGCGTGGCAGGCCTGGGCGATGGGCCGCACGGCATCGGGCAGGAAGCCCGGCCGGGTCAGCACGGTCCAGGCCGGCTGGTCGGGAAAGCGCAGGCTCGCCGCCCCGCCGACGACCACGGCCGGCACGCCGGTCTCGAGGGCGGCGTCGAGCAGGGTGCGGGTATAGCCGACCAGTTCGGCTTCCCGGCCCGCCGGCGGACGCAGTGCCATCACGGCCACATCCTGGTGGCGCAGCACGGCGCGGATCGCCGTCCCGTCGCTCGCCTCGGCAAAGGCGGGAATGGCCAGCCCAGGCAAGCCGGCCGCCCGCTGAGGATTGCGCACCACAGCGGTGACCTCATGCCCCCGGTCGAGCGCCTCTTTCACGACACAGCGCCCGACAGACCCGGCCGCACCAAATACAGCAATCCGTTTCATGCCGTGCCTCCCTGTTTTACGGATAACGTCACCGCCGGCGTGCGTGCGGCACGCTGACTGAGCCAGATACTGGCCAGGACCAGGGCGGCGCCGGCAAACTGGATCGCATCCAGCCGCTCGCCCAGCACCACCCAGCCCAGCACGACGGCGCTGACCGGGCTCAGAAAGCCGAGCATGGTCGCGGCCGACGGTCCCAGGCGGGCAATGCCGCGGAACCACAGGATATAGGTCAGCGCCGCACCGATCAGGGCCAGATAGGCGAAGCCGGCTATGTGTCCGGCGTCCAGCGCGGGAAGCGGCGGTTCGACGATGAGGGCGAGCGGCAGCAGCAACACTCCGCCCGCGGTCAGCTGCCACGCGGTCAGGGTGAGCAGCGGAACCTGCGGCCCCCAGCGCCGGGTCAGCACGGTCCCTGCAGCCATCGACCCGGCGCCGCCCAAGGCCGCAAGCACCCCGATCGGGTCGAAGCCGGCTTGCGGCGATGCCAGGAGCAGGGCCACGCCGGCCAGTCCGCCGGCGGCCGCGATCACCGCAAGCGGGCGGATGGCCGTGCCCAGTGCCAGACGGGCCAGGCCCAGCACGATCAGCGGCTGGACCGCACCGACCGTGGCCGCGATCCCGCCGGGCAGGCGGTAGGCCGCCACGAAGAGGCAAATCCAGAACACGGTGAAGTTCAGCGCACCGAGCACGAAGGCCCGGCCCCACCAGGCGCCGGCGGGCAGTCGGCGCACGAACAGCAGCAGGAGGAACCCGGCGGGCAGGGCCCGCAGCAGGGCGAGCGTGACGGGGTATCCGTCCGGCAGCCACTGGGTGGTCACCAGATAGGTGCTGCCCCAGATCGCCGGCGCCAGCGCCGTCAGGAGAATGTCGAACAGGCGTGGCATGGACTACTCCACCGGCAGGGCGACGGGACGCATCGGCGCGGCATCGGCCCCGCGCAGTTTCAGCGATCCGCCGATGAATGCGAATTCGTGGACACCGTCCCGGGCGAGCCCTTCCAGATTGACGAGTTCCATGATCGGAACGCCGTGCCGGGCGAGCAGGTAGGTGTGCAGCGGAACATAATTGCCCGGCACTTCGGACGGGAAGGCTTCGAGGCTGAGATTGTCGGCACCGACAATCATCGCACCGCCCTCCTCGACCAGGAAGCGCGCCGCATCCATGCCCAGGCCCGGCGGATTGTGCATATAGCGCGCCGCCGTCTCATAGTCCTGCATGCGACCGGTGCGGATCAGCACCACATCACCTTCGCGCAGCGGCGTGCCCTGGCGCTCCAGCGCCTGCTGCAGATCGGCACGCGTGATGCGATAACCGTCCTCCAGCCGGTCAACGCCCAGCGCCGCGGCGACATCGATCATCACGCCGCGGGCGACGATGGGCGGAATGGTTTCAGCACCGGTCACCTGCCAGCCGCGGTCGCCGAGATGCTCGTCGGCCGAGAAGCCATTCCAGATGCGGCCGTCGACACCGAAATGGTTGAGCGCATCGATATGCGTGCCGGTGTGGGTGTACATCGAGATCGCGGAGCCCGTGTAGGAGACGTGCCCGTTCTGCGCCTCGCCCACCCCCATCGGATCGTCAACCACGGTGCCGCGCGGCGTGTGGGTCATCCAGATCTGGTAGCGGGGGTCGCCGGCCGCGTGCCAGCCGGGCATGCCGATGAAATACTCGACCGACAGGTCATAGGCACGGCCGCCGGCGATCCGGCCGAGAATAGCGGCGCGGCTGTCGTCGGTCATGAGGTTCAGGCGCCCGAGCTCGTCACCCGGCCCCCAGGGGCTGGTTCCGACGGTATCCTGGCCCATGGCCGGGGCGAAGCTTGTCAGCGGGGCCAGCAGGCTGGCGATCAGGAAATGTCTCATGTCGTCCTCCGGGATTATCGCCGGACCGATCCGGCGCTCCCGTATTTATTCGTTCACACAAGAAGACAAAGACGGCATGATCGAGAACTCTTTTTACCCGGAGTAAACAATGGACAAGTTTCGCGCCTTGCAGGTCTTCCGCCGTGTGGTGGAGCTGAACGGGTTCAGCGCAGCGGCGCGCGATCTCGATCTGTCCAATGCCGGGGTCAGCAAGACCGTCAGCGCTCTGGAGGCGGAACTCGGTGCCCAGCTCCTCGTGCGTACAACACGCAAACTCCGGCTCACCGATACCGGGCAGGCCTATTACGACCGGGCTGTGGAGATCCTCGAAGCGCTTGCCTACGCGGATGAGGCCGCCAGCGGGTCCGCGGCGTCGCCGCGGGGACGGCTGCGCATCTCCGCCCCCATGTCCTTCGGACTGACGGACCTGGCCGAGCGGTTGCCGCGCTTCCACCAGCGCTATCCGGAGCTGGTCCTCGATATCGAGTTCAACGACCGGCAGGCCGATCTTCTGGAGGACGGGTTCGATGTGGCACTGCGCGGCAGCGGCCCCCTGCCCGATTCAAGCCTGAAGGCGCGGCGCCTGCGGCCGCTGCACCGCCTCTTGTGTGCTTCAGACGCGTATCTGGCCCGCCACGGAACGCCGGAGACGCCCGAGGCGCTGACCGGCCACAACTGCCTCGTCTTCACAATGGCGGCACAGCCGAACAGCTGGGTCTTCCGGCGCGGCGGCGAGACGGTCGAGATTGTCGTCGGCGGCAATCAGCGCATCAATAACTCGATTGCGCTGTGCACTGCGGCGATCGCGGGCTGCGGCATTGTCCTTTTGCCGGATTTCGTCGCCAGTGCGCCACTGGCCGGGGGCAGACTGCAGCGCCTCCTGCCGGACTGGCATGTCGACGACCAGCATATTCATGCCGTCTATCCCGCCCATCGCGAGCGCGCGCCGAAAGTGCGCGCGCTCATCGACTTTCTGGTCGCCGAATACGCGGACGCTCAGGCGTTGACGTCGAAAGCGTAGCCCGCCGAGCGCACCGTGCGGATGGGATCGCGCTCTTCCTTGGTGTTCAGCGCCTTGCGCAAGCGGCCGACATGGACGTCCACCGTGCGGGCCTCGACATAGACATCCGAACCCCAGACCGCGTCGAGCAATTGTTCGCGCGAGAAAACCCGGCCGGGATGCTGCATGAGATAGTCCAGCAGGCGGAATTCCGTCGGCCCGAGATGGATTTCACGGTCGGAGCGTTTCACGCGGTGCGCGACGCGATCCATCGTGATGTCACCGGCGGTGATCACATCCTCGGCAAGGCCCGGGCGGATCCGGCGCAGCACGGCGCGGATACGGGCAAAGAGCTCGGTCATCGAGAAGGGTTTCACGACATAGTCGTCAGCGCCGGTATCGAGCCCGCGTACCCGGTCGGTCTCTTCGCCGCGCGCCGTCAGCATGATGATCGGCACATTGGCGGTTTCCTGGCGGCCGCGCAGGCGGCGGCACACCTCGATCCCGGAAACCTTGGGCAGCATCCAGTCGACGAGCACCAGGTCCGGCGTGGTCTCCTCGGCCTGGATCAGGGCGTCCTCGCCGTCGCCGGCGACGGAGACCTGATAGCCTTCCTTTTCCAGATTGTACTGCAACAGGGTGGCGAGGGCGTCTTCGTCTTCGACCACGAGAACTTGAGGCTTCATCGTTCCGTCTCCACGATCAAGGTCATCAAGATTTGGCGTCGTCCGCCTCGAGCGGCCCGGCCGTCACCATGAAGTGCACAGCCTCGGCGACATTCGTCGCGTGGTCGCCGATACGTTCGAGATTCTTCGCCACAAAAAGGATGTGAACACCCGGCTCCACCTGGCCCGGGTCTTCGGTCATGCTCATCAGCATCTGCCGCACAAGCGCGTTGTAGCGTTCGTCGACCTCGTCATCGGTGCGCCAGACCCGGATTGCCGGTTCGACATCGGCCGAGGACAGGGCATCGAGCACTTCGTGCAGCTGCTTCACGACGATCGCGCCGAGCCGCTCGACCTGGTCGAGCAGGGAGAGCGGTGCATATTCGGCCAGGTCTTCCGCGCGGTAGGCGATATTCTTGGCCAGATCGCCGACGCGTTCGAGATCATTGGCGATCTTCAGCGCGGAGATCGTCATGCGCAGATCGGTGGCCAGCGGCTGGCGCAGCGCGAAAAGGCGCAGCACGCGCTTTTCGACATCGTCCTGCATGGCATTGACCTGCTTCTCGCGCTCGCGCACGCCGGCAACGAGGCTGGCATCGCGGCGGACAATGGCAGCAAGCGCTGTTTCCAGCTGGGTCTCCACCATGCCGCCCATGCGGGCGAGTTCGTCGGCCAGCTGGTCGAGCTCCTCGCCGTAGGCGGTGACGATATGTGCGGTCTTGGACAGCGCCATTGCGCTACCTCCTCATCTGGCGCCAGCCCCTAGCCGAAGCGCCCCGTGATGTAGTCCTGCGTGCGCGGATCGCGCGGGTTCGTGAAGATGTCCTCGGTACGGCCGAACTCGACCAGCGTGCCCATGTNGAAGAAGGCAGTGCGCTGGGACACGCGGGCGGCCTGCTGCATCGAGTGGGTCACGATGATGATGCAGTAATTCTCGCGCAGCTCGTCGATCAGTTCCTCGATCTTGGCCGTCGCGATCGGGTCGAGCCCCGAACACGGCTCGTCCATCAGGATCACTTCCGGGTTGATCGCGATCGCGCGGGCAATCACCAGACGCTGCTGCTGGCCGCCGGACAGGCTGGTGCCCGGATCGTTCAGGCGATCGGCCACCTCCTCCCACAGTCCGGCCTTTTTCAGACTGCTCTCGACAATCCCGTCCAGATCGTCGCGCGACAGGGCCAGGCCATGAATGCGCGGACCGTAGGCGACATTGTCATAGATCGACTTGGGAAACGGGTTGGGCTTCTGGAACACCATGCCGACGCTGGCGCGCAGCACGACGGGGTCGATCGACTTGTCGTTCACCTCGGCGCCGTCGATCTTCAGCGAGCCGGTCACCCGGGCGCCCTCGATCGTGTCATTCATGCGATTGAGGCAGCGCAGGAAGGTCGACTTGCCGCAGCCGGACGGGCCGATGAAAGCCGTCACCGAGCGGTCCGGAATGTCTATCGAGACGTGGTTGAGCGCCTGCTTGCCGTCATAGGCGACACAGACATCCCGAGCCGCCACCTTGATCGGCGGCTCGGTCGCGCCGAAGCCGGCATTCTGGTCGAGGATGTGGGACTGATTGTCGGGCATGGGGTTACCATCTCCGCTCGAAACGGCGGCGCAGATAGATCGCCAGGGCATTGAAGCCGATCATCAGCGCCAGAAGAACAAGAATGGCGGCCGCGGTGCGCGCCTCGAAGGCCCGCTCGGCACCGTCGGACCACAGGAAGACCTGCACGGGCATCACGGTCGCCGGCTGGGTGAGGCCTTCCAGGCCCAGCGTCGGCGCGTCGGCGATGAAGGCGACCATGCCTATCATCAGGAGCGGCGCGGTTTCACCCAGCGCCTGGGCCAGGCCGATGATCGAACCGGTGAGGATGCCCGGCGCGGCGAGCGGCAGGACGTGATGGAACACGGACTGGGTCTTCGATGCGCCAACTGCGAGCGCGGCCTGGCGGATCGATTGCGGCACGGCCTTCAGAGCCGCACGCGATGCGATGATCACGGTCGGCAGCGTCATCAGCGAGAGCACCAGACCGCCCACCAGCGGTGCCGAGCGCGGCAGGCCGAAGGCGTTGATGAAGACCGCGAGGCCCAGCAGGCCGAACACGATGGACGGCACGGCGGCCAGATTGTTGATGTTGACTTCGATGAAGTCGGTCAGCCGGTTCTTCGGCGCGTATTCTTCCAGATAGATCGCGGTGAACACACCGACCGGCACTGACAGGCAGATCACGATCAGCATGGTCAGGATCGACCCGAACAGCGCGCCCTTCACACCCGCCAGTTCCGGCTCCCGGCTGTCGGCATTGGTGAAGAGATAGGTGTTGAAATCGGTACGCACGAGACCGCGCGCCTCCAGCGCCCGCGTCCAGACGATGGCCTGGTCGGAGACCCGGCGGCGGCTTTCCGGCGTGTCGATCACGTAGAGCGTCCAGTCCGACGCCCCGGAGATGTCCGACGCATCGCCCAGCATCGCCTCGCCGCTGGCCGTGCGGCCATCGGCGCCGAGCGCGGTCAGCCGGACGGCGACACCGCTGAGCTCGACAAGGATGGTCGGCAGGTCGCGGTTCAGCTCGATCCGGCCATCATTCTCGGCCAGTTCCTCGCGCAAGGCCTGCGCCTGGGCAGACAGGCGCCCGGCTTCATAGAGCGCATCCTCGGCATCGCTCCCCTCGAGCTCGGCTGCGAGATTGCGCGCCCGTGCAGCCCGCGCATCGAGCGCCGTGGCCTCGGCCCGCATGGTCGCCATTGCGTCCTCGACCAGACTCTCGAAGTCCGGCGCGCTGGAATTCAGCGCCAGGGCATCGCCATCGGCACTGATCGTGAGAAGTCCGCCGGTTGCCAGCGTCCGGTCCTCGACGAGCCGGCCCTTGAGGTAAAGGTCGAGATCGTCGGCGATCGGCATCCGGAAAGTGTAGGTCTCGCCGACCAGCGACGGGTCGGCCAGGACGGCATCCATCAGCCGGGTCGCATTGAGCGGGGTGTAGAGACCGAACAGGTTGCGCAGGTCACGGCGCGCCGTGACCTCGGGGAATTCGGCCCGGATCGCGTCCTGGAGAACGCGGCTGTAGGCACCGCGGCGCAGCGACGCCTCGCTGGCATCGCCCTCCGGATCGACCATGGAGCGGTCGAGATGCACCGGCAGGACCAGCTGGTTGACGGTGAAGGCGGGCAGACCCTGCGACAGGATCGAGATCAGCAGGATCACCAGGATGCCCACGGCCGACGCCACGGCTGCCAGTCCGGCCGCGCGGAAGCGCAGCTCGGCCCGGTAGCGTCGCGGCAATTGACGGCTCACCGCATCGCGAATGGACGTGGTGTCGGACGTATCAGTCATATTTTTCCCGGTATCTCTGCACCACGCGCAGGGCGATGACATTCATGATCAGGGTGATGACGAACAGGACGAGACCCAGCGCAAAGGCCGACAGGGTCTTGGGACTGTCGAATTCCTGGTCGCCTGTCAGCAGCATGACGATCTGAACGGTGATGGTGGTCACCGATTCCAGCGGGTTTGCGGTCAGATTGGCGCCCTGGCCCGCGGCCATGACGACGATCATGGTCTCGCCCACCGCGCGCGACACGGCCAGCAGGATCGCGCCGACAATACCCGGCAGGGCCGCCGGCATCACCACGCGGGTGATGGTCTCCGAACGGGTCGCGCCCATGGCATAGGAGCCGTCGCGCAGCGTCTGCGGCACGGAATTGATCACATCGTCCGACAGCGAGGAGATGAAGGGAATGATCATCACGCCCATCACCAGCCCGGCCGACAGCGCGCTCTGGGTCACCACATCGTCGAAACCGAGCCAGGTGAACAGGCCGCGGATCGCCGGGCCCACCGTCAGCAACGCAAAGAAGCCGTAGACCACCGTCGGGATGCCGGCGAGGATTTCCAGCACAGGCTTGGCCGTCGCCCGGAAGCGCGGGCCGGCATATTCGGACAGGTAGATCGCCGACAGGAGACCGATCGGCACGGCCACTGCCATCGCGATCAGCGTGATCAGCGCCGTACCGGCGAACAGCGGCACCGCCCCGAAGGCGCCGGACTGGCCGACCTGGTCGGCGCGCAGGGCGATCTGCGGCGACCATTGCAGGCCGAACAGGAATTCGGAGACCGGCACGGTCGAGAAGAAACGGATGCTCTCGAACAGCAGCGAGAAGACGATGCCGACCGTGGTCAGGATCGCGAGCACCGAGGAGAGGAGCAGGAGGCCGGTGATCAGCCGTTCGACATGATTGCGGGCGCGGAAGTCGGGCACGACCTGGCCGCGTGTGCGTAACAGGCCGCCGGCCGCGAAAGCGAGTGCCAGAACCGCCACGAAGTAGCGGATGCGGTCCTGATAGCGGGCCACGATGCGGGCAGCCGCATTCAGCTCGGCGCTCTCGCGGCTGGACAGTGCCCCGTTGGCGATCTGCATGGCGTCGGACAGGAAGAGCTGACGCTGTTCGCGCGGCGCCTGGACAAGCTCGAAGCCGGCGAGCTGACGCATCGACGCGCCGGCGGCCTCGGCCTCGCTGCCGACGGCTGCGACCAGTTCGGCGCGCCGGGCGATCGCGGCCTCTTCGGCTGCCGTTGCGGAATTCAGCGCCTCGCGCTGCTCCTGCTGCAACTGCTCGAGACGGGCAGGATCGCGCTCCTCGCCGCGTGCGCTGCGCAGGCGCTGCATGTCATCGCCGATGGCATTGACACGTTCGCGCAGCTGCAGGGCCGCGCCCCGGAATTCCTCATACTCGGCATCCGACAGAAGACGTTCTTCCAGACTGGCGTTGAGGGTGCCGGCTTCGCGCTGAAGCTCGGAAAAGGTCAGACGTTCGACGGCCTGGCCGCCGAAAATACCGTAGGCCGCCAGCAGCAGGAAAGCCGGCAGGCCGGTCCAGATCGCAACGTAATAGCCATGATAGTTCGGCAGCGAGTGGAGACGGACCGTATTGCCGTTCACGGCGCCGATCGCCCGCGCCCGGCCGACATAGAATCCGCCCGCCAGCATGACGATGACCATGAGAGCAACGATGGCGATCACTGACATTCAAAGTGTCCTTCGGACGTCCGGCTTCGGGCCGGCTGCGCGGCAGGCGTGACAGATACTGGGTGTCGCGGCCCCCGTTTATGACAGAGTCACTACAATTTTGTGACAAAGCACGGCCAGTCTGCAGACGCAGCCGTCAGACGCTTTCGCGGGCCTGCTCGCGCACGGCGGCAGGAACGGGCAAGAAGACCGAGAATACAGACCCTTCGCCCAGAGCGCTCTCGACCGTGAAGCCACCGCGGTGGCGGTTCACGATATGCTTCACGATGGCCAGCCCGAGACCGGTTCCCTCCTTCGGGCCGCTCTTCTGGCCGTCGACGCGATAGAATCGTTCCGACAGGCGCGGCAGGTTGCGGCGCTCGATTCCCTTGCCCTCGTCGCGGATACGAACGGCGAAATACCGCTCGCGCGGTTCAGAGGCCGGCGCCGCCAGCGTCAACCGGCTCGCCTGGGCGCCCAGCACCAGCTCGGGACGTTCGGCCTCGTCGCGCATCAGCGGTCCGGCGATCTCGATCTGCACGGCAGAGCCCTCGGGGGAGTATTTGATCGCGTTCTCGATCAGGTTGAGCAGCACTTCCATCAGCTGGTCGCGGTCGCCAATGGCGGGTGCCGAGGCGGGCTTGCGGACGGTGAGGCGGATCGCCTTCTCCTCCAGCTGCGGCCGCAGATAGTCGCGGGCATCCTCGACCAGGGCCGCCAGATCCGTCTCGCTGCTGGGCGGCACGTGCTCGTCCATCTCGACCCGCGACAGGGACAGGAGATCGTTGATCAGACGCTGCATGCGCTCGGTCTGGTCGAACATGATGCCGAGAAAGCGCTCGCGCGCCTCGCTGTCATCGCGGGCATGCCCGCGCAGCGTCTCGATGAAGCCCGCCAGTGAGGCGAGCGGTGTGCGCAGCTCGTGGCTCGCATTGGCCAGGAAGTCGGCCCGCATGCGGTCGGCGCGCTTGATCGAGGTTTCGTCGGACAGGACCAGCATGGCCCGCCAGGGCATGACCCGGTCGTCCTCGGCGCGCAGCGGTGCCACGAAAGCCCGCACATGGCTCTCGACCGGTGCCATCATGGAGTATTCGACGGGATCGACGGCCTGGCCGCGCAGCGCCGTACTGACCGCTTCAAGCACCTGCGGCTGGCGCAGCACGGCCGACAGATGCCCTGCAGCCGAACCGAGGCCGAGAAACTCCCGCGCGGCGGGATTGGCCAGTTCGATCCGGCCGCCCGCCCCGATCAGCAGGACAGGAATCGGCAGGCTGTCCAGCATGTGCTGGGCCCGGGCCTGCGGATCCACCGGCGCCGGCGCACTGTCATCCACATCCGGCCCTCTTGCAGGGTTCAGCGTGGTCGACACGGTCAGGTAATAAAACGTCGACAGACCTGCTATAGTGGCGATGGCGACGAGGGTTTCGACAAAGCCAAGTTCCCCGAACATCCAGAACAAGAGGATGACGATCGCGCCAAGAGCTGCAACGGCTGCCGTATCCCGGCGCCGGATCCGGATCAGGGGCCGTTCGTCTGCAGAAGGCTGCCTCATTCTGACTCCGTTTGCATCCGATCCGGGAAGCCGGGGCATCTAACAAAAAAATAAGTGCCCACGGGCTAGTTGAAGCTCTATCGCATATTCGCAGTGCCACGCGAAGCCGTGACGCCACCGGAAACCGGGACGCACCAGGGATGCATCTCGAAAATCGAGAGAGTTTTCATGCCATTCGCTATCGATTTAGTGTTTTTCGATAAAAATCTGTTGACTTTCGAGATGCCCTTTCTAGGATGCAAAAATCATCGAGATCGTGACGTGCGGGGACAACGCATGCGTAAAAGTTTGTTAGTTTTGGCTACGGCCCTTGCCACGGCGTCCTGCGCCAGCCTTCCGGCCTACGAGGCCGGGGATGGTCTTCCGGACGCACCGGCGCAATGGGCCGCAGCACCAAGGGATACAGGTGCACAGGCTTCCCGGGACTGGGTCGCCGAGCTGGGCGATGCCCGGCTCTCAGCACTGATCGACGAAGCCTTCGACGCCAATCCGAGCCTCAACCAGTCCTTCGCCCGCTATCGCGCGGCCCGGGCTGCGGCACGGATTGCCGGTTCCGACCGCCTGCCATCGCTGAACGGCGGGATGGACTACACCCGCACCGAGCGCAACACCGGCTCGGGCAGTGACAGTTTCTCGCTGGGTCTTTCGACCGCGTGGGAAGCCGATCTGTGGGGCCGGGTCGCCGACGGCGCGAACGCAAGCGCGCTGGACGCCGAAGCGGCCGCCGACGATGTTCGCGCATCGCAGCTCTCCGTGGCCGGCCTGGTTGCCAAGGGCTGGTTCTCGCTGATCGAGGCCCATCTGCAGACCGAACTGGCCGAACGCGACCTGGCACCCCGCCAGTCCTCGCTCGACCTGACGGAACGCCGCTTTGCCCGTGGCCTGGTCCGCAGTTCCGACGTGCGTACGGCCCGCTCGGCCCTGGCATCGTCCGAAGCGGCCCTGGCCTCGCGCCGGCGCGCCGAAGCGGCGGCCTCGCGCAGCCTGGAAGCGCTGCTGGGCCGCTATCCGGCTGCCCGCCTCGCTCCGGAAGGCGACTTCCCGGAACTGGGCCTGGTCGGCGATATCGGTACCCCGGAAGCCCTGCTGACGCGCCGTCCCGACGTGCGCGCCGCCGAGCGCCGCCTGCAGTCGGCCGGCCTGCGCGCCGATGCCGCCCGCAAGGCCCTCTATCCCAGCCTGTCACTCAATGGCAGCTCGGGTACGGGCGGTGCCGATGTCGACGACATGTTCGATCTGGACTCGCTGGTTTCCAGCCTGACGGCCAGCCTGACAGGCCCGATCTTCAATGGCGGCGCCCTGCGCGGCGCCCGCGACCAGGCGCAGGCCAATGCCGAAGCCCAGCTGGCCAGCTATGTCTCGACCGTGCTGACCGCCTGGCAGGAAGCCGAAAACGCGATCGACGCGGACGCCATCCTGGCCCAGCGCGTGGACAATCTGCGCCAGGCCTATGAAGAGGCTGCCGAGGCCGAAAATCTCGTGATCCGCCAGTATGCCAGCGGCGTAGCGACCATCTTCGACCTGCTCAATGCCCAGTCCCGGCGCATCAGCGCCGAAAGCCAGTACATCTCGGCACGCCGCGAGCGCGCGGCCAATCGTGTCGACCTCTATCTCGCCATCGCCGGCGATTTCTCCGCGGCCCAGTCCGCAGACCCGGCCGCCCCGACAGGAGAATAATCATGGGTAAGCTCATCGGACGTTTCGTCATCATCGGCGGTGTTGCCGTCGTCGGTGCTGCAGTTCTCTTCATGCTGTTCGCAACGCAACCGCAGCCGCAGCGGGCCAATTCGGCGCCGCGGCCGGTCGCCGTTTTCGTCGCGGAAGCCGAGCGGGGGGAAATTGCCCTCACCGTCGACTCCCAGGGCGAGGCCCAGCCGCGCACCCAGATCAACCTGGTACCGCAGGTGGCGGGCCGCATCACATTCGTGAACCCCGACTTCATCGAGGGCGGTTTCTTCGAAGCCGGTGAAACCCTGATCCAGATCGATGATGCCGACTACCGTCTGGCGGTCACCCGCGCCTCCGCCCAGGTCGCCCAGGCCCAGCAGGCCCTGGCGCGTGAACAGGCCGAATCCGAGCTGGCCGCAAGCGAATGGGCAGAGCTCGGCGAAGGCGAGGCTTCGTCCCTGACCCTGCGCGAACCGCAGCTCGCGGAAGCACGGGCCCAGCTGGCCGCCGCCCAGGCCGCCCTGCAGTCGGCCCGCCTGGACCTGCAGCGCACGCGTATCTCCGCGCCGTTCGCCGGCCGGGTGCGCTCGAAGAATGCCGGCCTTGGCCAGTATGTCTCGCCGGGCACCAATCTGGGTGAAGTCTTCGCAACCGACACCGTGCTGGTGCGCCTGCCGCTGACCGATCACGACCTGTCCCTGCTGGGCATCCCGGTCGCCTACAACGCGGCCGGCGACGAGCGCGGCGGTGTTCCGGTGACCCTGTCGGCCACGGTTGCCGGCGGCTATCATGAGTGGGAAGGCCGGATCACGCGCACGGACAGTGCCATCGATCCGCAAACCCGTGTCCTGTACGCCATCGCGGAAGTCACCGATCCCTACGGCTCCGGTGCCGATGACGGTGCGCCGCTGGCCATCGGCCTGTTCGTCAATGCTGCCATCCAGGGCCGCGAAGTCGACAACGCCTACATCATCCCCCGCAACGCCCTGCGCGGCGAGGACAGCGTCTACATCGTCCGCGAGGGCGGAACGCTGGAAATCCACACGGTCGACATCATCGACTCCAGCCCGGAACGCGTCATCGTTTCGAGCGGTGTCGAGGCCGGTGACCTGGTCGTGGTCTCACCGATCCGCGGCGCCAGCAACGGCATGCGCGTGCACACCTACAATGCCGGTGGCGAGCAGCTCGCCGACTACTCGGCCAATTATGAAGAAGCGCCGGAAGGCGAGGAAACCGGTGAAAGCGTTGCCGACGGCGAAGACGCCGTGGCGAGCGCCGGCTAGGCCCGAAGGCAGGAGAGGAAGCGGTCATGACCGATCCCAACAAGACACACGACCAGGTGCCCGGGGGCATCGTCAGCTGGTGGGCACGTAATTCCGTCGCCGCCAACCTGCTGATGATCGTCGCCATCGTCGGCGGTTTCCTGGGCTACAACATGCTCAACCGGGAAGTCTTCCCGACGGCGTCCTTCAACGGCGCGACCGTGTCGGTCTCCTGGCCCGGCGCCTCGCCCCAGGACATCGAAGAGCAGATTGTCGTCCGTATCGAGGAAGCCCTCGCGGACATGGACGGGATCGAGACCATCACCTCGACCGCCCGTGAAAGCGTCGGCTACGTCAATATCGAGGGCAAGCGCAACGTCGACATCGGCGAGTTCATCGACAACATCAAGCTTGAAGTCGACTCGGTGAACAATCTGCCGCCTTCGGCTTACCGTCCGATCGTGTCGCAGTGGCGCAACCAGGAACAGGTCGTCGGCTTTGCCGTCCACGGCGATATCGACCGGCGCGACCTGCAGGCCATCGGCCGCGAGGTTCGCGACGAGGTCGCCCAGTTGCCCGGCGCATCCATCGTCAATCTCTGGGCATCGCGGGGCGAAGAAGTCTCGATCGAGGTCTCCGAGGACAATCTGCGCCGCTACAACCTGTCCTTCGACGAGATCGTGCGGGCTGTGCGGGCCTCCTCCCTCAACGCCTCCGCCGGTACCGTGCGGACCGAGCTGGGTGAATTCGGCCTGACCGCACGCCAGCTGGCCGATACTGCGCCCGAGTTCGAAAACATCATCATCCGCCAGACCAGCGCCGGCGGCACGCTGCGCATCAGTGATGTTGCCCGTGTCACCGACGGCTTCGTCGACAGCAATATGGAAGCCACCTACAACGGCGAGACCATGGTGCTGATCGTGGTCGAGCAATCGCCCGGTATCGACGTGGTCGATACCGCCGCCGCGGTCCATGACTTCATCGAGCGCAAGCAGGCCGAACTGCCCGAAGGCGTGAGCATCTCGCTGTGGTGGGACAATTCGGAGATGTACTCCGACCGCATGGAGACAATTTCCAGCTCCGCGCTGTTCGGTGGCATCCTGGTGCTGATCACGCTCTTCCTTTTCCTGCGGCCGATCGTGGCCGTGTGGGTGACGGTCGGCATCTTCACCGCTTTCGGCGGCGCCTTCCTGATCCTGCCGATGATGGGCGTGTCGCTGAACATGCTGTCGCTGTTCGCCTTCCTGATCGTGATCGGGATCGTGGTCGACGACGCCATCGTGGTCGGGGAAAACATCCACGACCGGGTCGAACGCGGTGAACCTGGCCTGACGGCCTCGATCATCGGGACCCAGATGGTGGCCAAACCGGTCATCTTCGCAGTCATCACGACGATCATGATGTTCTCGCCCTGGATGCTGCTGACCGGTCCGGAAGTGCAGTTCACCCGGCAGATCTCGCTCGTCGTGATTGCCGCCCTCGCCTTCTCGCTGGTCGAGTCACTGCTGATCCTGCCGGCTCACCTGTCGCACATGAAACCGCAGTCGGAGACAGGCTTCTTCGGCCCGCTGATCAAGTTCCAGCGGTCCATCGCAAACTCGCTGATCTGGTTCGCCCGCAGTATCTATCGTCCGGCCGCCAAGCTGGCGATCCGCAACCGCTATGCGACGCTGGTCGGCTTCCTGATGATCTTCCTGGTTTCCATCGCCCTGCTGATGACGAACCGCGTCGGTTCCGTCTTCATGCCGCAGATCGAGAACGAGACGATCCAGGTGAATATCCAGCTGGCCGAGGGCACGCCCTGGAACCGGACCGAGCAGGTCCGCCAGCAGCTGGACGACGCCCAGGCTGAAGCTCTGGAGTACTATCGCCGGGAGTACCCTGGCGAGAATGACATGATCGAAAGCCGCTCCACCATCGCGTCCGATGGCCGGGTGCGGGCCTGGATCGAGCTGGCCGTGCCGGCGGAACGCCCGGGTCACCTGCCCACGGCTGACGTCGCGCAGCAGATCCGCGAATTCCTGGGTCCGATCCCGGATGCCGAGGAAGTGCGCCTGGACTCCACCATCAATGATGGCGGCAGCCGCATGACCTTCGCCCTGTCCCACCCGGACCTCGCCACCCTGCGTGAAGCGGCGGATGCCCTGAAAGAGCAGCTGCGCAGCTATGACACGCTCTATGACGTGGTCGACAGCCTGCAGACCTCGACCGAGGAATTGCAGTTCAGCCTGCGCCCGAACGCCCAGGCCCTGGGCGTGACCCTGCAGGACGTCACACGCCAGGTGCGCCAGTCCTTCTACGGCGAGGAAGCCCAGCGCCTGCCGCGCGACGGCCAGGATGTACGGGTTCAGGTCCGCATGGACGAGGCCTCCCGGCGCTCGCTGGACACGCTGCAGGAAATCCGCATCCGCACCAGCGATGGCCGCGAAGTGCCGCTGTCCTCGGTCGCCGAGGCGCATTTCGCACCAGGTCTGAACCGGATCAACCGGCGCAATGGCATGCGCACTGTCACGGTGTCGGCTGAGCTATCCGATCCGGCGGCACGCGGCGACATCAACCAGAGTCTGAACGAGGACTTCTTCCCGACCTTCGACGCACAATTCCCCAGCCTGTCGCGGGACGAGATCGGTCAGGCCGAAGGCGAACGCGAATTCGTGGCCGAGCTGATCAACCTGCTCATCCTGGCCCTGGGCTCGATGTACATCCTGCTGGCCGTGGCCTTTAGGTCCTACTTCCAGCCGCTGGCCATCATGGTGGCGATCCCGTTCGCACTGACCGGCGCGATCTTCGGACACTTCCTGTTCGGGATGCCGATCGCCCTGTTCTCCTACTTCGGTGTGGGGGCAGCCGCGGGGGTCGTTATCAACGACAACCTGGTGCTGCTGGACTTCGTGAACCGCCTGCGGGCCAACGGCGTGGGCGCCTTCCAGGCCCTGGTCGATGCCGGCGTGCAGCGTTTCCGCCCGATCCTGCTGACCTCGGTGACCACCTTCCTGGGCATCTTCCCCATGATGGCGGAAACCTCGACTCAGGCGGAGTTCCTCAAGCCGATGGTCGTGGCACTGGGCTTCGCGGTCGTGTTCGCCCTCTTCCTGACCCTGCTGCTGGTTCCGGCCTTGTACGCGATCGGGGTCGATATCGCCCGCCTGTTCCGCGCCATGTGGACCGGCGAGCGCCAGCCGCGGTTCGGCGAGCACTACACCGATACCGACTTCGCACACGGCGAGCTTCCGGGACATCTGGAAGAAACGCCTGCCGAATAGCCCGCGGACAACACATCCGCTCAATAGCCAAGTCTCGCCCCGCGTTGTACACAACGTGGGGCGAAACATTTTCGCGAAGCGTATTTTGGGGATGCATCCTATGAAGAAGCTGCTGCTTGGCACCGCGGTGCTGGCGCTGGTCGCCGCCTGTGGCCAGACCGATACCGCACAACAGGAACACTCTGCTGCCGTCACACAACCGGCCGGACAGCCCGAGATCGGCGAATGGGGTTTCGATCTCGCGGGCATGAACACCGAGATCGATGCCGGCGACGATTTCTACCAGTACGCCAACGGCACCTGGCTGGACGAGGCCGAGATCCCCGCCGACCGCTCCAACTACGGCATGTTCACCGAGCTCGCACTGGAAGCGGAAGTGCACGT
>PANX01000003.1 GCA_002707795.1 Maricaulis sp.
CGGCCGGATCATCGGCGGCGTTGACGGGGCGACCGACCACGAGGTGGGTGGCGCCCCGGGCGAGGGCTGCGGCCGGGGTGGCGACGCGTTTCTGGTCGCCGATATCGGCACCGGCCGGACGGATGCCCGGGGTGACGATCAGGAAATCATCGCCGAAGCGCTGGCGGATCTCGGTGGCTTCGTGAGCGCTGGCCACGACACCGTCGACACCGGCTTCGAGCGCCTGTTCCACACGGCGCAGGACGAGATCGCGGGCGCCATAGGCATAGCCCATCTCGGCCAGCATGGCGTCGTCATAACTGGTCAGCACGGTGACGCCGAGAATGCGCAGGCTTGAACCTTCGCGCCCGGCGACGGCGGCGCGCATCACCGGCGGTTCGGCGTGCACGGTCAGCAGGTCGGCGCCGCCGGCGGTGATCGACCGGGTCGCCTTTTCCACCGTTGCGGGGATGTCGTGCAGCTTGAAGTCCAGGAAGACGTCCTTGCCGGCGCCCTTCAGGCGGCGGCACAATTCCATCCCGCCCACGGGGAGCAGCTGGAGACCGATCTTGTAGAAGCTGACGGCATCGCCGACGGCCTCGACGATCGACCAGGCCTGGCCGGTGGTCGGCACGTCGAGCGCGACAATGAGGCGGGGATCTGCGGTGTGCGACATGGGCGCTTTCTAGGTCGCATTGCCCGAAAAGATCAAGCGCAGACCGAGCCCGCCGAACGCCGTGGCGGCAACGCCGTTGAGCACGCGGCGGGAAATCCGCGAGGATTTCAGCTGCTGCTGGGCGGCGCCGGCCGCAAACACGATCACGGTCAGCACGACGCCGCCAATGGCGAAGAAGACCAGGCCGAGCGTCAGCATCTGCAGCCAGACCGGGCCCAGTTCGGCATTGGTGAATTGCGGCAGCAGCGCCAGGAAGAAGAGGCCGATCTTGGGATTGAGCAGATTGGTCACCAGGCCGCGGCGGAAGGCGCGCGCGGCGCTGCCGGCACCCTCGGCCTCGATCGGCGCATCGAGGCTGCGGAATGTTTTCCAGCCCAGCCAGATCAGATAGGCGGCGCCGGCATAGCGTACGGCTGTCAGGGCATGGTCGGAGGCGGCGATCAGCGCGGCCAGCCCGCCGGCGGCAGCAATCGTCCACACCAGACCGCCGGTGCAGATGCCCGCGACAGCGCCCAGACCGGCGCGCGGCCCGCGCGAGGCGGCGGTGGCGAGGGTGAAGGCCATGTCGGGACCCGGTGTCAGGGCCAGGGCGATGCCGGCAGCCAGGAAAAGCGGGAAAAGCGAGAGGTCGAGCATGGCGGACTCCGGGCCGGTTTCCGGCACTATGACGCCATCCTGCCGCCCTGGCGAGCGTTCTCAGTCCGCGGCAACGCCGGCGAAGATGTGGAACGGGTAGTCCTCGATCAGCCGCCGCGAAAACTCGATACCGCGCACGCAATTGCCCTGCCGGTCGAGCCGCGGCGAGAACAGCGCGATACCGGCGATACCCGGTATGACGATCATCAGACCGCCGGACACACCGGACTTGGCGGGCAGGCCGACCGAGAAGGCGTATTCGCCGGAATAGTCGTACATGCCGCATGTCAGCATCAATGACAGCGTATTGCGCACGATGCGCGGGTCGATCACCCGGTGGCCGGTGAGCGGGCACACGCCGCCATTGGCCAGCATGGCGGCGCCCACTGACAGGCCCTGACAGTCCAGCGTCAGCGAACAGGTGCGCAAATAAAGATCGAGGGCGGCCCCGGTATCGGTGCCTTCGGGGAAGGCATCATGCTCGTCCATCAGCTTGACCAGGGAGAGATTGCGCGCTGCTGTCTGGCGTTCGGACCGGTAGACCGCTTCGTCAAAACCGCACGCCGCGCCGCCCGCTGCCGAGGCGACGAAGCGCTGCACCAGGTCGAGCCGGTCGGCAACGGAGCGCGAGGGGCGGATCATGGCGGCGCACATGATGGCGCCGGAATTGATCATCGGATTGTGCGGCCGGTTGTCCGGGTCCAGCGCCAGCTCGTTGAAGCGGCGGCCCGAAGGCTCGCGTCCGACATGGCGGTGCACCTGGTTCTCGCCGTTCAGCGCCAGGGCGAGGGCATAATTCAGCGGTTTCACCACCGATTGCAGGCAGAAGGCCTGCTCTGCATCGCCCAGGGCGAGACGCTGTCCGTCCAGGCTGCACACGGCCAGGCCGAACTGGTCCGGGTCCTGGCGGGCGAGCTCGGGGATATAGCGGGCCACCGTGCCGGCGCGGTTCTCGCGGGCATAGTCGAACAGATTGGCGATACGGCCGGAAAATCCCGCGAAACCGGCAATGGCCAGCTGGCCGTCCAGCGCCCGCTCCACCAGGCGCAGCGCGTCCGCCGGAATTTCCGCGCCGGCTTCGAACACGTCGGGCTTCAGCGGACGGGCCTCCCCGTCCAGAGCTGCTTTCAGACCGGCAAGGCGCGGAATGTCGAGGTCCACGCCGTCACGCGACAGTCTTTCCGCCAGCGCCTGTGTCGTGCCGATACCGGCCTGTTTCGCCGTCCGGCACAGCGCACGCAGCCGCTCATCCTGCGCCGCCCGGTCGCTGCGATCATGTTCGAAGCGCGCACGGCGCCCGCGAAAACGGGAAAATCGGGACAGTCCGGACCGGTTCATGCGGCGAGCATGACGCGGATTGCGTGTGTGTCCAAGCGCGGGCGGCGGTTTGTCCGATTTCGTTCCGTGCGGCCTCACTCGCCGTCAGGGTGATGTTGAAATGCGCCGCCCCCGGTTCTTTCTTCCAGCTCCCATTTTTCCCGGACGGAAGCCCGCGGAAGCGGGCTGCAGGTCCGGGATCTACCGAAGATCATCTCAAGCGATGCGTTTCCCGTCGGTCCCGGCGCTTTGCCCGGCCTTCGCCGGGCTTTCAGCCGGGAAAAACGGGAGGGGTCTGGAAAAGCGCGAGATCGCAATCACCCGGCTTTACGAACTGGGCCCTGACCTTCGTCAGGGTGACGGTGTTTGTTGCGGCGTTTGCGTTTTCTTTTCGCCTCTCTCGATTTTTCCCGGACGAAGGCCCGCGAAGACGGGCTGCAGATCCGGGATCTACCGAAGATCATCTCAAGCGATGCGTTTCCCGTCGGTCCCGGCCTTTGCCCGGCCTTCGCCGGGTGGAAGCCTGCGCCCGCGGAAGCGGGTGGCCGGGAAAAATGTGGGGGAGAAGGCGGTGTTTGCAGTGCCAAACCTGTGCACCCGCTCATTCCCCTTGCGTGCGCACGGGCTTGGCGGTAGGCGAACGGCAGACGAAAAGGAAATGCGCCATGCCTGCCAAAAAGCCTGTGAAAAAGGTTGTTCTTGCCTATTCCGGCGGTCTCGACACGTCGGTGATCCTGAAATGGCTCCAGGATCAGTATGGCGCGGAAGTCGTGACCTTCACGGCCGATCTGGGCCAGGGCGAGGAGCTGGAACCGGCGCGCAAGAAGGCCGAAGCGGCCGGCGTGAAGGACATCTTCATCGAGGATCTGCGCGAGGAATTCGTGCGCGACTTCGTTTTCCCGATGGTGCGCGCCAATGCGGTCTATGAGGGTCTTTACCTGCTGGGCACCTCGATCGCCCGGCCGCTGATCTCCAAGCGTCTGGTGGAGATTGCCCATGAAACCGGCGCCGACGCCGTGGCGCATGGCGCGACCGGCAAGGGCAATGACCAGGTGCGGTTCGAGCTGGGCGTCTATGCGCTGGACCCGGACCTGCGCGTGATCGCGCCCTGGCGGGAATGGGATCTCAATTCGCGCACCAAGCTGATCGCCTATGCCGAACAGCACGGCATCCAGGTGGCCAAGGACAAGCGCGGCGAGGCGCCCTTCTCGGTCGATGCCAATCTCTGGCACACCTCCTCGGAGGGCAAGGTGCTGGAAAATCCGGCCGAGGAAGCCTCGGACATCGTTTTCCAGCGCACGGTCGACCCGGTCGATGCGCCGGACACGCCGGAATATGTCACGATCAGCTTCGAACGCGGCGATGCGACGGCGGTAAACGGCAAGGCGCTGTCCCCTGCCATGCTCCTGACAGAACTGAACGAGCTGGGCCGCAAGCACGGGATCGGCCGTCTCGATCTGGTGGAGAACCGCTTCGTCGGCATGAAGTCGCGCGGCATCTACGAGACGCCGGGCGGCACCATCCTGATGGCGGCCCATCGCGGCATCGAACAGCTCACCCTCGACCGCGGTGCCGCGCACCTCAAGGACGAGCTGATGCCGAAATACGCCAAGCTGCTCTATGAAGGCTTCTGGTTCTCCCCGGAGCGCGAAATGCTGCAGGCGGCGATCGACAAGAGTCAGGAGTTTGTCACGGGCGATGTCCGTCTGAAACTCTACAAGGGCTCGGCCAATGTCGTCGGCCGCTCCTCCGACCACACGCTGTATTCCGAGGCGCATGTGACCTTCGAGGAAGACGATGTCTACGACCAGAAGGATGCCGAGGGCTTCATCCGCCTCAACGCGCTGCGCCTGCAGCTGATGGCCCGCCGCAAGCGCCGTCTGGGCCGCAACGACTGATCCGGGCGGAGCGCAATTTCCCTGTTCCTGCCGCCTGTTTGCCGCATTCCGTCGCGATGAATGAAATATTCATTGCGCCGGGCGGCGCTTTACACCGCCACCCCCGGGGTCAAGGGTTACCGGCCGCCGGCAGCGAGGCCGGTGGCGGATATGGAGCAGAGCGGGCGTTTGACCATGTGTACCCCGGTCGGGGGCGGGTGAAGACATGCACTCGGCCCTGCTGACGATATTGCTGGATCTGCTGTTCGTCGCCGCCGGAGCGGTCGCGGCCGCCTATCTGTGGACGCATGCCCGGTCGATCCAGTTCGCCGGCGCGGTGCGCGCCGTGCAGGTGCTGTCCGTCGGTATCGTGCTGTGGACGGCCTATTATCTCGCCGATGCCCTCCTGCACATTGCCGGCCCGCTGGTGCTGCCGCCGGACGTGCTTGCGGCCTGGGTCGATCTTGCGGGCCATCGCATCCGCCCGCTGTCCGATGCCGTGGCCGTCGCCCTGATGCTGATCGGTTTCGTGATGCTGATCCGCCGGCTGGGCCGGCTCCTGTCGCGGATGCGGCGCTCGGCGAGCCGGATGCAGGTCGAGCTGTCCTCGCGCGACACGCTGGAGGCGGAACTCAAGACCGAGGCCGAGATGCAGCGTGCCCTGCGCCAGTCGAAATCGGAATTCCTCTTGGGGCTGAGCCATGAGCTGCAGACCCCGCTGAACGGTATTCTCGGCCTGGCAAGCCTCTTGGCCAACACCGAGCTCGATGCCGAACAGCGCCGTCTCCTGACCACGCTGGAACAGTCGGCCCAGGCGACGCTGAACCGGGTCAGCGATGTGCTGGACCTGTCGCAGCTGGAAAACGGCAGGGTGGAGTTGCGCAGCACGGTGTTCGAGCCGTGCGAGCTGGTCCGGTCGGTGACCGGCCTGTTTGCGCCGCTGGCGGCAGAGCGCGGCCTGGAACTGGGCCCGGCCTGCGGTGACGACGGCAAGCAGCCGATGATCGGCGACCCCGGCCGGATCAAGCAGATCCTCACCCAGCTGGTGTCCAACGCCGTCAAGTTCACGCCGGCAGGGCGGATCACCGTCGATGTGAAAGCCGAGCCCATCGATCCCGATCATGCGCGCCTGACCTTCATCGTCACCGATACCGGGATCGGCATGACGCCGGAAGAGCTCGGCCTCGCGACCGGGACGCGCACGCTGCGGACCGGATCGGGCAGCGGGATCGGCCTGTCGATCTGCCATCGCCTGGTCGATCTGATGCAGGGCGAGCTGGTCTTCGACAGCACGCCGGGCGCCGGCACGCAGGCGCGCGCCTGCATTGTCGTGCAGATCGAGCCGGATTCGGTAGACGTCTGAGCCCCTGGCGGCGTGCGGGGACCGCAATCTGTCCGCTTCCTCATGGAAGGGTAATTTGCCAGCCGGGCTGCCGCGGCTAGTCTCGCCACACTCTAAGGGGAGGCTCATCATGATCGCGACTTATCTTTCCGCACTTGTGCTCACGGCGGCCGGCCTGGACGGCGCCGCAGCGGCGGACTTCGACCGCCCGGCCCTGCTGGAGCTGGCACCGGCGGACCTGCAGGCCGATATCGCCGCGTCCGGCCGCCACATCCTGGTGGTGCGGCACGCCTACAAGATCTCGCCGGACTGCAATGGTATGGAATGTCCGCTCAGCGAGACGGGCGAGGCGATGGTGGCGCGGCTGTCCGGCCTGCTCGGCGAGGCGCCGGTCGACCGGGCCTATGCCAGCGCCGCCTGCCGCACCCGGCTGACCGCGGCGGCCGGACATGCCGAGGTGGTCGCGCACCAGGCCGTTGACGGCTATGCCGCCGACTGCACCCCGGGGGCCACGATCGAACGCCAGCGTTCCGCGGCCTTTGCCGAGGCGCGCGACGGCGAGGCCCGCTGGACGCTCGCCGGCGAGCATTCCAACCCCTCCTGCCTGTGGCTGGCCGAGTTTGCCGGCACTGCCGCCGCCGAAGCCGCCGGCTGCGAAGAGGGCCGCCTGCCGGAAACCGCCTATGGCGACATCTACTGGCTTTATCAGTCCGGCGGTGGCTGGCAGCTCGCCGTGCTGCCCGGCGCCTTCAGCGTCGATGCCGAGTGATGCGTCTGCTCTTCGTGTGCACCGGGAATATCTGCCGTTCGCCGACGGCGGAAGCGGTGGCCCGGGCGCGGATCGAGGCGCTGGGGCTGGACTGGCGCGTCGAGTCCGCCGGTACCAGCGGCTGGCATGAGGGCGAGCCGCCGGACCCGCGCAGCCAGGCGGCGGCCGCCGCCCGCGGCTACAGTTTCGACGGGCTCGCGGCGCGGGCCCTGACCGCGGACGATTTCACGCGCTTCGATCACATCCTGGCGATGGACAGCGGCCATCACAGCCATCTGCACCGTCTTGCGCCGCCGGGCGTGTCGGGCCGGATTTCCCGCCTGATGGACTGGGCGCCGGGCGTGGCGATGGACGACGTTCCGGACCCCTATTACGGCACAGATGCCGGATTCGAGGACGTGCTCGACCTGGTCGAGGCCGGGGTGGACGGGCTGATTGCTGCCCTGCGTGCACAGCCCGGTCAGGCCAGCGGATAGTCGGCCTCGGCTTCGTAGATATTGGCGTCGCCGCGGGTGATCCAGCTGGAATAGAGGCTGAAATGCGTGGCCATCCAGGCCCCGGTCTCCAGATCGCTGGCGCGCTGGGTGAAGCGGTTGGCCTTGTCCACCGGCGTGCCCTGCAGATAGGCGATCGTCATGTGCGGGTGGAAATTGCGCGTCTCCGGCTTCAGACCGGCGCGCCGCGCCGCCCGCTCGCACTTGCCCGCCAGCGTGGCAACGGCCTCGCCGGCCTCGACGCCCAGCCAGAGCGCGCGCGGATCGGCCTTGCCGAACCAGCCCGCCCCCCTGAGCCGCACGGTGAAGGGGTCCATCCGGATATTCGCCAGCTCGGCATCGAGGTCCTCGGCCGTGCGCTCGTCGATCTCGCCGAAAAACCGCAGCGTGATGTGGAAATTCTCCACCGGCCGCCAGCGCGCGCCCGGCACGCCCTTCTGCAGGCGCACCAGCCCCGCCCCGATCTCCTCGGGCACGGGCAGGGCGGCAAACAGGCGCAGGGACATGGACCGGGACTCCGCAACGGGCTCTCAAGTGCCTAGGACAATTCGTACCGGCTCGGCAATGGCGCCCGGGAGGTGTCAGCTTCTGACAGGGGGGACGCGACCCCCACCGCGTCCCGCCTTGCCATTTTGTCCGGTCGCCCCGATATTGCAGGACAAAGCGCCCTGTCGGCGCGCGGCGTGTGGTTTCACACGCCCTGACTACGAGAGAGACGTAACGATGAACGATTTTTCCCGCACCTATTCCGGCGCCCAGTCGATGGACATGTCGCGGGATGCCGGCCTGCGCAAATTCATGCTCGGCGTCTACAACAAGATGGGCCTGGGCCTGCTGATCTCGGCCGCCCTGGCCTATGCGGTCGGTACCGTCGCGCCGCTGACGGCGCTGGTCTACGGCACGCCGCTGCTCTTTGTCGTGCAATGGGGTCCGCTGGCCCTGCTGTTCGGCTCGATGTTCTTCATGCGCAATCCCTCGCCGACCGGTTCGGCCCTGCTCTACTGGGCGATCGTCGCCCTGATCGGTACCGGTCTGAGCATCTGGGTCGTGATGGCGGGCGGCGCTGCGCCGGACGGCATCACCACGTCGGGCGGCCGGACGCTGGCGATCAGCTGGGCGACCATCGTGCAGGCCTTCACCATCACTGCCGGTGCCTTCCTGGGCCTGTCGGTGTTCGGCTACACGACCAAGATCAACCTGCAGCCGATCCACTCCTTCCTGTTCATGGGCATGATCGGCGCGATCATCCTGGGTGTGCTGAACGCCTTCTTCTTCCACTCGGCCGGCCTGGAACTGCTGCTGCAGTTCGGCGTGCTGCTGCTGATGGCGGGCGTGACGGCCTGGCAGACCCAGAGCCTGAAAGTGATGTACTATCAGGTGGCGGGCGACCAGCGCTCGATGGCCGTGCTCACCAATATGGGCGCGCTGAACCTCTACATCGCCTTCATCAACATGTTCCAGATCATCCTCTCGCTGCTGGGCAGCCGCGAATAGGATCGGCGGACATCGCAAAGAAAACGGCCCCCGGGGAAAACTCCGGGGGCTTTTTTGCGGGTGTTGTGCGAGCGGGCAACCGCGGGCTGTCATCCCGGCCATATGGCCTGCGCAGGCAGGCTGGAGGGCCGGGACCCATACGCTCGCTCTCTGCCGAAAGCAGGCTCGACGTACGCGACATCTGGGCACGCACCGGGATTATGGGTCCCGGACTTGCGCCCCGCCTTCGCGGGGCATTCATCCGGGATGACAAGTGTCGCTGAAGTTTCAGTCCACCACGTGGAAGCGCTTCTTGTCGAAGACGCGCAGGACCTGGGCGAGGTCGTGGCCGCGCTTGAGGATCTTGCCGTCCATGCCGACCACCTTGTAGGCGCCCTGGCGCTGGGCCTCGGCAGGCGCCTTGATCACGGCATACATCGGCATCTCGCTGTGCCGGCGGAAGATCGAGAATACGGCCTGGTCCTTCAGCCCGTCGATCGCATAGTCCTTCCACTCGCCGCGGCCGACGAAATGACCGTAGACGCGCAGGATGATGTCCAGTTCCCGGCGTTCCCACATCACCGATTGTGGCGCCGGACGCACGCTGTGAGGGCTTGCTGTCACTCGCATTCTCCCGTGGGTTGAATGGCCGTTTACAGCTTACAAACATTTCACGCGGTGCCGCAAAGTCGCCACATTCCCGACCAGTTCCCGCCATACCGCGAAGCCACCGTCCAACGCGTCGGCCGGTCGCGTCAACGTTCCGGATCCTGGATTTAGACAGCCCCCCCAGCCCCCCGGGTCAAGGAGCGGCGATCCGGTCGACACCCTCACCCCCCCCTCTTCTGCCCGCCTGTTTCGCCTCTGGCCAAGCGCGCGCCGGCACGCTAACGCTAGGGCCCTCTCAGCTTCGAGTCTCCGAGCGTTTCATGCTGGTTGCCGACCATCTGACCAAGGATTTCGGACCGCGCCGCGCCGTCGACGACGTCTCCTTCACGCTGGAGCGCGGCGAGGTGCTGGGCTTTCTAGGCCCCAATGGCGCGGGCAAGACCACCACGATGCGCATGCTGGCCGGCGCGCTGGAAGCGGACGAGGGCCGCGCCTCGATCGCCGGTCATGACTGCGTCGCCGCACGCCTGGAAGCGCAGGCCCGGCTGGGCTATCTGCCCGAAGGCGCGCCCGCCTATCCGGCCATGTCGCCGCGCGATTTCGTCGCTTTCAGCCTGCGTGCGCGCGGCTTTTCCGGCGACAGTCTGAAACGCGCCGCCGCGCTGGCACTGGAGCGCGCGAATCTGGGCGGTTATGAGCGTCAGCCCATCGGCACGCTGTCCAAGGGATACAAGCGCCGGGCCGCGCTGGCGGCCGCCATCGCCCATGATCCGCCGGTGCTGATTCTCGACGAACCGACCGACGGGCTGGACCCCAACCAGAAGGACGGGGTGCGCCAGCTGATCCGCGACATGGCGCCGGACAAGGCGATCATCATCTCCACCCATATCCTGGAGGAAGTGCCTGCCGTGTGCTCGCGGGCCATCGTGATTGCCCGCGGCCGGCTCCTGTTCGACGGCTCGCCGCGCGAACTGGCGGAGCTGGCACCGGAACGCCAGATCGAGGCGGCCTTCCGCCAGCTCACCCTGGCCCCTGACGATGATGGCAACACGCCGGAGGCGGCGGCGTGATCCACACACTCCGGGCCATCTACCGGCGCGAGCTGGGCGCCTATTTCCTGACGCCGCTGGCCTATGTCTTCCTGGCCGTGTTCGGCTTCGCCGCGCCGGCCTTTGCCTTCCATGTCGGCCGTTTCTTCGACACCAACCGGGCCGATCTCGCCCCCCTGTTCGACTATCTGCCCTGGCTGCTGGTGATCCTGATGCCGGCGCTGGCGATGCGCGCCTGGGCGGAAGAGCGCGATCGCGGCACGCTGGAATTCCTGATGGCTCTGCCGATCCCGCTCTGGGCGATGGCGGGCGGGAAATTCCTCGCCGCCTGGACGATGGCCGCGCTGGCCATCGCGCTGACCTTCCCGATGTGGATTGCGGTCAATTATCTCGGCGAGCCGGACAATGCCGCCATCGCCACCGCCTATCTGGGCACCCTCCTTCTGGCCGGGGCCTATCTGGCGGTCGGCCAGGCCCTGTCGGCGACCACGGCCAACCAGGTCGTCGCTTTCGTGCTCGGTGCCGGGGCCGCCTTCCTGCTGACCATGGCGGGCCTGCCCTTCGTGCTGTCCGTGCTGGGCGCCAGCGCACCGGCGGCAGTGACCGAATTCGTCGCCGGCCTGTCGGCGCTGGACCACTACAACGCCTTCCGCAATGGCGTGATCGGCCTGGCGGACCTGGTCTACTTCCTCGGCCTGATCGGCATCTGCCTGGCCATGGGCGGCGTGCTGGTGTCCGAACGGCGCGGAGGCGGCCGATGAAACGCGCCCTCTTCATGCCGCTGATGCTGCTGGCGCTCGCCGTGATCTTCCTGGCGGGCAACCAGATCGCCGGGCTGACCCTGCGCAGCTGGCGGCTCGACCTGACCGAACAGGGGCTTTACCGCCTCTCGCCGGGCACCGAAGAGGTGATCGGCCGGCTGACGGAACCGGTGGAGTGGCGCTTCTACTATTCCCGCGCCGAGGCCGCCCAGTATCCGGCGATCCGCGCCTATGCCAGCCGGGTGCGTGAAATGCTGGAAGCCTATGCCGACCGGTCCGGCGGCATGATCCGGCTGACCGAGATCGATCCCCAGCCCTTCTCGCCGGACGAGGACGCCGCGCTGGAGGCGGGCCTTCAGGCTGTTCCGACCGAGGCCGGTACCTCGCTCTATTTCGGCCTCGTCGCGCGCAATTCCATCGACGAACAGGCGGTGATCCCGGTCTTCCGCGAGGATTCCGAGGCGCGGCTGGAATATGATCTCACCCGTGTGATTTCCGATCTGGAACGGCCGCGCCGGCCGCGCATCGCCGTTGTCACAAGCCTGCCGATCACGCCGGATACCGGCGCGCCCAACCGCTTCGTCACCGAGCTGAGCAGCGCCTACGAGATTATCTGGGTGGATCGCGATTTCCAGGACCTGCCCGAGGCCGATGCGCTTTTGCTGCTGCACCCGGGCGAGCTGAGCGAGGCCCAGCTCTACCGCATCGACCAGCACGTGCTGACCCGCGGCCGGCTGCTCGCCTTCATCGACCCGCTGGCGCATGTCGCCATGCGGCCGGGACCGGACGGTCTGCCGCCGATCCGCGCGCGGCGATCCTCGGACCTGGGTCCGCTTCTGGCGCGCTGGGGCGTGCGCTATGACGCCCAGAGCGTTGCCATGGACCGGGCGCTCGGCCTGCCGGTCGAGATTGTCGATGCCGACGGGCGGGCGCGCCGCCGCGCCTATCCCTTGTGGTTCTCGGTCGGCCAGGCCCAGCTGTCCGGCGAGGACCTGGCCACGGCAACGCTCGATCTGGGCATCAATTTCGGCTCGCCCGGCTATCTCGAACCGGTCGGCCAGCCCGGCATGACGGTGACGCCGCTGGTCGTCACCTCGCCGGAAGGCGCCGCCGTCGATGCCGATATCGCCGCCGGTGCGCCGGGGCCGGACGATCTTCTGCGCGGCTATCAGCCCGCACCGGCACCGCTGGTGCTGGCGGCGCGCCTGTCCGGCTTGCCGGAAACCGCCTTTCCGGACGGTCCGCCCGCGGGCGACGCGCTGTTCAGCCCGGCCGATCATGTTGGCCAGGCCGATGCCCCGGTCGATATCACCGTGGTCGCCGATGCCGACTGGCTGGACGATACTTATTATGTCCGTTCCGACCCGGCGGTTGGCGACATGATGGTGGCCGACAATCTCACCCTGGCGCTGAACCTGATCGATATGGCGGCCGGCGACCGGGCGCTGATCGAGGTGCGATCGCGCACGCCCTCGCTGCGGCCGATGAGCCGGGTCGACCGGCTGCGCGAGGCTGCCGAGACGCGCTATCTGGAAATCCAGGATGCGCTGGAGCAGGAAATCGCCGATGCCGAGGCACAGCTGGACAGTCTGACCGGCTCGGGCCAGGCCTCGGCCTTCCTGTCCGCCTCGGGCGCTGCCCAGCGCGAGGAGGCCGAGCGCCTGCGCCACCAGATCGCCGGGACGCGGGCCGAGCTGCGCGCCGTCGAGCGGGATTTCCGCCGCGATATCGATGCGCTGAACGCCACGCTGCAATTCTGGACCATCGGTGCGCCGCCGGTGCTGATCATCCTGGCCGGGATTGCCGGTGCGCTGGTGCGCCGCCGCCGGGGGAGGCCGTCATGAGCCACCGCATGGACCGGACGCGCCGCAACCGGCTCGCCCTTGCAGGCGTGCTGGCGCTCGCGCTTCTCGGTCTCGCCGCCGGGCTGACCTGGAACCAGGCGCGCCAGGCCTGGCAGCCGGAGGTTTCCGGCCCGGTCCTGCCGGACTGGCCGCAGGCGGTGGCCGAGGCCGCCGAGATCGAGATCGACAGTGCCGCCGATCATTTCACCCTGACGCGCAGCGAGAGCGGCTGGATCATGCCCAGCCGTGACGGGCATCCCGTGCTCGCGAGCCGGCTGGCCGAGCTCGACGCCTTCCTGGCGGGGCTGGACTATGCCGGCGCGCGCACGGCAGACCCGGCCAAGCATGCCCGCCTGGGCCTGGGGGGCCGGGGCGAAGAGGGTGAGGCGACCCGGCTGACCGTGCGCGATGCCTCCGGCGCCGTGCGGGTCGATATCCTCATCGGACGTGAAACCGAGACCGGGATCTATGTGCGCTTTCCGGGCCGCAACCGCACCTATGCCGCGCGCCCGGGCGAAACGGCGGCCAGCCTGCCGCCGATCGCCGAGGCGGGTCACTGGCTGGATCTGGATTTCCTGGAACTGGGCGCCAACGCCATCGCCGTCAGCACGATCGTGCCGGAAGCGGGTCCGGCCTACCGGCTGGAACGCCCCTCGCCGAGCGTGCGCAGCTTCGCCCTGCGCCAGCCGGGCGGCTGGACACTGATCACCGCGGCGGCGGGCAATGGTCCGGCCAGCGCGCTGGCGCGGGTGCGCTTTCGCGATGTGCGCGCAGCCTCGCGCCTTGAAGGCGAGGTCGTCGCCCGCCATATCGCCGAGACCTTCGACGGCGTGCGCGTGAGCCTGGACGTGCTGGCGCTGGGTGAAACGCGCTGGGCGGTGTTGCGGGCGCAAGCCCTGACCGACGATGCCGGCGACGCGGCCGGAGCGATCAATGCGGCGGCCGACGGGTGGGCCTTCCTGCTGTCGGAGCTGACGCTGGACCGCCTGATCCGGCCGCTGGACCAGATTGCCGATCCCAGGCGGGAGACCGAAACCGATGCAGCTGAACCAGATAACCCTCCCCGTCAGTGACATCCCGCGCTCGAAGGCCTTCTACCTCCAGCTCGGTTTCCGGCTCCTGGTCGACAGCCCCCACTATTGCCGCTTCCTGGCGCCCGAGGGCGACACGACGTTCTCCATCCATGTCGAGGCCGGGCCGGTCCATCCCGGCGCGGTGATATATCTGGAAGATGCGGATATGGATGCGCGCGTGCGCGAACTGGAGGCGAAGGGCCTGGTCTTCGAGACACAGCCTGAGGACCAGTCCTGGCTGTGGCGCGAGGCGATCCTGGCCGATCCGGACGGCCACAAGATCAAGATCTACCATGCCGGCGAAAACCGCATCGACCCGCCCTGGCGCGTGAAGCCGGAGGCTTAAGCACGGCAGTCTCGAGGTCCTTCCCCATCAAGGGGAAGGACAAGAGAGCTCCGGATTTGCCTCGAATGGCCCGATTTGCCCTATGAATGGCCTTTGGGCCATAACGGGGTGAGGCTAGGGTGGCGGGCATGGATACACCGCACACCATCGTTTTCCTGATCTATCCCGGTTTCCAGCTGCTCGACCTCACCGGGCCGCTGGCCATGTTCTCGGCCGCCAACCGGGCCGCGGGCCGCCGGCTCTACGATATCCGCGTCGCCGCACCGCAGGCGGGCAATGTTGCGAGCTCGTCCGGGCTGGCCGTCAACGCCGGGGACAGTGCGGCCGCCGCAGCGGCACGGCTGGGCCCGGGCTCTACCGCGATCGTCGCCGGCGGCGAGGAACCGGGCGTGCGCGCGGCACTGGACGAAGCGGATGTGCAGGCCTTCATCGACACGGCCTTCGACCGCGCCGGACGCGTCGCCTCGGTCTGCTCCGGGACTTTCCTGCTCGCCCGCCGGGGCCATCTGGACGGCTGCCGTGTCACCACGCACTGGCGCTCGGCGGCCCGGCTGCAGCGCTATTATCCCGCGCTGGAGGTCGAGCCCGACGCGATCTTCGTGCGCGACGGCAAGGTGTGGACTTCGGCCGGTGTGACGGCGGGGATCGATCTCGCCCTCGCCCTGATCGAGACCGATCATGACCGCGACCTGGCCCTGGCCGTGGCGCGCGAGAATGTCGTCTACCGCATGCGGTCCGGCGGCCAGGCACAGTTTTCCGCCGATCTGGCGGCCCAGGGCGCGGACGACCGCCGGCTGGCCGAGGCGGTGCGGGCCGCGCCGGAGCGCGACTGGTCGGTCGCCGCGATGTGCGACACGCTCGCCGTTTCGCCGCGTACGCTGAGCCGGCTGTGCCGCCGCGAGATGACCACCTCGCCGGCCGCCTTCATCGAACGCGTGCGGATCGATCTGGCGCGCTGCCTTCTGGTCGAGACCCGCCAGCGCATCGACACGGTGGCGCAGGCCTGCGGCTTCGGCACGCACCAGCGCATGGACCGCGCCTTCATGCGCCAGCTTGGCGTGACGCCCAGCGATTACCGCGCCCGTTTCACCTCCCCCCTGAAAGAAGAGGCCTGATCATGACCGCCACGCTGAATATCGGTTTCCTGCTGTTCGACGACATCACCCAGCTCGACTTCACCGGCCCGCTGCAGGTCCTGTCCCGTGTGCCCGGCGCGAAAGTCCACCTCGTCGCCAGGACGCTCGATCCCGTGCGCACCGTTTGCGGGCCCTTCATCCTGCCGGACACGACGATCGCCGCCTGTCCCGATCTCGACCTGATCTGCATTCCCGGCGGGTTCGGCGTGGATGCGGCGATGCAGGACGATGAGATCGTCGATTTTGTCAGACGCCAGGGCGCGCAGGCCCGCTATGTCACCTCGGTGTGCACCGGCGCTTTCATCCTGGGTGCAGCGGGCCTGCTGGCGGGACGTCAGGCAACCACGCACTGGCGCTACCATGCGCTGCTGGCAGCCTTCGGCGCGGAACCGGTGAAGGCGCGTGTCGTGCGTGACGGCAATCTCTTCACCGGCGGCGGTGTGACGGCGGGGATCGATTTCGCCTTCACCGTCGTCGTGGAACTGGCCGGCGAGACCGTCGCCCAGGCGATCCAGCTGGGCCTGGAATACGATCCGCATCCGCCCGTCGATTGCGGCAGCCCGGACAAGGCCTGTGTGCACGTGCGCGGCGCGGTGGAACAACGCTTTGCCCCGCGTGTCGAGGCTTTCGAGGGGCTGCTGCGCGAGATGCGGGCCGCCGAGACGGTGTAGGAGGCAAGCGCGCTTCTTTCCTCCCCATTCCATGGGGAGGTGGATCGCCGCAAGGCGGCGAGACGGAGCGGCGCCGCGTGAGCGGCGTTATGGGCAAGCCGGGTCCGGCCGCCTTTTGCGGCCTGCGGCCGCAACCCCTTCGACCCCTCCTTCGCCAGGGCTACGGAGGGCCCACTTCCCCACTCGCGTGGGGAAGAAAGCTCTACTCCGCTTGTATTCCGGGACACGTACCGGAGGTACATGTCCCTTGGCCTACTCCTCCACCCGCATCAGCCGGTCGGCGGCGGCGCGGGCGAAGCGCAGGGTGAGGGCCTTGCGGCGGGCCGGGGCGAGGGCGAGCACCGGACTTTCGCGCACCACCGCGCCGCCGAAGCCGTCGGCAATGATCAGGCCGGCATGATCGGGGATCAGCTCGTGCGGGAAGCGTTGGGAGACGGCGAAATACAGCCGTTCGCAATAGCCGGCGTAATTCTCCCACTTGTTGTCGGCGCGGAAGTCGGCAATGCCGGATTTTACCTCGACAATGGTGATCTCGCCCTTGCGGCCGAGCGCGGCGAGATCGGCGCGGCGGCCATCGGGCAGGATGAATTCCGGGATCGCGCTATAGCCCATCTGCCAGAGCAGGCGCGCCGCCCCGCGCATCAGCGCCTGGGCGTCGTCGATATCCGGATTGGCGGCGGAGGCAACGTCGGACAGGTCCATGGTGCAAGATTGTTCCATATTTGTTCGCATTTCAAGACCGCCGCCGAAGCGGACTGACAGGCCGGCCCGCGACCGATATACGGGGGCCATGACCCAATCCCTGCCCTACGATCTTTTGCCGCCCTCCCTGGAAGACTTCGAAGCCCTCGCCGGCCAGGCCTGGGACGGCCTGCCCGACGGTTTCCGCAAGATGTGCGGCCGCGTGGAGATCTTCGTCGCCGACTTCGCCGATGGCGAAACCCTCGACGCGCTCGGCATGGAGGACGCGTTCGAACTGACCGGCGTCTATATCGGCGTCGATCTGGCGCGCAAATCGGTGATCGACCCCTCGCCGGAACCCGACCGTGTCTTCCTGTTCCGCCGTCCGATCCTGGACGAATGGGCCGAGCGCGGCGACATTCCGCTGGGCGAGCTTGTCGCCCACGTCCTGGTGCACGAGATCGGCCATCATTTCGGCCTCTCCGACGAAGACATGCACCGCATTGAGGATGAGGGCTGACCGTGCGTATCTGTCCTCGCCCTTGATGGGCGAGGGGGACCGCTGCGCAGCAGCGGTGGAGTGGGTGGGGGCGAGGTTTTTCCAGGTTCGCCTCTACCGGGATTCACCCCTTCCGGCCCGCGCCGCCCGGTCTTTCACCCCTGCGCCAGAAACGCCTCGACCCAGGCGGGTACGGCGGCGCTGGCCGGGCCGGTGATGTGGCTGTCGAAGACGGGCGAGGTATCGGTTTCGGCCAGGTTGATCTCGGTGAGGTGCGCTCCCGCGCGGCGGGCGATCTCGGAGAAGCCGGCGGCGGGATAGACCGTGCCGGACGTGCCGATCGCGACGAAATGGGTGCAGCTCTCCAGCGCCTGGAAGATCAGGTCCATCTCCAGCGGGATCTCGCCGAACCACACCACGTGCGGCCGCAGGAAGCCGGGCTGCCGGCAGCGCGGGCAGGGCGTGTCCGTGCCGATCTCGTCGAAGGCCGTGGCGACCGTGTGACAGGCCTCGCAGCGCATCTTCTTCAGCTCGCCATGCATGTGAACGAGGCGCTGCGAGCCCGCCTGCTCGTGCAGATCGTCGACATTCTGGGTGACCAGCAGGAAGTCGCCGCCGCGCGCCAGCCAGTCGCGCTCCAGCCGGGCCAGGGCCGCGTGCGCTGCATGCGGCCGGGCGGTCGCCAGATTGGCGCGGCGGGCATTGTAGAATTCATGCACCTTGAATGGCTCGGCCGCGAAGGCTTCCGGCGTCGCCAGCGCCTGCCAGTCGAACTTCGCCCACAGCCCGTCCGTATCGCGGAACGTGCCCAGCCCGGATTCCGCCGAAATGCCGGCGCCGGTGAGAATGACGAGCGAGCCTGTCATGGGACCGAGTTAAGCGGTATTGGCGGGTGAGGTGAAGGCTTGCCTCACATTCTTTGTCATCCCGGCCGGATGGCCCGCGCAGGCGGGCCGCAGAGGCGGGACCCATACTCGTGTTTTGGGCCGGAAGTGGGCCCGGCATCGGCGACACCCGGGCGAGCACCGGGGTTATGGGTCCCGGACTTTCGCCCCGCCTGCGCGGGGCGTTCATCCGGGATGACAAGTGCGGCGCGACAAACGCAAACCAAAAAACCCCGCCGGTTTCCCGGCGGGGTCTTTGAAATCGTACGAGGGCGGACGCCTATTTCTTGGCTTCGCGCTTCTCGATGCCGCGGCCGGTGACGCGTTCGGCGATACGGGCCGACTTGCCGCGACGGTCGCGCAGGTAATACAGCTTCGCGCGGCGGACCTTGCCCTTCCGCTTGATCTCGATCAGCTCGACATTCGGCGAGTAGACCGGGAAAACGCGCTCGACACCTTCACCGAAGGAAATCTTGCGGACGGTGTAGCTCTCGTTCAGGCCGCCGCCATTGCGGGCGATGCAGACGCCTTCGAACACCTGGATCCGCTCACGGTCGCCTTCCTTGATGCGAACATGGACGCGCAGCGTGTCGCCGGCGCTGAAATCCGGGATGGTCTTCTCGCCCAGAACGCGGGCGGCTTCTTCTTTTTCAAGCTGCTCGATCATGTTCATCGTGCATTCTCCTTGCGCGCCACGTACCTCGCCCAGAGGTCGGGGCGCCGCGCCTTCGTAATCTCTTCCGCCTGCTCCCGGCGCCACGCCTCGATCCGGCCATGGTGCCCCGAGAGCAGGACTTCGGGGATCTCTTCATCCTCGAACACACGCGGACGCGTATAGTGAGGATATTCGAGGAGATCGCCCTCGAAACTCTCATCTTCGGCCGAGGCCGGATCACCGAGCACGCCGGGGAGAAGTCTCACACAGGCCTCGATGAGAACCTGGGCAGGGCCTTCGCCACCGGCCAGAACGGCATCGCCGACACTGACCTCTTCCATCCCGCGACTGTCGATGACCCGTTGATCGAGCCCTTCGAACCGGCCGCAGAATACGACAACGCCAGAACCGGCCGCCCACTCCCGGACCCGGGATTGTGAAAGCGGTCGTCCCCGCGGCGTCAAATAGATCAACGGCCGTTTCCCGCCTTGCCAGCGAGACTGCACCGTATCAATCGCCTCCGCGGCTACATCCGGCCTGAGCACCATACCAGCGCCTCCGCCGGCCGGGGTGTCGTCCACGGAGCGGTGCTTATGACGGGAAAAATCCCGGATGTCCACAGTTTCCAGCGCCCACAACCCACGATTCGCAGCTGCGCCGATCAGCGACACGCCAAGCGGTCCGGGAAAGGCCTCCGGGAAGAGGGTCAGGGCCGTTGCGGTCCAGGGCAGGGAAGGGGCAGACGCGTCAGTCATGGCGCGCGGGTTTAGCAGGGATGGGGGGGAATGGGGAGGGGATTAGCAGCCCCCAGAGGGCTTTCTCCGGGAACAAAGCGGGGACCGGGCCGTTGATCGGGGTGAAACCTGATCCGGAGATACCGCGATGATCCGTCTCTTCCGTATGCAAACCGCCGCCTGCCGCCTTCTGGGGCTGGGCGTTGTCAGCGCCCTTGCGCTGGTGGCCTGTTCTGAAGGGGCGACCGGGCCCGGCGCGGCCGGAGACGCGGAACCGGCCGTCGAGATCGGCACGCTCACTGCGGACGATATCCGCGGTACCGACCTGCCGGGCGAGCTGGCCTGCGCCTTCGACATCGACGACGGCCGCCAGCCGGTGATGCTGGTGCGGGCGAATGTGATGGACGAGGAGTTTTCCGAGGGTGTGATCAAGGTCGATGGCCGCGTCGAGCCGGTGCGCAGCCAGACGCCGGGCGGCTTCAATGCGCTGCTGGACGGCGAAACCCTGGCCGGCGGCGGTTTGACGGTGGATGTTATCGTGACANGCGAGCCGGAGACGGCGGGCGAGGAATCCCCGCCCATGCCCGCGCGTCTGGTCTATGTCGGCGACAATGGCGCCCGCATGGTGGTCGAGGGCGAGTGGCGCTGCGGGCCGTAGAGTCTGCCTCCGGTTTCCCCGGACCCGTTCCGGGGTCTGGCGGCCCCTCAGAAGCGGACTCAACCAGGCCCCGGCACAAGGCCGGGGAAAGTAAAAGGAGATAAGCCAAGAAGACGGGAAGCGGCGTGAATCCCGCTATTCCCCCGCCTCTTCCTCGGCCTTCGAGCCGACCTCTTCGGGCNGGTCGATGGTGATCGTGCCGTTGCCGATCGAGATGTGGGGAACGAAGTCGCGGGTGAAGGGCAGCATCCAGGCGCCGTTGCGGCCCGGTGTGCCGGTGATTTCCAGGAGGTCGCCGGAGCCGAAATCATGGATCGCCCGCAGCGTGCCCATGTCGCTGCCGTCCAGCGCCTGCACCTTCAGGCCGATCAGGTCGGCATGATAGAATTCATCGTCCTCCAGCGCCGGCAGGGCCGCGCGGGGGATGTGAAGCCGCGTGCCCTTGAGGGCCTGGGCCTCGTCGCGGGTCAGGTTTTCGGCAAAGCGGACGATGAAACCGTCCTTCACCGCGCGCCAGCTCTTCGGGGTCAAAATCACCGCACCGCCAGCATCGCGAAACGCGCCATAGGAAAAGGCGGCGTCCGGCTCGCCGGCAAAACTCTTCACCTTGCATTCGCCCTTCACACCATGCGCACCGGCAATGGCGGCGATGAAGACAAGATCGTCGGCGGTGTCGGTCATGGTTTCGGGTCCGGACTCCATCCTCCCCCTTGATGGGGGAGGGGGACCACGGCGCAGCCGTGGTGGAGTGGGTGGGGGCGAGGTGTCTGAATGGGCAGACACCGGGATTCACCCCTTCCGTCCGGCTGCGCCGGACACCTTCCCCGTCAAGGGGAAGGATAGGCGCAGCACGGACGTTGAAGGTAGTCCTATTCGGACTTTTCTTCTTCGGCAGCCGCCTCTTCGGCCGGGGCTTCCTCGGCTTCGGCAGCCGACTCTTCAGCCGGGGCTTCGGCAGCAGCCTTGGCTTCCGCTTCGGCAGCCTTCTTGGCTTCTTCCTTCTCGAGGCGCTCGGCTTCGCGCTCCTTGGCCTTCTCGCCCGGCTCGCCCTTCTTCGGGTTATTGCCGTGTTCCCAGGCCCAGGCATCGGCCTCGAGCTGGTTCAGGAAACGGCCGACGCGGTCGGTCGGCTTGGCGCCCTTGGCGAGCCAGGCCTTGGCCTTTTCCATGTCGATCTTCACGCGCTCGCCATCCTTGGGCAGCATCGGGTTGTAGGAGCCGATCTTCTCGATGAAGCGGCCATCGCGCGGGGCGCGGCTGTCGGCAACGACGATGCGGTAGTAGGGACGCTTCTTGGCGCCACCACGGGCGAGACGGATTTTCAGAGCCATTGTTCGATTTCCTTCGGTCTAAAGCTTTGAAACGGGGATTACTTCTTCGGGAGGCCGAGCGGCAGGCCGTCCGGTCCCAAGGGGCCGCCGCCGCCCAGTCCGGGCAGTGACGAGCCTGAATTTTTCGAGCCGGAGCCGCCGAGGCCCGGCAATTGCGCGCCTGCGGGGGCCTTGCCGCCCAGCAGGTCCTGGGTCGCCCGGCCCATATCGGCCGGGTTCATGCCCGGCGGCATGCCACCGGGCATTCCGCCCATCATGCCGGCGAGGCCACCGCGCCCCTTCTTGCCCACCTTCTTCATCATGTCGGCCATCTGGCGGTGCATCTTGATCAGCTTGTTGACGTCGGCGACGGTGACGCCGGAACCGGCGGCGATCCGCTTCTTGCGCGAGGCCTTGAGGATTTCCGGCCTGGCCCGCTCCTGCGGCGTCATCGACAGGATGATCGCTTCCTGGCGGGAGAGCATCTTGTCGTCCATGCCGGCGGCGGCCATCTGCGATTTCGCAGCCTTGTTCATGCCCGGCAGCATGCCCATGATGCCGCCCAGACCGCCCATCTTCTTCAGCTGGCCGAACTGTTCGCGCAGATCGTCGAGGTCGAACTTGCCCTTGGCCATCTTCTTGGCGAGGCGTTCGGCCTTGTCCTGGTCGACGTCCTGGGCGGCTTTCTCGACCAGCGAGACGATATCGCCGCGGCCCAGAATGCGGCCGGCCAGGCGTTTCGCGTCGAACGCGTCCAGACCGTCCGGCTTTTCCGAGACGCCGAGGAATTTGATCGGCAGGCCGGTGACATGGCGCATCGAAAGCGCCGCACCGCCGCGGCCGTCACCATCCATCCGGGTCAGCACCAGGCCGGTCAGCGGCAGGCGTTCGTGGAAGCGTCTGGCGGTCTCCACCGCGTCCTGGCCGGTCAGCGCATCG
>PANX01000004.1 GCA_002707795.1 Maricaulis sp.
CAGGAACGCCTTGGCGTCGTTCATCAGCCGGTCGATCAAGCCCTCGTGCTGGGCGAACCGTCGGGAGAGGACCTTGACCACGACGGGCTGGCCCTGACGGCGGCCGGGCACATGTTCCTCGACTGTTGCGGTGAGGGTGACGATCTGGTCTTCCGGCGCATCGATCACACTGACCTGGCGCGACCGGTCGACAATGCTGGCCGGTTTGAGAAACACCACATCCTTCACCCGCGGCCCCGCCACCTTGGCGACAAGCGTGGCCAGCCGGGGGCCGATACCGGGCAGGGCGGTGACGTCCTGGAACAGGGGGAAGAGAATCTCTGGGCGCATCCTGAAGCGTGATCAGGTGAAGTGGAAACCGGTTCACCGGTTCGATCACGCGAACACCCAGAAAGCGCAAGCATGATCGTATCTGCAGGATACGATCATGCGTCAGCTCTACTCTATCGGCAAGTTGCGCGGCTGCCACCGGTCGACGCGGCCTTTCAACGGGACTATATGCGCCCATCATGACCGATACGCTCGACACCCAACGCAAAAAACTGCGGATCCGCGCCTGGCGGCGCGGCTTCAAGGAAGCCGACCTGATCCTCGGCCGCTTCTGCGACGACAATATCGACAGCCTGGACAAGGCCGGCCTCGACGCGTTCGAGGCCCTGCTCGACCAGTCCGATCAGGATGTGTACGGCTGGATCATCGGGCGCGAGCCCGTTCCGGCCGAATTCGACACGCCGGTGATGGACCGGCTCAAGGCGTTCCGCGTCGATGCGGACGCAGCCTTCGGCGACGGGCCGAAAGCCTGATATTCGCGAGGCAGCGCAGACATGTCCGATATCGAGATGATCGCCCGCGCCCGGGGCCCGGCCACTGTCTGCGGTGCGCCGGAAGGCCTGGATGCGCTGATGCTGGCCGATGCCGGCCGTCTGCATGGCGGGTTGAGCGTCTTTGTCGCACGCGACGATTCCCGCGCCGCCGCCTTTGCGTCTGCCCTCGACTTCTTTGCGCCTGACGCGGAAATCCTGCGCCTGCCGGCCTGGGACTGCCAGCCCTATGACCGCATCTCGCCGTCGCCGCGTGTCGCGGCACGCCGCGCCGCGACGCTGGCCCGTCTGGCTGGCGGGCTGGGCAGCAAGCCGGTTTTCCTGGTCACCACAATCAATGCGATGACCCAGCGCTGTGCGCCTGTCGAGGTGCTCACCGGTGCGGGCATTGCGATCCGCCCCGGCGCCAGCGTCGATGTCGAGAAGCTCAAGCACCATTTCGCCGTCAATGGCTATGCCCGCACCGCCACGGTAATGGAGCCGGGCGATTATGCTGTGCGCGGCGGCGTGATCGACGTCTATCCGCCCGGCGCACCGGAACCGGTCCGCCTCGACTTCTTTGGCGATACGCTGGAATCGATCCGCGGTTTCGATCCGGAAACCCAGCGCTCGACCCGCCAGATGGACAGCATCGCCTTCACCCCGGTCAGCGAGGTCCTGCTGGACGAGGAGACGGTATCGCGCTTCCGTTCCGGCTTCATCAAGACCTTCGGCGCGATCAAGGACGATCCGGTCTATGAACAGGTCAGCGCCGGCGCGCGGCCGGCCGGTGTCGAGCACTGGCTGCCGCTGTTCTACGAACACCTGGCGACGCCCTTCGACTATCTGCCGGACAACGCGCTGATCGGTATCGACCACCTGGCCCAGGACGCGCTGGACGAGCGGCTCAAACAGGTCGCCGACTATTACGAGGCGCGCACCACGGTCGATGAGAGCCGGCATGAGAGCAGCCTGTCGGCCCCGACCTACCGGGCGCTGAAACCGGAAGCGCTGTATTTTGCCGAAGGCGACTGGACGAAGGCGCTGCAGGGCCGGGCGGTGCGCCGCTTCACGGCTTTCCGCGAGCCGGGCCCGCAGACCATCGATGCCGGCGGCAAGCAGGGCCGCGCCTTCACCGCCGAACGCACGGCCCAGAACGTCAATGTGTTCGACGCTGCGGCCGGCCATGTGCGTGACCTCACCAAGGCCGGCAAGCGCGTCTTGCTGGCCTCCTGGTCCGGTGGCGCATCGGAACGCCTCGCCAGCGTGCTGGGCGATCACGGGATTTCCGGCATTCGCGCCTGCGAGAGCTGGGCCGATGTGACAGGCTTGCCGGCCGCGGCCGTGGCGCGTGTCGTCCTGCCGCTGGAACGCGGTTTCGAGACCGACGAGCTCGCGGTCATCTCCGAACAGGATATCCTCGGCGACCGTCTGGCGCGGCCGCGGCGGCGGCGCAAGTCGGCGGATATCATCGTCGAGGCGGGCTCGCTGTCGCCGGGCGATCTGGTGATCCATGCCGATCACGGGCTGGGCCGCTTCATCGGCCTGAAAACCCTGCCGGTGCAGGACGCGCCGCATGATTGTATCGAGCTGGAATATGCCGGCGCGGCCAAGCTCTACCTGCCGGTCGAGAATATCGAACTCCTCTCGCGCTATGGCGCCGAGAGCGAGACGGCGCAGCTGGACAAGCTGGGCGGTGTCGCCTGGCAGGCGCGCAAGGCCAAGGCCAAGAAGCGCCTGCGCGACATGGCCGACCAGCTGATCAAGATCGCGGCCGAGCGCATGGCCCGCAAGGCGGACCCGATCGAACCGGCGAGCGGTATTTTCGACGAGTTCTGCGCCGCCTTCCCCTATGCCGAGACCGACGACCAGCTCAATGCGGTCGAGGATGTGTTCGGCGATCTGGCGCGCGGCCGGCCGATGGACCGCCTGATCTGCGGCGATGTCGGCTTCGGCAAGACCGAGGTGGCGCTGCGCGCGGCCTTTGTCGTCGCCATGTCCGGCCGCCAGGTGGCTGTGGTTGCGCCCACGACCCTGCTGGCACGGCAGCATTACAAGACCTTCTCTGAACGCTTCCGCAACTGGCCGGTGAAGGTGCGGCAATTGTCGCGCCTGGTCGGCGCCAAGGAAGCCAAGGCCACGCGCGACGAGCTCGCCGACGGCAAGGTGGAGATCGTCGTCGGCACGCACGCACTGCTCGCCAGGACGGTGAAATTCTCCGATCTCGGCCTGCTCATCGTCGATGAGGAGCAGCATTTCGGGGTGAAGCACAAGGAGCGCCTGAAAGAGCTGCGCACCGATGTGCACGTGCTCACGCTCACCGCGACGCCGATCCCGCGGACGCTGCAGCTGGCGCTGACGGGGATCCGCGACCTGTCCATCATCGCCACGCCGCCGGTCGACCGGCTGGCCGTGCGCACCTATGTCGCGCCCTTCGATCCGGTCTCGGTGCGCGAGGCCCTGCTGCGCGAGAAATATCGCGGCGGCCAGGCCTTCTTCGTGGTGCCGCGCATCACCGATCTCGACGAGACTGCGACCTTCCTGCGCGAAAGCGTGCCGGAAGTGTCCTTCGTTGCAGCGCATGGCCAGATGGCGGCGAGCCAGCTGGAAGACATCATGACGGCCTTCTATGAGGGCCGCTATGATGTGCTCCTGTCCACGACGATCGTTGAATCCGGCATCGATATCCCCACCGCCAACACGCTGATCGTGCACCGGGCCGACCGGTTCGGCCTGTCCCAGCTCTACCAGCTGCGCGGACGGGTGGGGCGCTCGAAGACGCGCGCCTATGCCTATCTGACCACGCCGATGCGCCAGAAGATCACCGATGGCGCCGACAAGCGGCTGAAAGTCATGCAGTCGCTCGACAGTCTGGGCGCGGGCTTCACCCTGGCCTCGCACGATCTCGATCTGCGCGGCGGCGGCAATCTCCTCGGCGAGGAACAGTCGGGCCATATCAAGGATGTCGGCGTCGAGCTCTACCAGTCCATGCTGGAAGAGGCGGTCGCCTCGCTGCGCGGCGGCGGCGATGCCGAGGATGAGGGCGAATGGTCGCCGCAGATCAATGCCGGCGCTGCCGTCCTGATCCCGGACCATTACGTCCCCGATCTGGATGTCCGCCGGCTGCCCTATCGCCGCCTGTCCTCGCTGGACACCAAGACCGAGCGCGAAGCCTTTGCGGCCGAGCTGATCGACCGTTTCGGCCCGCTGCCGGGCGAGGTCGAGACGCTGATGCGTGTCGTCGCCGTGAAATCGCTGTGCAAGCATGCCGGCGTCGAGAAGGTAGATGCCGGTCCGAAGGGCGCGGTGATCCATTTCCGCGGCGACAAGTTCGTCGATCCGCCGGCCCTGATCGGGCATATCTCGAAGAATCCGGCTCTCTTCAAGGTGCGGCCGGACCACAAGCTGGTCCTGCGCGCCGAATGGGATGCGCCGGAGGATCGTCTGCGCGCCGTCGAGCGGGCCATGGCCCCGCTGGCCGACATCGCCGCCCGCGCGAAACAGGCCCAGGCCGGAACGGCCTGAGCCTGCGAAGCTCGCTCTGTTTTCCCCGGCCTCCTATCGTTTCCCTGGGCTCCATCTCGTTTCCCCGGCTTTATTGTTCGGCCCGGGGCCCGGCTGAGCCCGCATCTGAAGCGCCGCCAGACCCCGGAACGGGTCCGGGGAAAGAGGTTTGGTCGGGTTGGCCTCTCGGGGAGCCGGGCGCTTACCGCCAGCGGAAGCTGATGAAGAAGCAGCCCAGACTGCCCAGCAGGAACATCAGCCCGGGCACGAGGAACCAGCGCAGCGGGTTGGGCGGGGTGACAAGCGCGTGGTGGTTCAGCTCGAAATAACGCCGTCCGCCCTCGACGTCCTCGTAATAGCCATTGCCGCGATACTGGTCTGTGGTGACATCAAGCTGATCGATCCGCTCGCGCATGGCGCGGATCTGTTCGTGCCGGGGATGGTCGGCGGGAACCTCGGAGTGCACGATGTTAAAGGCATTCGGGCTTTCATCGAGCCGCAACACGCCGTCAGAGCGATAGCGATAGAGATTCGTGTCCTCTGACAGATCGATGCGGGACAGGCCCAGCGCGCCGCCCCCCAGCATCAGGAAGGCCAGGCCGGCCAGCAGCCAGCCCCGGGTCAGGCGCAGGCGTCCCGCTTGTCCCGCCAGCACGGCGGCGCGCACTTCACGGATCTCGCGCAGGCGGTCGAGTTCGGCGGCCGAGACGCTTTCGCTGAGCTCGCCCGTATCGATGCCGAATACCTCGACAAGGCGTTCGAAGACGTCGTCTGACGGGTAGGATCGCCCGGTTTCCAGCTTGGACAGATAGGATTGTTCGATCCGCGCCTTGGCGGCGGCTTCGGGCTGGGTCCAGCCCCTGTCTTCGCGCTTCTGGCGCAGATAATCACCGAATTTCATGCTCTTCCTCACACTCTGGCCGCAGCGCATCTGCGCGGCTTGCTCCGGAAGTCTTGAAAAGTCCCGAACCGACTGGAAGAAGAATAACAAGGACTATCCGGGAAAGCGCAGGAATTTCTTGTCTTGCCAGCGTCCGCTGCCAGGACAGGCGCCCGCAGGCTCCCCGGAACGGGGGAGAGACCGCCACGCTGATTCCCGCGAGCCTGCGGCCATCGTCAAGCGGGGAGACGTGCGATGGACGCCTCGAAGGAAATCCTTACACCGGCCTTTCAGATCCTGACCGGGCTGGGTTTCATGCTGTTTTTGCTGGTCATGTTGCGGATCCGCGCCGTGCTGCGCGGCGCCGGCGGCATGCTGCTGAAACTCGCCATGCTGGGGATGCCGCTGGGTTTCCTGATCCTGGCGCAGGCCGGGCGCGAATACTCGCTCGGCGGTGCAGCCGGCCTGCTGCTCGCGGCCGGCGGCTGTTTCTTCGTCAGCCTCGTCCTGATGGGCGGCGGGATGGTGCTTCTGGTGCGCGACGGGCCGGCCGGCGGCAAGCCTCAGGCCTGAGCGACGATCTGGGCCGGGCTCTGCAGGGCCCGCATCGCTCGCTCGACCAGGGCTTCCGCCGTCTCGCCGGTGCGCACCGGAACGGGCGCGGCCCGCACGGTCAGCCGGAAAGGATGCAGCGGATCCTCGCTCTCGAACGCCGTGCATTCCGCGATCGCGGCGATCCGGGCGGCGACACAGTCAATGCCCGGCGCGTCCGTGAAGGGCAGGACGGCCAGGAAGACGTCGCTGGAGAAGCGGGCGGCCGCGTCCTCGGTGCGCAGCAGGTGACGCAGCATCGCGGCAAACTGGCGGCGCGCCTTTTCGGCCGAGGCATCGTCGGGCCGTTCGCGGCCGTCCGGCAGCATGATCTGCAGGGCAATCAGCGCAAAGCTCAGCTCGTCGCGGGCCGACACGTTCAAAAGGTCCTGGATGTGCGACACCAGGAAGCCGGAATTGAACAGGCCGGTCTCGATATCCAGCGTGCGCGGATCGCGGCAGGCATCCAGCGCCGCCTTGGCCTGGCGGCGGCGCTTGCGCTCCTCGGTCAGGGTCAGGATGCGCTCGCGCAGCTCCGCATCGCCCGCCGAGGGCTCGAGAATATCGGATACGCCGCGCGCAAAGGCCTCGTCGGAAGTCTGGGTGTCGATGCGGTCGGCCAGCAGCACGACCGGGGTGTGGTAGAGCCGGGCATTGCGGCGCATGGCCGAGGAGATGGTGAAGGCGATCTCGCGCTTGCCGGTCGCGTTCAGCACCACGGCGTCGAAGGGCCGCTCGTGCAGATAGTCGAAGGCGGAATAGGAGGAGAAGGCGGCGACGACATCGGCGCCGGCCTGTTCCAGCACGTGCTGCAGCCCCATGAAGCGCGGCGAGGCATCGCCGACATAGAGCACGCTGGGCGCTGTGTCCTGGCGTTCCACCTGCGGACGCCCGCGGCCGTAGAGCGCGGTGACCTCGGCGCGGCGGGCGGCGACGATTTCCATCGCATGCAGGCGGAAGAGGGCACGCAGGCGCGCCGCGATCTGGACCGCCGGAGCCGGATCGCGCAGCCAGGCATCCACCGTGTCGCGCGGGGCGAGACCGGCCGGGCCCACCACGAGCACGGGGAGCGCCTGGTCGGAAAAGCGCGCAAAGGCGCGCAGCCCGTCATCGATATCGTTTTCACATTCGGCGAGGATCACGCCGCCGGCCCAGTAGTGGTGACGCCGGGCGGGCGGGCTGTCGGCGCGCACGATGCGGCAATTCAGGGCCAGCCGGCCCAATTGCTCCGCCAGTCCGTCCACGCGGCCGGACAGTCCGAAAATCAGGACGTCGAGCGAGCGTCCCATTCGTCCCCCTGCCGATTTGAGCGCCGATGCCGTATTTCGCGAGTTTGTCACAAGTGCCACACTTCCGGAACAAACGAATCAAAGGTTGGCGACATGAAACCCCAAGGACCTCTAAAAGGCGTTAAGGTAATTGAGTTTGTCGGACTGGGCCCGGCACCCTTCTGCGCCATGATGCTCTCGGATATGGGCGCAGACGTGATCCGTGTCGACCGCAAGGGCGCGCTGGGCGGCGGACATGCCGACGTTCTGGGCCGTGGCCGGCGCTCGATTGCACTCGATCTGAAGGACGAGGCCGAGCTGGCCCTGTGCCGCGATCTCATCGGCAAGGCGGACATCCTGCTGGAAGGCTATCGTCCCGGCGTGATGGAACGCCTGGGCCTGGGGCCCGACGTCGCCCTGGCTGCCAATCCGGCCCTGGTCTATGGCCGCATGACGGGCTGGGGCCAGTACGGACCGCTCGCCCATGCTGCCGGCCACGACATCAATTATGTCGCCCTGTCAGGTGCGCTCGGCGCGATCGGCAGCAAGGAGCAGCCGGCCGTTCCGCTCAACCTGGTCGGCGATTTCGGCGGCGGGGCGATGTATCTCGCCTTCGGTGTGCTGGCTGCGCTGCATCATGCGCGCACCCACGGGGAGGGGCAGGTGGTCGATGCGGCCATTGTCGACGGTGCCGTCTCGCTGATGGCCTCGCAGCACCAGCTGGCGGCGGTCGGCCTGTGGTCGCCGGAGCGCGGCCGCAACCTGCTCGACGGCGCGGCGCATTTCTACACCGTCTATCAATGCGCCGATGGCGGTCATGTCTCGATCGGCCCGCTGGAGCCGGAATTCTACGCCCTCCTGTGCGAGAAACTGGGGGTCGATGCCCAGGCCCTGCCGGCCGACTGGTCGGGCCGCAACTGGGAGGAGGCCAGGCCGGTCTTTGCCGATCTCTTCCGCCAGAAGACACGCGATGAATGGTGCGAACTGCTGGAAGGCACGGATGTGTGTTTCGCGCCGGTGCTCAATTACGAGGAGTCTGCCGCCCATCCGCACATGCGCGAGCGCGGCAGCTATGCCGAGCCGGGCGGGGTGCGCCAGCCGGCGCCGGCGCCGCGCTTCTCGCGCACACCCGGCGCGATCCAGGGACCGGCGCCTGTGCCGGGCGCCGATCGTGAGGCAATCCTGGCTGATTGGGGTGTCTGACCGGAGCATTTTCAGCAAAAGTGGGGACCGGTTTTGCGGTTCGAAAATGCGACCGCTCAAACTAGAGCAGGCGGTCGATGCCCAGGGCGCCGGCCAGCGCATCGGGCGAGAGCCGCGCACCGGTCATCCGCGCATAGGCGAGATCGGTGCCGGCCAGCCTTGCCTGCTCCAGATTCGCATCGCGCCAGTCGCTGTAGCGGCACTGGGCCTTGTCCAGCTGCACCGGCAGCACACGCCCGCCGCCCAGGGTGAGCGGGGTCAGGCGGGCACCGGTCAGATCGGCATGGGTGAGCCAGGCGCCGCTGAGATCGGCCCCGCGCAGATCGGCCCCCGCGAGTTTGCAGCCGCGCAGATCGGCCCCGGCCAGACGGGCGCCCTGCAGTTCGCAGCCGCTAAGGTCCAGCCCGGCCAGACAGGCCCGCGGAGCGCGCAGCGCAGTCAGGGCCCGCCCGGCGAGCGAGCCGGCAGGACGCAGGTCGAGGCCGGTGAAATCGACCGGCTGGCCGCTGGCGCTGCCGCGCACCTGCTGGATATGCCCGGTCAGCCGCGCTTCGGCCTCGCGTGCTGTCAGCACGCCGGCCGGTTCCGGGATGGGGCGGTCGGGATGGGTACCGGTCTGCATGTCGCGCGTGACCGCCATGTCGAGCCGGGCGCCCTCCATGTCGCAGCCGCGCAGATCGGCGGCCTTCAGCGAAGCGCTGGAAAAATCCGTTCCGGCGACCAGCGCGAGCGCGAAACGCGCGCCGTCCAGGTCAGCGCGACACAGGCCGGCGCCCGACAGATTGGCATCCTCGAACCGCGTTTCGCGCGCCGAAACGCCGCCCAGCCGGGCCCCGGACAGCGAGGCGCCGGAAAAATCCGCGCCATCGAGCGTGCTGGCCTGAACCGTCGCCGGCTTGCCGTCCTGGCCGGGCAGGGGGCGTTCGCGGAAATCGGCGCCGGCACAGCGCGCTGCGATCAGCCGCGCGCCTGTCAGGTCGCAGCCGCGCAGATCGGCGCCATCGAGCCGGGCGCCGACCAGGCTGGCGCCGTGCATCACGGCCCCCTGGAAACGGGCACCGCGGCAGTCCGCCCCGTCGAATCGCGCCGCAACCAGATCGCAATCGCAGAAATCCGCATCGCGCAGATCGCTGCCGCTGAAATCCTCGCCGGCCAGGGCGCCGCCGCGGAAGACCGCCCGCTGACCGCCAGGCTCGCCCTTCAGGAATGCGCTATGCAGCCGGAGTGCGGTTTCGATGCCGGCCCGGTCCCAGCTGCGGGATGCATGTGCGGTCAACGGTTCATCCGTGCGGCCTGAAACATGTTGTGCACCTGCGATACCCAAGCGCCTGCATGCTGGCAAGCGGCAGGGACCGGCGACGGACATCATAGATGAATAACGTTCATGTCGGGTTCAGCGGGCCTTTGGCAATGTCCGTCTCGAGACCGGCGAACACCCTGTAGTCCCTCGCTCGTTTTCCGGTCTCGATATCGCTTAGATAGAACCGAAACGCCGGCTGCCCCCAACAGCCGGCGTTTCTTTGTTTCAGCAGGGCAAAAGAGGGGTGACAGGTTTTGTCCTGGCGGCCTGTCAGAGTGATCTCCATCGAAGATGAACACGGATGGAGAGCCCCAATGGCCATCGCGATCAATGCCTATGTCGAAGGTGCAGGCGGCGTTCTGCGCAACATGGTCCCGCACCGTTTCCGGGACGGTTTCTTCCGCATGCAGCGTCCCGGCGACGAGATCGACTGCCTGCACGTGGAAGACCTGCGCTCGGTGTGCCGTTATCTCAACAAGGGCTACCAGCTGGCGATGAGTTCGGCCGACGGCCACTCCATGCCCTCCTGGCAGCCGGCAGAAATGGTGCGGATTGCGGTGCGGTGATTTTTCCAACGACCAGCCGCCAGTTTCCCCGGATTTATTGTTCAGCCCGGGGAAACTGGCAAGATACGTGGCTGGTAGCCGAAGCAATATTGCGGAGACATTCATGTCCGATCTCGTCCTGACGACCTATGACTGGGTGCCGGAAACGCCGCGCGGGCATGTGCGCGACCTGCGTATCCGCTGGGCGCTGGAGGAGGCGGGACTGGCCTATCGGGTCGAGAGCACGCCGTTCCATGACCGGGGCGCGGCGCACTATGCCAACCAGCCCTTTGGCCAGGTGCCCTGGCTGACCGATGGCGGCACGCCGGTTTTCGAAAGCGGGGCGATTCTGCTCTATCTGGCCGAGCGCAGCGAGACGCTGATGCCAGCGGACCCGGACGGGCGGACCGAGACGATCGAATGGCTGATCGCCGGGCTCAACTCGATCGAGATGGCCAGCGTGCCCTGGTCGATCTTCAAATTCATGGGCGATACCGAAGAGACGCCGGGCCGCCAGGCGCTCGATGCGTGGGTCGCATCCCGGATGGAGCATCTCGAGCGCGTTCTGAAGGGCCGGGAGTGGCTGGCCGCCGGGCGATTCACCATCGCCGACATCCTGATGGCGGACGCGCTGCGCCTGGTCGACCGGTTCGGCGCCCTGGTCGAGCATCCGGCCTGCCGGGCCTATATCGCCCGCGCGACGGCCCGGCCGGCCTTCATCAAGGCCCATGCCGACCAGCTGGCCCATTTCGCGAAAGCGGATTGACGGTGCGCTAGACTGCCGCCGCCAGCTCCCCGATGACCTCTACAGCGGTGATCACATCCTCCCGCGTGCAGTCGAACTGGCCGACCTGGAAGCGGATGACGTATTGGCCCTGATGCCGCGTCTGGGTGAGATAGGTGCGGCCGTCGGCGTTTATGCGCTCCAGCAGCGCGGCTGTGGCGGCGTCTGCGTCCTCGCCGGCCGGCTCGAAGCGGAAGGTGAACAGGCTGAACCGGCCGTCCGTGACGATGCGGAAACCGGGCAGGGCGGCGATGGCCGCCTCGGCCTCGCGGGACCAGGCGATGTGGTTGCGGATGCGTTCCCGCAGGCCCTCCAGCCCGTAGGCGCGGATCAGGAACCAGAGCTTCAGCGCCCGGAAGCGCCGCCCCAGCGGTACGGTCCATTCGGAGTAATTCACGACCTCGTCAAAGCCCGGCGTCTCCAGATAATCGGGCCGCAGGGTGAGGGATTTGAGCTGTTCGGCCGGATTTTTCAGAAACTGGATCGAACAGTCGAATTGCGCGCCGAGCCATTTGTGCGGATTGAAGACGATGGAGTCGGCAAGCTCCGCGCCGGACCAGGCCTTCCTTAACTCCTTGCAAACCATGGCAGAACCGGCCCAGGCTGCATCGATATGCGTGTATAAACCCTCTTTTTCTGCCACGGACACGATTTCCGCCACGGGGTCGCAGGCGCCGATTGAAGTGCCGCCAACACAGATCACGATACCCGCAGGCCGGTGTCCGGCGGCCCGGTCGGCGGCGATGGCGGCGCGCAGGGCGTCCGGATCCATGCCGTGATCCGCACGGGTCGGGATTTTCACCAGATTGTCCTGACCGATGCCGGCGACCCAGCACGCCTTGTCGACCGAGGAATGCGTCTGGGCCGAGGCATAGATGCGCGGTGCGGCCTCGCCGGCCAGACCGGAACGGATGCCGCGCCAGTCGAGTGCGCGTTCGCGCATGGTCATGATCGCCGAGAGCGTGGCCGAGGAGGCGCTGTCCTGGATCACGCCGCGCCAGCCCTCGGGCAAGCCGACGGCCTGGCGCATCCAGTCGATCATGCGCGTTTCCATCTCGGTCGCCGCAGGCGAGGTCTGCCAGAGCATGCATTGCGCCGCCATCGTGTTTGCAAGCTGCTCGGCGAGCATCGAGGCGGGGGCGGCATTGGCCGGGAAATAGGCGAAGAAGCGCGGATGCTGCCAGTGGGTCATCGCGCCCGGCACGATGCGCTCGAAATCGGCGAAGATGCGCGCCATCGGCTCGGCGCCCTCGGGCGGCGAGACGGGCAGGGCGGCGATCACATCGCCCGGCGCCGTGCGCGGCCGGACCGGGCGGTCCCGCAAGGAGCGAAGATAGTCGGCCGACCAGTCGGCAATACGTTTCGACCAGGTCGTGAATTCCGCCAGATCCATTGTGTCACACTCCATGCGGCCCCGCCCGGCAATTTCAGGCAGCCGGGATGCATCCAATAGCCTTCCCGCGTGCATCTCGTACACATCCCGGTATCATGTCGATGCTTCATGACGCCGGGGGGCGAAACGGGAGTAACGGGATATGACGAGATACATTCTTGCAGCCCTGGGTGGCGCCGCAGTGCTGGCCGGCTCCGGCTGGGCACAGGACAGCCGCGATATCGAGGTGGGTGCGTTCGACCGGGTCGAGGCCCGGGGCGGCTTGCGTCTCGAGATCGTGCGCGGTGACAATCCGGGCGTGCGACTGGAAGGCAATGGCAGCGATTTCGACGATATCGAGGTCGCGGTGCAGGGCGACGAGCTGCGGATCCGCCAGGATACCGGCTGGTTCATGCGCAATCGCCAGCTCGACGTTGTCGTGCACGTCACGATGCGCGATTTCGAATCACTGGATTTCAGCCGTGGCATTTCGGCCCGCGTGACGGATATCCGGGCCGGGCATCTCGATGTCGACATCAATACCGGCGCCGCCGCGCGCCTGTCCGGCACGTGCGAGACGCTTGTCATCGGCCTGTCGACCGGCGTGTCGCTGAATGCACGGGATCTGGTGTGCGAAGACGTGGAACTGGAAGCGTCCACGGGCGCCGATGCCAGCGTCCATGCGACATCGCGGATCGAGGCCCGGGCCTCCATGGGCGCGGATATCGATGTCTACGGCTCGCCGGGCCAGCGCGATGTCAGTGCGTCGATGGGCGGCGACATCTCCTTCCGGAACTGATCCGGCGCTTCGGCAGGCCGCCGGGCCTGCAGATAACGGAAGCCCGTGCTTGCGCCGTGTGCATTGAACCTGTATACGGCGCGGCTCGAACGGATGGCGTGGGCCGTCCGGAGCATGATTCAAAGAATTGCGGAGAGCCCGATGGCCGTCCCTAAGAGAAAAACCACGCCGAGCAAGCGCGGCATGCGCCGGGCCCACGACAAGCTGGCCAGCCCGGTCTACATCGAAGACAAGGACAGCGGTGAACTGCGCCGTCCGCACCATGTCGACCTGAAGTCGGGCATGTATCGCGGCCGCCAGATCCTGGAACCGAAGGACGACTGATCCGTCCTGACGGTATTGC
>PANX01000005.1 GCA_002707795.1 Maricaulis sp.
AGGAAGTCGGTGGCCTTGTACTGGTCGCCAAATGCGTGACGGCCGACGACGACCGGACGGGTCCAGCCCGGCACCAGACGCGGGATGTTCGAGATCACGATCGGCTCGCGGAACACGACGCCGCCGAGGATGTTACGGATCGTGCCGTTCGGCGAGCGCCACATCTTCTTCAGGCCGAATTCCTCGACGCGGGCTTCGTCCGGTGTGATCGTGGCGCATTTCACGCCGACACCGTATTCCTTGATCGCGTTGGCGGCATCGATGGTGATCTGGTCGTCCGTCTCGTCACGCTTGGTGACCGAGAGGTCGTAGTATTTCAGATCAATGTCGAGATAGGGCAGGATCAGCTTGTCCTTGATCATCTGCCAGATGATGCGGGTCATCTCGTCGCCGTCGAGCTCGACGACCGGGGTATCGACTTTGATCTTCGCCATGGGTGTTCTGCTTTCTTTTCGGACGTACGGGACCGTGCGCCCGCGGGCGCACGAGATAATTTGCGCGCTCTCTAGCATCGGTCATTGAGTCAAGGAAGGCCCGGCCTGAAAAAGCGCGCGCCTGTCCGCGGCCGTAACTTTCGCTCCTGCCACGAACATTGTTAACTGCCATTGGCGCCGGGGGGCGTATCGGCATGGGGACGTATAATGACAGTCATTCGGATCGGGTTTGCACTGGCGCTCGCCATGATCGCTTCAGCCTGTGACGGGGCGGGCGGTGCGATGATGGACAGCGCGGCCCTGATCGAGGGCACCGGTGTGACCGCAACGGTTTCCGAGCGGGCCGATGGCCGGTTCGACGTCGACTATGTCTTCGCGGCGCCGCAGACCGCCATGATCTTCAGCCGGTCCACGGGCGATTATCGCGTGGGCGCCTGGGAGGTCGCAGGAGAGGGCGCGCGTCTCGAGCGTCTCAACGGTTTCGATACGCTGGTCTTCGACGCGCCCGCATCGCAGGTCTCGCTGGTCGCCGAGCCGCGCTTCGTCAATCCGGAGGGCGATTACAGCCCCTTTGTCGACTTCTCCGACGGCGGCCTCGCCCTGTTCACCGGCCAGTTCGACCTGATGCCTGTGGCAGACGCCGATGCCGCTGCGGCGCTGGAGGGCCGTCTCGATCGCTGGCGCGGCGAACAGCCCGTGCTCGGGGTCCGGGTCCGGTCGGACCGGCGGATGGTATTCGAAGGAGCCGTGCGCGAGGGCGCGATCGAAGACGTGTCGCTCGGCGGGGGAAGCTTCGTCTATCTCGGCGATGGCGAGATCGTTGAAGGGCGCAGCTATATCGGCGTCATCGACCGGGGCCTGCCGGACTGGGTGCTGGCATCCATCGACCGGGACATGGAGGCGATCTTCGCGCTCTACGAAACCCGCTGGCAGCGTCCGCTCGACGAGCGGGCCGTGCTCTATTTCGCCTTTGGCGGCTACGATAATCCGGGTTTTTCCAACAAGGGCGGCGTCTCCGGGTCGGTGATCATGCTGGACACGTCAGGTGAGGCGATGCGCGAAGAATCGCCGCGCCTGCGCAACTATCTCAACTGGTTTTTCGCGCACGAGGTGGCGCACCAGTTCCAGAATGCCAGCGGTGCCCGCAATGGCGATACGGCGGACAGCTGGATCCATGAGGGTGGCGCCAACACGATGGCAAATGCGCTGGTCGCCGGCATNACCGAAGAGCCTGACACTTATATCGATACCGCCTACGCCCAGGCCTGGACGAATTGCCTTCCTGCCTTGCAGGACGGTCCTCTGCGCGGTGCGGGGGCTCGCGGCTATTTCGGCGCGTATTACGACTGCGGGTCACTGGTCTCATTGATCGCCGCGGCCGGTGCACCGGACGGCGACATCTATGCGATATGGCAGGCGATGCAGTCCGCCGCGCTCGACATGGACGAGCCGGTCAGCGCCGATCTCTTCTTCGCGGCCATGTCGGGCCTGGGGGCGGATGCGGACCTGGTCCGGCAATTGCGCCGGATCGTGATCGAGGGCGTCGTCGACCCGGCCGGCGAACTGCGTGCGGCGATGGACTTGGCGGGTCTTATGCCGGAGTTCGACGAAGACGGCCAGCTGACAGGATTTGCGCGTAGTCCATGACTGATACCCCCGCCTTCATCCTCCATACGCCCCAGCTGGGCGAGAATATCGGCGCCGCCGCACGCGTGATGGGGAATTTCGGCCTGCCGGAACTCGTTGTACTCGATCCGCGCGACGGCTGGCCGAACGACAAGGCGATCACGATGTCGGCGGGGTCGCCGGTCCTGGACAATGCCCGCGTGGAATACCGTCTGACCGATGCGACCCACGACTTTACCCGTCTCTACGCCACCACAGCGCGGCCGCGCGGCATGGAGAAGCCGGTTCTCACCGCCCGCCAGGCGGCCGCCGAGATGCGGGCCGCCATCGCCGCTGGCGAACGGGTCGGTGTGATGTTCGGCGGAGAGAAGTCGGGCCTGCCCAATGAGGCGGTGACCATGGCCGACGCCATCATCACCCTGCCGGTCGATCGCAGCTTCTCCTCGCTCAATCTCGCCCAGGCGATCGCCGTGATTGCCTATGAGTGGAAAGCCGAGGAAGCGCCGCCGGCGGAATTCGAGCCGGTCTCGGACATCGCCAAGCGCGAAGACCTGGAGCGCATGTTCGAGCATTTCGAATACGAACTCGAGAGAGCCGGCTTCTTCTATCCGCCCTCCAAGACGCCGCTCATGGTCCAGAATCTGCGCAATGCCTTCATTCGCGGCCGCTGGACCGAGCAGGAGGTGCGCACCTTCCGCGGCGCCGTAAAGGCCCTGGCCCTGGGCCGCGGCAAGGCGAGGGTGGTGCGGGAGGACTAGGGGCCTAGGTGTCGGCCTGTTTGCGGGGTGTAGCNAAAATGGCTNCACCCCGCAAGGAGGTGGCCATGTCGCGAAATCCCAGCGTTTCCATGACTCGTCAGCAGCAGGATTTTGTCGTCCGCATGGTGCAGACGGGCCGCTACAAGGGCGTCTCGGAAGTGGTGCGTGCGGGCTTGCGTCTGCTGGAGGACCGGGAAGACGAGCGCGAGGCGAGGCTGAAGGCTATCGAAAGCCTGGTCCAACAGGGTCTCGACAGTGGTCCGGCCGGGCCGCTTGAAGATGTGGGAAGCATTATCGCGGCGGCGGGCAAAGAGCCGGAGACGTGAAACGCATACTGCGCCGGCCGGAGGTCGCGCGGGATCTGGCGTCGATCTATCGGTTCATCGCACTGGACTCGCCACGGCACGGTCGCGAAACGCCTGGATCGGCTGAGCGCGACTTTCGGGCGACTGGCCGATTTTCCCGGACAGGGCCGCACGGCAGGACTTCGGCAGAAGGGCGTTCGCGTTTTCGCGGACGGTAACTATCTCATATTCTACCGACCCTTGGTCGACGGTGACAGTATCGAGCTGATCCGCGTCGTTCACGGTGCGCGGGGACTGGGCGGTACTGTTCCTGGATGAATCGTGATCGGTCCGGCTGGCCCGGCGCGGCACGAGGGCGGTTCACATTTTACAAGAAGCCCCTCAGGAGTCAGGTCGCAAGGTCTCAGGCTGAGCCACGGGAAACAAGAGGCGTGCCTCCAGCCCATGCCCGGTATTGCGGAGCTCCAGCCGGCCTCCCAGCGATTGGGCAACGGCGTTGGCGATGGCCAGGCCGAGACCCGAACCGCCCGTTTCGCGCGAGCGCGACGTTTCGAGCCGGTAGAAGGGCTCGCAAAGCTTCTCCAGTTCGGCCGAGGGTACGCCGGGACCCTCGTCCTCAACTATTACTTCAACCTCGCCGTTGCCCTGCCGGACGCCGACATGGGCCGCTTTCCCGTAGCGCACGGCATTGTCGATCAGATTCCCAATCGCGCTGTTCAGCCAAGGCCGCGAGCCAAACACTTCGACCCGTGCGGAATAGCGGCTGGACAGCGTGGGATCGATGAAAACGGGCTGGCCCTGCTCGACACGCAGTTCGACGATTTCCTCGACCAGGCCGGCAAGATCGATGCGCTCCATGCCGCGGCCTTGCGTGCCTTGCAGGGCGCCGGCGAGAGCAAGCGTATCGTCCAGAAGCTCGGTCATGTCCTCCAGGTCGCGCACGGTCTTGTCGCGCTGGGGTTCATCCGCGATGAACTCGGCCCGCATGCGCAAACGGGTGAGATAGGTTCGCAGGTCGTGCGAGATGCCTGCGAGAACGGTCATGCGTTCCGACACCAGGCTGCGAAGCCGTGCCTGCATGCGGTTGAAGGCCTTCGCCAGTTCGCGCACCGCGGCGGGACCGGCTTCCTGCATCGGCGGGGCGTCGAGATCGCCGGCGAAGGCGTCGGCGGCACGCGCCATGTCGCGCAGCGGGCGGCTAGTCGCCAGGGACGCCCAGACCAGGCCGATCAGCAGCACGACGCCCAGGCCGGAACTGATCATTGCCAGACCGGCCACGGCCATATGGCGACGATAGGTGCGGCTGGGGGAGATCGCCAGCGCATCGCCGTTGTTGAGGGCGATCACGACCAGTGTCTCGTCGGCCAGCAGGATGCGACCGCGCGGATTGGACAGGAGCGAGCGGATCGGTCCGGTGCGTTGGCGGTAGACGGCGATTTCCCGGTCGGGCATGGCGGCGCGATAGGCGGCCATCACCGGACGGAAGGCAGGCAGCGGTTCGGCATCGGGTGGCGCGGAGGTCTCGAACTGCCCGACGAGGCGCATGTCGAGAAACGGCGAACTGAGCGCCCGCACCGCCTGGTCGCGACGTTCCGGCGGCAGGCTCTCCAGCAGGTCCACCGCTGCCGCGGCTTGGGCGATGAGCGCGGGCTGGACCGGTTCGCCGAATTCGCGCGCCCGGATCGCCGCTCCGGCGCCGATGGTTAGCAATTGCAGCGCCAGCAGAACCGCCAGCACGATTACCGCGAGGCGCAAGCCGAACCCGTCCGACAGGGTCATGGCTGACGCTCCCGTCGGACTTCGGCGGTAAAAAGATAGCCGTCGCCGCGTACGGTACGGATTAGTCGCGGCGCGCGCGGATCGTCGCCCAGCTTGCGCCGCAGGCGCGAGAGTTGCACGTCCACGGCGCGGTCATAGGCCTCGCTGTCGGGACCGCGGGTCCAGTCGAGCAGCTGGTCGCGGGTGAGGACGCGGCGCGGATGGCGGGCGAAGGCCAGCAAAAGCGAGAATTCGCCGCCCGAGAGCGGGACCGGCTCGCCGTCCGGATCGGTCAGCGCATGAGCGTCTGCGTCAAGCTGCCAGCCTTCGAACCGGTAGATCTCGCGCCGGTTCCCGTCTTCCGGGGCAGATAGAGGTTCGGCGATACTGCGCCGGCGGCGCAGCACGGCGCGGATGCGGGCGACGAGTTCGCGCGGGTTGAAGGGTTTGGCCATATAGTCGTCGGCGCCCACTTCGAGGCCGACGATGCGGTCGATATCCTCGCCCTTGGCCGAGAGGATGAGGATGGGCGTGCCGCGGGTCTCGCCGATGCGGCGGCAAATCGTCAACCCGTCCTCGCCCGGCATCATCAGGTCGAGCACGACGAGGTCGATGTCCGAAGCTTCCATCAATCGGTCGAGTTCGCTGCCGTCGCGGCAGGCCCGGGCGTCGAAATGCTCGCGCGCGAGATAGTCGCACACCAGGGTGCGGATCTCGGCATCGTCCTCGACGACGGCGATGACGGGCTGCAGGCTCATCTCGATACACTCCATCGACCGTGTTTCGGCGGCATTATCGCCTGTTTCAGAGTGTTTCAAACCGTGTCGGCAGCACCTTTCCGTCGCAATAATCGGCACATCCTGCTGCAAACATCGCCGGTCAGTCTGCGATCGTCCCGGACGGCAAGCCCGTCTTTTAAGCACAGGAGACGATCATGACCCACACACTCACCCAGCGTACCGCGATGGCCCTGGCGGCCACGCTGCTTCTCGCCACGACAATACCGGCCGCTGCCGAAGCCCAGGCCCGCGGCAGTGCCCGCGGTGCCCGCGTCAACGCGGACGGTGGCATTTCTGCCGGTGCGGTCCGCGCCCGCGGCAACGGCCAGGGCCAGGGCGTCGTCCGCGCCCGCGGCATCTATACCGACGGTGCGGGCAATGCCGAAGCCGGTTCGGCCGGCTGTGCCTCGGGCTATTCCGGCACCGCCTGCCGCGGCAGCCGCACCTCGGTCGGAGCCGACGGCTCGGTCTATCGCCGTTCCGGCGCCCATTTCGAAACCGATACCGCTTCAGGCTCGACCTATGGCGAGTTCAACCGCAATGCCGACGGCTCCTATTACGGCCGGCGCGACACCTCGGTCTCCGGCGCCAACGGCAATTACGATGCTACGACGACGGTAGATTCCGCGACCGGGCTGAACCGCTCGGCAACCGCTTCGAACGAGAACGGTAGCGTCGACGTCCAGTCCCAGTATCAGCAGGGCAGCGGCGGATCGCGCACCGTCACCTGCTACGACGCCTATGGAAACCAGGTCGCCTGTCCGAAATGACGCACGGCCTGTCTCACGGATCCGGCGGCGCACCCCGTCCCTTGCCCGTTGCCGGATCCGCCTTTCTCGCTCCAGAAAAGGAAAACGAAAAATGATACGCCAGACCCTTGTGGCTCTTGCCGCCGGCGCGTCCGCCGGCGCCGGCGTTCACGGCCAGGCGACGCCCGCCGCCGCGGCGCACGTCATCGAACGGGCCGACACAAACAATGNCGGTGTCGTCCATCGCAGCGAGTTCATAGCCGCGCGCGCGGAAAATTTCGACCGCATCGACCGCAATGGCGACGGCGTCTTCACCGCCGGCGAACTTCCCTCGCGGCCGCGCGCCCGGCGCCTGGCCGAGATGATCATGCGGATGGACGCCGACGGCGACGGCCGGGTGACGCGCCATGAGTTCACGAACGCGCCGACGGTCGGTTTCGATATGGCCGATGCCAATGGCGACGATGTCGTCACCGCCGCCGAACTCGACATGGCGCGCGACGCGCTCGAAGCGCGTCAGCGCTGAGCCGGAGACCGGGAGACCCGCCATGCTCGACACGCTCCGCTCGCCGCTCTTCATCCTCGGCGTTCTCCTGTTCGCTGCGATCGAGGCGGTCTGGCGTATCCGGTCGGGCCACGGCTATGACTTTCGCGCCGCCGCCGGAACGCTCGGCGTCGCCCTCGGCGATGCCGTCGTCTCGGCCCTCCTGGGCGCGCTGATCATCGGCACCGCCTATTTCGCCGTCTGGCAGGCCGCGCCGGTGCGATGGCCGGTGGACGACTGGCGCACCTGGGTTGCGGGTTTCGTCCTCGTCGAGTTTGCCTACTACTGGATGCATCGCTGGAGCCACACGATCCGCTGGATGTGGGCGACCCATGCCGTGCACCATTCGCCCAACGAACTCACCCTGCTGGCTGCCGTGCGGCTGGGCTGGACCAAGGCCTTTTCGGGCGGCTGGATCGTCTTCCTGCCGCTGGTGCTGGGCGGGTTCCATCCGCTGGTCGTGGCAACGCTTCTCGCGCTGAACCTGAAATATCAATTCCTGCTGCATACCGAAGCGGTGGGGCGGCTGGGGCCGCTGGAATGGGTGTTCAACACGCCCTCGCACCACCGGGTCCACCACGCGTCCAATCCCGCCTATATCGACAGGAATTTCGGCGGTGTGGTGATCGTCTTCGACCGCCTGTTCGGCACGTTCGCACAGGAACGCCAGGAGGAACCCTGCCGCTACGGCCTGACCAAGCCGCTCGTGTCGAACAATCCCGCCGTCATCGCCCTGCGCGAATGGGGCTGGATGCTGCGCGATGCCTGGCGGGCGGGCGGCGTTTTGCCGGCCGTGCGCGTGCTGTTCGGGCGGCCGCGTTGACGCGTTTCGGGGTGAGTGACGCCTCGGTCACTTGCGAGAAGATCATGCGAGGGCTCTGGCACTCCTTCCAGGCCGTCGAATCCGCCACGCTGGACGTGATCGACTGGTTCAACAACTACCGGCTCTTGACGCCCATTAAAAATCGTAAAAATCGGGACAGGCACATTTTCTGCCGGAGGCCGAGCGTTTCGCCGCGTTACCTCCCGCCTCTTCATGCATTGAAGAGGCAAATATCCATTGATCTCATGCCAGCCAGCGGGCCTCAGGGGCTCAGCGCTGTCAAGGGCCGAAGGCCGCTTCGCGGCGCCGAAGGCGCCCTTGAAACGGCTGAACCCCTGAGGCGAAGTCCCGGCAAGAGAACAATGGGTTGGTGCGCCCACCGGGCGCTTTCCCAGACCGATCCGCATTTCAGATACCATTCTCGCGCCGACGCTCGGCGCTGACCGGCGGCACGGCGGAATATTCCTACGGNTGCAGGGCGAGGCNAGCGGCAACCCCTTCGGCTACACAGGCACAGCCAATCGAGATCGGCATGCCGCCCCACCGCCCACCCCCATTGACTTCCCCGCCCACGCAGGTAGAAACCCCGCTTCCCTCGCCGGGGCCAGACCCTGGATCGTTTCACTTCAACGGGACGATGCGTGGACCGCCGTTTTGATCGCGTGCTGATGAGGGAGAGCGCGCCGGGCCGCATCGAATAGAGAGAACATGTCGAAGCGTCATTCGCAGAAATACAAGATTGACCGCCGCATGGGTGAAAACCTGTGGGGCCGTCCGAAGTCTCCGGTCAATTCGCGTTCCTACGGCCCGGGCCAGCACGGTCAGCGCCGCAAGGGCAAGATGTCCGATTTCGGCCTGCAGCTGCGCGCCAAGCAGAAGCTGAAGGGCTATTACGGTTCCATCACCGAGAAGCAGTTCCGCCGCACCTATGACGAGGCTTCGCGCCGCAAGGGCAACACGACGGAAAACCTGATCGGCCTGCTGGAAAGCCGCCTGGACGCGATCGTCTACCGCGCCAAGTTCGTGCCGACCGTCTTCGCTGCGCGTCAGTTCGTGAACCACGGCCACGTCAAGGTGAACGGCGTCAAGACCAACATCCCGTCCTACCGCTGCAAGCCGGGCGACGTGATCGAGGTTCGTGACCGCTCGCGTTCCATGGCCCTGGTGCTGGAAGCCCTGGAAAGCGCCGAGCGCGATATCCCGGACTATATCGACCTGGATCCGAAAGCCATGAAGGCCACCTTCGTGCGCATGCCGGAATTCTCCGAAGTGCCGTATCCGGTGCAGATGGAACCGAACCTGGTCATCGAATTCTACTCCTCGTAAGAGGACGAAATCCGACCTGGAAAACAGGCCGCTCCGGATCTCCGGGGCGGCCTTTTTCCTGGCGTGGAGATTGCCGTGTCAGCCGGCGTCCGGCCCGTCGCGATCCTGCCGGCCGTCCAGGCCGAGCATGTGTGCCGAAACACCGGCCGTCAGCCCGTGCACGAGCAGCGAGATCACCACGATCACGAAGACGAGGTCGAAGAAGACCGGTGTGATCGGTCCGGGGCTGACCACCGGAAAGATCGCCAGGAAGATCGGCACCGATCCCCGCATGCCCATCCAGCCGATATAGGCCTGTTCGCGCCATGGCATGCGTGCCGGCAAAAGGCAGGCGAAGACGGCCAGCGGCCGCGCGATCAGGATAAGCGCGCCTGCGAGGATCAGCCCGCCCAAGGCCACTCCGCCCAGCTCGCTCGGCGTTACCAGCAGGCCGAGCAGTACGAACAGGCAGATCTGCGCAATCCAGGACAGGCCTTCGTGAAAATGGATGGCCCGTTGCGGCGGCTTGGCACCGTGATTGGCGACGACAAGCCCGAAGAGATAGACCGCCAGGAAACCCGATCCGCCGATCAGTCCTGTTCCCGAGAAGGTTGCGAGCCCCGTCGCCAGCAGGAAGGGGGAGGCAAGGCCAGCGGGCAGTCTGAGCCAGCTCAGCAGGCTGGAGGCCAGCCAGCCGCCGGCAAGACCGGTCAGCAATCCCAGGCCGAGCTGGCTGGCGAGGAGAGGCAGTGTGCCTGCAAGGGCGTTCAGCGAGAGCCCGCTGCCGCTGTCGACGATTTCCACCAGGCTGATGGTGAGGAAGATCGCGACCGGGTCGTTGACGCCGGATTCCACGAGCAGGGTCTGGCGTGGCCGCTGGGGCAGCCGTATCCCGCCATGGCGCAGTGACATGAAGGTGGCGGCGGCATCCGTGGAGCTGACCACCGCGCCGAACAGCAGGCCTTCCGCCAGCGAGGCACCCAGCAGGAGGCTGTAGGCGAGCCCGACGAAGGTCGCGGTCAGCACCACGCCGGGACCGGCCAGCAGGCCTGCCGGCAGGGCTGCCGCCTTCACGTCCGACCAGCGCGTGTCGAGCCCGCCGGACAAGAGGATCAGGGCCAGGCAGATCGAGCCGGCCGAATAGGTCAGCGCAAAGTCCTCGAACTCGATCCCGCCGGGACCGTCTTCACCCAGCGCCATGCCGATCGCCAGGAAGACAAGCAGGATCGGCGCCCGGAAGCGCGATGAAAGCGGGATCAGCATGATGCTCAGCGCGATGGTGGCGCTGATCAGAAGCAGGATGTGCAGCATAAGGGCGTCAGCAGAGCCGGAAAAGGTCGGAAAAATGGGGCAAATCACACTCTAGCCGGTCGCTGGCTCATTGCCGACTGCCGTTGGGAACACAGGGTGATGCAATGACAGGCAGACCTGCTACGACTGCGGGCAGTCGGCGAACCTGGTTCGCTTGAGAGGAGCAAGGGGTTGATTCTCGCGACGTAACCGGTTTCATGTGATCTCCGTCACGGTCGCTGGGGGAGTTAGCCGGTCGTGCGGAATTCGTGTCGGGCAACACGGACGGGGGCAAGAGTGAAAGCAGTTTGGGGTGTTTTCGCAGGCGTGGCGGTGATGGCGTCGGCATGTTCGACGACCGGGAGTGCGGGCGATGAGGGGCGTTCCGCATTCCTGCCGTCACTGCCCCCGATGCCCGCCATGCGGGCGCTTCCACGCATCCGCTTTTCCGACATGCGCGTACCCGGTTTCGGCCGGGCGCCGGCGGTCGACCCGTCGCTCGAACCGGTCATGCACTGGCGGGTGATCGACAACGAGATCCTCGTTGTGCATGCCGGCAGCCACGGCTGTACCGCGCGCTCGGATTTCACGGTCGATGTCGGCAGCTATGAGGGCGACGTCTACGCGGTCAGCCTGTCCCGGGATACGCCGGACGGGTGCAGCCGGGAGATGCCCTGGGGCGTGCAGCTGGCGTTTGCGCTCGACGAGCTGGGCGTGCCCGCACAGGGCGAGGTCGTTGTGCTCAATCCGCTGGAAAGCGCCCCGCCAGCACCCGGCCGCCGCGTGGTCGCGGCGCGCTGACGCAGGCTGGCCGGAGCCCTGAAAGGGCTCAGGCCGGTTCGATCAGACCCTTGTCGCGCAGATAGGTCTGCAACTCGCCGGTCTCGAACATTTCCTTGACGATGTCGCAGCCGCCGACGAACTCGCCCTTGATGTAGAGCTGCGGGATGGTCGGCCAGTTCGAGAAATCCTTGATACCCTGGCGGATACCGTCGTCCTCGAGCACGTTGACGCTCTCGAAATCGACCTGGAGATGGTCCAGCACACGGGCCACCACCGAGGAAAAGCCGCATTGCGGAAACACCGGCGTGCCCTTCATGAACAGGACGACGTCGTTATTCTCGATCGTGGACTTGATGACGTCCTGGGCAGTGGTCATGGCGGGACTCCCTGTTGGATCTGTCCGTTCAGCTAGGAAGCGGAGGCTCGGGCTTCAAGGGCCGCCAGCCGGGCATTCTCGGCCAGATTGGCGTGGCGTGTTGTCAGGCACACTAGCGCATCTGCCGGTCCGTTTTCGAGCGCCCATTTCAGGCCCAGCTGCGGCGTATTGACCGGCACGACCGGTGCCGTACCCAGAAGACTGCGTCTGGTCTGGCGGGCCCAGTACCAAAGATCGCCGCGCGAGCGAGGCAGGCGGCGGCGCGTGGTGCCGGCCATCACCTCGATACCCAGCACACGCAGTCCGGCCGCGCGGGCCCGTTCCAGCCGGGCCGTCTCGATATCGGAAAGCCCGCTGTTCACCGGCGCCATGATCGCCTGAAACGCCCCGGTATCGATGGCGGCGTCGAGCTCGCCGCCGCGCCCGCAAACGCCCAGATAGCGCACCATGCCGCGTTCGCGGAAGGCTTCGAGATGGCGGATCAGCTTGTCGCTCATCTCGGCCGGGGCCGGACCATGCAGCAGCAGAAGGTCGACATGGTTCATCGACAACCGGTCCAGCGAGGCGCGCAGCGACATTTCCACGGCGCCAGCGGAGAAATCACGGCGCCCGCCCGGACCGATCCCCGCCTTGGTCGCCACGAAGACCTTGTCGCGCGGCACGGTCCGGAGCGCGCGACCGAGCCGGCGTTCCGCCTCGCCCTTGCCGTAGGAGGGCGCGGTGTCGAACAGGGTGACCCCCAGGCCGACGGCCCGGTGCACAAGGTCTTCCGTGGCGTGGCGGGGCATGGCCCAGCCTGCGTGCGGGCCGGAGACGCCGAAGCCGAGACGGGAGAAGGCCGGGTCGTCGATCACGCCGGCTCAGCCTGCCGGTACGCGGGTTTCCAGGGCGAGGGCGTGCAGCTCTCCGCCCATCCTGTCGCCGAGTGCGGCATAGACCATCTGGTGCTGGGCGACGCGCAGCTTGCCGCGGAAGCTTTCCGACGTGACCACGGCCTTCCAGTGATCATTGTCGCCGGCCAGGTCTTCCATCTCGACATCGGCATCGGGAATGCCGGCCTTGATCAGGGCGACGATATCCTCGGCGGGCATGGGCATGGCGGCTCTCCGGGCGGTGACGGATGTGTGATCCGGCGTGTTGCGTTGTGCCTTTTACCGGACCGGTGTCGGGCGCATATCAGGGGCCAAGCTAATCGCCACGACCGCAAGGGGAAAGACCATGGGCCTGCTGTTGACTGCCAAAACCTGCCTTCGCCTGTCGCTGGGCGCTGCCAATCTCGCGCTGGCGGTCTTCCTGCTGGCCGGCGCGGCCTTTGCCGGCGAGCAATATGTCGACCGGGAGGGCCGGGCGGTGAGCGGTTTCGATGTCGTTTCCTACCACACTGCCGAGACCCCGCAGATGGGTCTGGCCGATATCAGCGCCGCGTATAATGGCGCCGTCTGGCATTTCGCCAGCGAGGCCAATCGCGAGGCCTTCCTGGCCAATCCGCAGCGCTATATCCCGGCCTATGACGGGCATTGCGCCTGGGCGGCCTCGCGCGGCTACAAGGCGCGTACCGATCCGCAGGCTTACCGGATTGTCGAAGGCGTGCTCTACATGAATTACGATGCCGGCATCCAGCGCCGCTGGGAGCGCGACATCGACGGTTTCATCACGCAGGCCGAGGCCAACTGGCCGGAGCTGGAAGCCGAACCCGCCGCCAGCCCGCCGCGCGGCTGGTTCCGGTGATCCGCAGATACTGACCGAAAATTCAGTGTGTTCCCGGCCTGCGCCGTGGCAAACTCCCCCGGATTGATCAATCCGGGGGAGTTTTCATGCGGTCCATCCTGTTCGGCGCTGCCGTTTCTGTTGCCGTCCTTACCCAGGCCGGGTGTGCCCAGGAGGGCCCGGCGCTCGATCGCGAGCAATTGCTGGAAGACCTGCGCATCCTGGCCGCCGACGACATGGAAGGCCGCGAAGTGGCGACCGAGGGCAATGCCCGCGCGCGCGCCTACATCATCGAGCGGCTTGAGGGGATCGGCGTGGGGCCGGTGAACGGCGATTACGAGCACAGCTTCACCTTCTCCCTGCCGCGCAACCCGGACGAAGACATTACCGGTGTGAACATCCTGGCGCAGATCGAGGGGACCTCGGACAGCGAGCGTACCCTCGTCGTCACGGCCCATTACGATCATGAGGGTATGCGCGACGGACAGATCTGGAATGGCGCCGACGACAATGCGTCCGGTGTGGCCTCGGTGCTCGCCATCGCCGCGGACTTTGCCGCCAACCCGCCCGAGCACGACGTGATCTTCGCCTTCGTCGATGCCGAGGAGCGGGGCCTGCAGGGGGCGCGCGCCTTCGTCGCCAATCCGCCCATCCCGGTGGAGAATATCACCTTCAATCTCAACATGGACATGGTGGCGATGTCGCAGGACCGCATCCTGTGGGCCGTCGGCACCTATCACTATCCCTTCCTCGTCCCGATGGTCGAAGAGGTCGCCGCGCGCGCCGATGTGTCGATGCCGATGGGCTATGACGAGCCGACCGAGGAGCCGGGCGGTGACTGGACGCTGCTGACGGATTCAGGTGCCTTCCACGTCGCCGGCATCCCCTTCATCTATCTCGGCGTCGACTTCCACCCGCACTACCACCAGCCGACCGACACCTATGAGAACATGACGCTGGACTTCTTCCAGGACGCCTCCGCCGCCATCCTCGACTTCGCCCGGGAGGCGGATGAGAGGCTGGACGAAATCGGCGAAGCCGCGGGGCGGTAGGCTCTTTTTCCGCTTCTCCCCTTGTAGGGAGAGTAGGCGCTACCCCCTAAACACCATTCCGCTTTTCCCGGCTGAAAGCCCGGCGAAGGCCGGGCGGAGTGCCGGGACCAACGGGAAGCTCGTCGCTTGAAATGACCCTCGGTCGGTCCCGGATCTGCAGCCTGCCTTCGCAGGCCTCCGTCCGGGAGAAACTGAAGAGGTTGTAGTGAATACTTCCGTTTTCCCCGGATTTATTCCGGGGTCTGGTGGCGTTTCAGGCGCAGGCTCCTCCAGGCCCCGGCACAAGGCCGGGGAAAGTGGAGGGGGAGTGCGCGGCGAAGCGGCGGACTATTCCGCCGCTTCGACCAGCTGGTCCATCAGGCCGGGCATCCAGCCTTCCCAGGCCGCACGCAGGCGGTCGAGTTTGAGCGGGTGGGCGCCGTTGACGCTGATCGCGGTGCCGCCGGCGAGGCCGACCACCTGGACCGGGATCTCGTCCGCCTTGGCGTCCTGCAGGATGGCGATGGCATCTTCCTTCCGGGCGGCGATCAGATAGCGCGACTGGTCCTCACCGAAGAGGAAGCCGTGCATCGGCGGGTTGGCGCCCTCATGGGCCAGCTTGATGCCGCAATCCGAGGCCAGGGCCATATCGGCCGCGGCGCAGGCAAGGCCGCCATCGGAAATGTCGTGGCAGGCCGTCAGGCGGCCGGCGCGGATCTGGCCGCGCACGAAATCGCCATTGGCCTTTTCCGCGTCCAGATCGACATGCGGCGCGTCGCCATCCTCGCGGTCCTCGATGACCTTGAGATAGACCGAAGCGCCCATCACACCCTGGGTCTCGCCGACCACGAGCAGGATATCGCCGTCCTTCATGCCGCCGAAGCCGGCCCGCTTGTCGATATCCGGGATCAGGCCGACACCGCCGATCGCCGGGGTCGGTGGAATGGCGGCACCATTGGTCTCGTTGTAGAGGCTGACATTGCCCGACACGACGGGGAAGCCGAGCGTGGCGCAGGCCATCGCCATGCCGTCGATACAGCCGACGAACTGGCCCATGATCTCCTCACGCTCGGGATT
>PANX01000006.1 GCA_002707795.1 Maricaulis sp.
ACATGCACCCTGGCCCCCGTCTCATGCGCGATCCGCACCAGACGCTGCGTGCAGGTCAGCGCCACCTCCGGCGAACGCCAGACCGGGTGGCTCGCCGGGTCGCCCGTGACGCGCAGGCCCATCCGCTCGCGCAGCATGGCCTCGTCCTCGGAGTGGAAGGCGGCGCGGCGCGAGATCGCGTTCAGCACGCGCTCGACGCCTTCATCATCCTTCACCAGCAGCGAACCGGTGGAGGCGCCCATGAAGACCTTCACACCGCAACAGCCGACCATGCGTTCCATCTCCGGCAGGACACCGGAATTCTCCGACGTCGCCCCGGCATAGAAGGCGTGATCGCAATGCATGCGGTTTTTCGCACGGGCCAGCTTGTCCAGATGCATGTCCGGCGAAGTGGTGGTCGGCTCGGTATTGGGCATTTCGAACACCGCCGTCACACCGCCCATCACGGCCGCGAGCGAGCCCGATTGCAGGTCTTCCTTCCACTCCATGCCCGGTTCGCGGAAATGCACCTGGGTGTCGATCACGCCGGGCACGACGAGAAGGCCCGTGCAGTCGATCGTCTCGGCCGCCGAGGCTTGCGAGAGATCGCCGATCTCCACGGTCTTTCCGCCGGTCACGCCGATATCGGCGACGCCGCGTCCATCGTGATTGACGACTTCGCCGCCCTTCAGGATCAGGTCGAATGTCCGGCTCATGGCTTGGTCCTTTCGAACAGGCTTCGGGCGGCATCATATACCGTATCGACGGCGAGGTCCGCGAGCAGGCTTTCCGGGTGCTTGCGCCGGTCGCCATGGGCGCGGTCGATCTCGTCGAATGTGGCCGGGCCGCGCACCGCCTCGCAATGATCGCCCCAGGGCGCATAGCAGCGGTCGTCGGACGGGCCGAACAGGCCCAGCGTCGGCGTGCCCATCGCGGCCGACATGTGCATCAGCCCGCTGTCATTGCCGACATAGAGGCGCGCCCGCGCCAGGCAGGCGGCGGTTTCCGGCAGGCCCAGGCCCAGAAGGTCGATGAAGTCGAATTCCGGCAGGGCGTCATAGATCGGCCGGGCATAGGCGGCATCGTGCGGCCCGCCCAGCATCACCACCCGCGCGCCGGGCATGACACCGTCCGGCCCGGTGAAGCGCAGGATGAATTCGGCGAATTTCTCCGGCGGCCAGACCTTGAAGATCCACGAGGCGGACGGGCAGATCGCCAGATAGCCGGGGCCTTCGGGCATGTGTTCCAGCGCCGCGGCGCGGTCGGCCTCCGACAGCCACAGGCCCGGATCGGGCGGTGTGTCTTCGAGCCCGAGAACGCTGGCCGCCTCGATCACCTTGTGCACCGGTTCGCCGGCCTGGCGCAGGATGCGGCGTTCGCGCGCGCGCAGCAGCCAGGCCGTCGCCGAACAGCGCAGGTCCACGACCAGATCCCACTCAGTCCCCACCGTCTCGCGCCACAGGTCGAACCAGTGGCCGCCGGCCGGCTTCTTGGCCATGACGATGACGCGCTCCAGCCGCGGCACGGCGGCAAAGAGCGAGGCCGCCAGGGGGCCGCAGGCAATGGTGAAACGGGCATCCGGACGCGTTTCGACGAGATGGTTCAGCACCCCGGAATTGATGATGGCGTCACCGATCCGGGTCGAGGTGATGAAAAGGACGCGTTCCATGCTCGCCGCAATAGCGCGCATGGCGGGTCTTGGCCAGACGCGAACACAATGCCATATGCCATTGCATGACCCTGCCCGATACACCGCCCCGCCGCCTGCCCGGCCGCACCGTGATCTCCGTCGCCGGAGACGAGGCCCGCAGCTTCCTGCAGCGCGTGATCACCGCCGATATCACCGGCCTCGAGCCCGGCGAATGCCGGCCCGGCGCGCTCTTGACGCCGCAGGGCAAGATCCTCGCCGATTTCATGATTTTCGCCGAGGACAACACAGTCTGGCTGGACGTGCCGGAAGCCTCGGCCGAAGGGCTGGTGAAACGCCTCACCCTGTTCAAGCTGCGCGCCAAGGCCGAGATCGTCATGAATACCGACCTCGCCGCCGTCTGGGCGACCGCGCCCTTCCCCGGCTCGGCCCCCGATCCACGCCTGGGCGGCCGCATCCATCGCGGTATCGCCCGCGCCCTGGAAGCCGGCGAGGACAAGCCTCTGGACACGTATGAGTTCGAGGCCGGCGTGCCCGCCTTCGGCCGCGACTATGGCGAGGCGGAAGTCTTCCCCACCGACGTCAATCTGGACGTCTATGGCGGGGTGGGCTGGAAGAAGGGCTGTTTCATCGGCCAGGAAGTCGTCTCGCGCATGAAACGCCGCGGCACGATCCGCAAGCGCTCCATCCCGGCGGTCTTTGCCGGCGAGGCGCCGCCGCGCGGCACCGCCGTGATGGCGGGTACGGCCAAGATCGGCGCGATCAGCTCGTCGGCCGGACACACGGCGATCGTGCTGGCGCGGATCGACAAGCTGGCCGAGGTCGACCGCCATGCCGAGGCCGACGGCCAGCAGGTCCACCTGACCATCGACGAGGCGCTGCTGCCGCCGCCACCGGCACAACATCCGGCCGGCCGCGCTTGATTTTGCACCCCTGAGCGTCCATCACCCGCGCCAGTTTCAGGAGATGCCCCATGTCCACGCTCTGGCGCCTTGTCGCACATGCCGATTTCGCGATCCTCGCCGACGCCGTCGAGCGCCTCGACGCCGCATCGTCGGCGCCCGCCCTCTCCTGGTCGCTGTTCGACGAGGGGAATGCGGCACGGCTGGACGTGCTGTTCGAGGCGATGCCCGATATCGACGCCTTCCGCGAAGCCTGCGGCATCAGCGAGGCCATCCCGGTGGAATTCGGCCCGATGCCGGAGGAAGACTGGGTGCGCCTGTCGCTGGAAGGACTGAAACCGGTCGAGGCCGGCCGTTTCACCCTGTTCGGCGCCCATGACCGCGATGCGGTCGCGGCGGGCCAAGTCGGTATCGAAATCGAGGCCGGCCCCGCTTTCGGTACCGGCCATCACGGCACGACGCGCGGCTGCCTGATGGCCTTCTCGGACATGCTGGACGCCGGCGAGCGCCCGGCAACCGTGTTCGATCTGGGCTGCGGCACGGCCGTGCTGGCCATCGCGGCGGCGAAAGTGCTGCCGGACGCCGAGGTGCTGGCTTCGGACATCGACCCGGAAGCGGTCGAGGAAAGTGCCGAGAACTGCACCAAGAATGCGACGCCGGGGATCGACTGCTTTGTCGCCGAAGGCCTGGACCACGAGAAGATCGCCGGCCGCCAGTTCGAACTGATCTTCGCCAATATCCTCGCCGGCCCGCTGGTCGATCTGGCGCCGGGTATCGCTGAGGCCCTGACGCCGGGTGGCAAGGTGATCCTGTCCGGCCTCCTGAGCGAACAGGAAGCGCGCGTGCGCGAGGCCTACACGGATGCCGGCCTCACGGTTGAGCGGCGCGAGCCGATCGAGGGCTGGGAAACCCTGATCGCGGTCAAATAAATAGAAACAGGGCTCGCCCCGCCTGCGGGGGAGCTGTCCGCGACAGCGGACTGAGGGGGCGGCGCGAAGCGGCGCAGAGCGTTCCAGCGCGCACCTGTGACTCACCCCCTTCGACCTCCCCGCTCGCGCAGGGGAAGCCTCTTACTTCCGCTTCGCGTTGAGGCCGGCACCGGCCAGGAAGGCGTCGATGTCCGTGGTGCGCGGCTGGGTGCGCACGCCGGCCCGCTCGCGCGACCGGTCGAGGGCGCGGTTGATCATGGCGTTGGCATTCATGTGACGCCAGTCGTCGATCCCGTAGAACATGGAGAACTCCCTTGGTTTACGGGGGCTTTCCCATGAGTTTGTGCAATGCACAATCAGCGTCGCGGCAATTCGCCCCTGCACAATCGCATGGCTGCGCGCAAAGCCTGCTGCGACAAGGCCCGCTGCGACAAGGATTGAACCCGTTCGCGCGCAGGCATACCTTCCGCGCCATGACCCAGATGATTTCCCAGACTTTCGACGTCAAAGGCGGCCCGCACTATGGTCGCGAGAACGTCCCGAAGATCCGCGCCGCCCTCGACGAGCTCGGCCTGGACGGTTTCCTGATCCCGCACGAGGACGAGTACGACAATGAGTACCTGCCCGACTGCAATGAGCGCCTGTTGTGGGCGACCGGGTTTTCCGGCTCCGCCGGCGCCGCCCTGGTGATGAAGGACCGCGCCGCGGTCTTCGTCGACGGACGCTATACCCTGCAGGTGAAGAACCAGGTCGATGGCGGGATTTTCGAGTATGCCGACCTCGTGGAACAGGGCATGGCCGGCTGGATCGAGGAAAACGGCAAGGCGGGCGAGAAGATCGGCTATGATGCCCGCCTGCACTCGCCGGCCGCGCTGCACCAGCTGCAGGTCGCTGCGGGCCGGGCCGGAGTGACGCTGGTTCCGGTCAGCGAGAACCCGGTCGACAGGGCCTGGACCGACCGTCCGGAACCGCCGATGACGCCGGTCATCCCGCACCCGATCGAATATGCCGGCGAGGATCACGGCTCCAAGCGCGCCCGGATCGGCAAGATTGTCGGCAAGGAAGGCGCCGATGCGGCGGTGATCACCGCTCCGCCCTCGATCGCCTGGCTGTTCAATGTGCGCGGCAGCGACGTGTCGCGCTCGCCCCTGCCCCTGTCGGCTGCGATCATCGACAAGGACGGCACGGCCACCTTCTTCGTCGCGCCGGAGAAGATCACCGACGAGACCCGCGCGCATCTGGGCAATGAGATCGCCCTGCGCCCGGAGAGCGAGTTCGGGGCTGGCCTGGCCGAATACAACGGCAAGACCGTGCGCGTCGATCCGACCACGGCCTCGGCCTGGGTGCTGGAAAGCCTGCGCGGCGGCGGTGCCGAGGTGCAGCAGGCCGAAGATCCGGTGATGCGTCCCAAGGCGCGCAAGAATGCCGCCGAGATCGAGGGCGCCCGCCAGGCGCATATCCGCGATGGCGGCGCCATCGTGCAATTCCTGCACTGGCTGGACACCTTCGCCCAGTCCGGCGAGGTCGACGAGATCGAGGCCGCGCAGAAGCTGGAAAGCTTCCGCAAGCAATTGCCTGAACTGCGCGATCTCTCCTTCGACACGATCTCGGGCGCCCAGGGTAATGGCGCCTTTGCGCACTATCGCGTCTCCGAAGCGACCAATCTGAAACTGGCGCAAGGCACGCTCTACCTCGTGGACAGTGGCGGCCAGTATCCCGACGGCACGACGGACATCACCCGCACCGTGCCGATCGGCGCGCCGACGGCGGAGATGCGCACCCAGTTCACGCGCGTGCTGAAGGGCCATATCGCCCTGTCCATGGTGCGCTTCCCCAAGGGCACGACCGGCACCCAGCTGGACGTGCTGGCGCGCCTGCCGCTGTGGCAGGCCGGGTTCGACTATGACCACGGCACCGGCCATGGCGTGGGCAGCTTCCTGGGCGTTCACGAGGGTCCGCAACGGATATCCAAGGCCGCCAATACCGTGCCGCTGGAGCCGGGCATGATCGTCTCGAACGAGCCGGGCTATTACAAGGCGGACGGCTATGGCATCCGCATCGAGAACCTGCAATTCGTCACCGAAGCGGCCGATATCCCCGGCGGCGAACGGCCGATGCTGGGATTCGAGACGCTGACCGTCGCACCGATCCACAAGGGTCTGATCGACACGCATCTGCTGACCGCCGACGAGCTGGCCTGGCTGGACAGCTATCACGCCATGGTGCGCCAGCGCGTGCTGCCGCTGGTCTCCGGCGATGTGGCCGACTGGCTGCTCAAGGCGACCGAACCGCTGGCCGGCGCCACCCCGTGATCCGCACCGGCCTTGTCATCATCACCGCAGCCGCCCTTCTGGGCGGCTGCTTTTATTCCGACCGGGCCCTGATCGGACGGTTCTCGGCCGACTTCCCGCTGGAAGAAGGCCTTTATGCCCACACGCCCAACCATCCCGACGGACGCCCTTTCGACCGGCCGATGTGGACGGGCTATGTGGAACAGCGCGGCGGGCGCTATCATTCCGGCGTCGCCAACTTTCCCCATGAAGGCGTGCGCCTGCGCGAGATCTCACCGGGCCTCTATGCCGGGATGAGACAGAATGACGATGTGTGGCTCTACGGCCTGGTCTATGTCTATGAGGGCGGCGTCGCCGCCTATCACCAGCCGCAATGCGACGACCTCGCCGAAGCCGACCGCAATCGCTACGAGATCTTCGAGAACGAGATCGAACCCGGCACCTGCCGGCTGGAAGACTGGGCCGTGCTGGAAGCCGTACTGCTGAGCTATGTCGCCGGGTTTGACGGTGAGCTGCCAGTGGACGGGGTGTACCGGCGGGTGGAGGAATAGGGGGCAGTTCTGCCTGTCATCCCGGCCGCATGGCCCGCGCAGGCGGGCCGCAGGGCCGGGACCCATACGCGCTATTGCCGGCCGGAAGCAGGTCCGCTGCCCGCGACAGCTGGATGGGCACCGGGATTATGGGTCCCGGACTTGCGCCCGGCCTTCGCCGGGCATCCATCCGGGATGACACCCGCGATGGTCCTCACCCCTCCCCGATCAGCACGAACCACTCGTCCTCGGTAAGCGTTTCCACGCCCAGCTCGGCGGCTTTCTTCGCCTTTGAACCGGCGCCGGGACCGGCGACCAGATAGTCGGTCTTGCCCGAGACCGAACCGGAGACCTTGGCGCCCAGCGATTGCGCCTTCGCCTTCGCCTCGTCGCGCGTCATGCGTTCCAGCGTACCGGTGAAGACAACCGTCTTGCCGGCGACCGGACTGTCATTGGCGACGGCTTCGGCGTCCTCGATGACGAGTTCGGCCACCAGCCGGTCCAGCAGGTCGCGATTGTGCTGTTCGGTGAAATACTGGTCCAGCGCCTCGACGGCAGCATTGCCGATCCCGTCAATGCCCAGCATCTCGGCCCGCACGGTCTCGTCGGCGAGGTTTTCCGCCGCCTGCCGGAAGGCCGTCCAGCTTCCATAGGTGCGCGCGAAGAGCTGAGCGGTGTTCTCGCCGACGTGGCGGATGCCCAGCGCATTGATGAAACGGCCCAGCGCGATGGTGCGGCGGATGTCGATGGCGGCGAAGAGATTGCCGATACTCGTCTCGCCGAAGCCTTCGCGCTCCTGCAGGGGCGGCGTGATTTCGCCGGCCTCATTGCGCCGTTTCAGGGTGAAGATATCGGCCGGTTCGCGAACCAGGCCCTCTTCGTGGAACATGTCGATCTGCCGCGTGCCCAGCCCCTCGATATCGAACGCCTTGCGCGAGACGAAATGCTTCAGCCGCTCCTTCAGCTGGGCGGCGCAGATCAGCCCGCCGGTACAGCGGCGCACCGCATCCAGCTTGCCGGTCTTGGGATCGTGCTCGCGCAGCGCCTGGCTGCCGCAGACCGGGCATTCGGTGGGGAATTCGAAAGGCTCTGCCCGGTCCGCCCGGTCCGGATCGACCACCCGCACGACCTGCGGGATGACATCGCCGGCCCGCTGGATCACCACCGTGTCGCCGATGCGGATATCCTTGCGCTCCAGCTCGTCCTGATTGTGCAGGGTGGCATTGGTGACCACGACACCGCCGACCGTGACCGGCGTCAGCCGCGCCACCGGCGTCAACGCGCCGGTGCGGCCGACCTGGATGTCGATGGCTTCCAGCACGGTGGTGGCCTGTTCGGCGGGGAATTTGTGGGCGATGGCCCAGCGCGGCGCGCGGGCGACAAAGCCCAGTCTTTCCTGCCAGTCCAGCCGGTCGGTCTTGTAGACCACGCCGTCGATGTCATAGCCCAGCGTGGCGCGTTTCGCCTCGATATCGCGATAGACGGCGATGAGGTCGTCCACGCTCTCGCAGCGCGTCATCAGCGGGTTTGTCGGGAAACCCCAGTCGCCCAGGCGCCTGACTGCCTCGAGCTGGGTTTCGGCCAGCGGCGCACTCACCTCGCCCCAGGCATAGGCGAAGAAGCGCAGCGGGCGCTGGGCGGTCATGGCCGGATCGATCTGCCGCAGCGAGCCGGCGGCGGCATTGCGGGGATTCTTGTAGGCGGGCTTGCCGGCCTCTTCCTGCCGCCTGTTGAGCGCGGCGAAATCCTCATGCGACATATAGACTTCGCCGCGCACTTCCAGCACGTCCGGCCAGCCGGAACCCGGCAGGGTTTCCGGGATATCGTCCAGCGTCAGCAGGTTGGCCGTCACATCCTCGCCGGTCTGGCCGTCGCCGCGGGTGGCACCGTGGACGATGCGGCCCTTCTCGTAGCGGATGGAGGCAGACAGGCCGTCGATCTTCGGCTCGGCCGTGATCGCCACGGGCGCGTCCTCTGCCAGTCCCAGGAAGCGCCGGATACGGCCCACGAAATCGGCCACATCCTCATCATTGAAGGCATTGCCCAGCGACAGCATCGGCACGGCATGGACGATCTCGCCGAACTTGCCCGAGGGCGCCGCCCCGACCCGCCGGGTCGGGCTGTCGGCATCGGCCAGTTCGGGAAAACGCGCCTCGACCGCTTCCAGCCGCTGGCGCAGCGTGTCGTAGGCGGCGTCGGAAATCTTCGGCGCGTCGTGCTGGTAATAGGCCTTGTCGTGGGCGGCGATTTCCTTCGCCAGCCGCTTGTGCTCGGCCCGCGCCTCGTCAGCGGTGAGATTTTCAACATCCTTGAGTGCGCTTGCGCTCATCGCCGGCTCCGTTGCGATTCGAAGTGCGAGATTAGGGCTGTACGGCATATTCGCCACATACACACGCATCGTCATCCCCCGGTTCCTGCGCAGCAGGAATCCGGGGGACCTCAGCTAACCGGTCAACAGATTGGGCACGGTGGTCGATACAGCACACTCGGGCAGCGGGTAGCCGAGGTCCCCCGGACCACCCGCCAGCGCTGCGCGCAGGCTGGCCGGGGGATGACGGAGTTTTGGACGTACTCACTCCCAGCGAACCGCTAGGCCTTCACCGCCATCAGCGCATCCGCCTGGGCTCTTGCCGCATCGGTGACTTCAGCGCCGGAGAGCATGCGGGCGATTTCCTCGCGGCGTTCGTCGCCTTCAAGGCGGACGAGCGTGGTGCGCACCCCGCCCTTGCCGTCATCATCCTTGACGATCTTCCAGTGATGATCGGCCACGGCGGCAACCTGCGGCGAGTGAGTGACGACCAGGGTCTGGCCCTTCTCGGCAAGGCGTTTCAGGCGGCGGCCGACAGCGTCGGCGACAGCCCCGCCCACACCCTGGTCGACCTCGTCGAACACCAGGACCAGGCCTTCGTCCTCGCCCGCGAGCGAGACTTTCAGCGCCAGGCCGAAGCGCGAGAGCTCGCCGCCCGATGCGATCTTGTCGAGCGCACCGAAGGGGGCGCCGGGATTGGTGGCGACCTCGAAGACCACGCTGTCGCGGCCGTCCGGGCCGGCGCGCTCGTCGTCAGAGGTGACGGAGACGCGGAAGCGCGCCTTGTCCATCTTCAGCGGCGGCAGTTCGGCCGCCACGGCCTTCGCCAGCGCCTCGCCCGCCTTCTCGCGGCTGCGTGACAGGGCGTGGGCGGCATCGTCATAGCGGGCGCGGGCCGCGGTCACGGCCTTCTCGGCCTCGGCAATCCGGTCGGCGGCATTCTCGATCGCGTCGAGCTGTTCGGCGAGCCGGCCATGCAGGGCCGGCAGTTCGTCGGCATCGACATTGTGCTTGCGCGACAGGCCGCGCAGGGCAAACAGCCTTTCCTCCACCGCATCCAGCCGGCCGGGCTCGACATCGAAAGCCTGGGCGGCATCGCCCAGCGCATCTTCCGCTTCGGTGAACTCGATCAATGCGCGGTCGATGGCAGAGGCAGCCCGGTCCAGCGCCTCGCCGGCAGCGCCGCCGCCCTCGCCGATATGGCCACGTACACGCTCCAGCCCGCGCAGGGCCGCGTTCAGCCGGCCTTCCAGCCCGCCGCCATCGCCGGCCAGGGCCTCCTGGGCCTCCTGCAGATCGCCCAGCGCGCGCTCGGCGCCCTGCAGGAATTGACGCTCCTCGGCCAGCTCCGCCTCTTCGCCGGTCTTCGGCGACAGGGCTTCGAGTTCTTCCAGGGCGTGGGTGAGGAAGGCCTTTTCCTCGTCCGAGGCGCGATTGGCGCTGACCAGCTCGTCCAGCCGGCGCCGGGCCCCGGAATACTCCTTCCACGCAGCGCGGCAGGCGGCGCGCAGATCGTCATGGCCGGCGTAGGTGTCCAGATAGCCGCGATGGGTCTTCGGATCCATCAGGCCGCGGCCATCGTGCTGGCCATGGACTTCCACCAGCACATCGCCCAGCGAGCGCAGGAGGCCGATACTGGCCGCCTGGTCGTTGACATGGGCGCGCGAGCGGCCGTCCTCGCCGAGACGGCGGCGCAGGATCAGGGGCTCGCCGGGCTCGACCGTGATCCCCGCCTCGTCCAGCAGGGCGCGGGCAGGATGGCTGTCGGGCAGGTCGAATTCGGCGACGGCCTGGGCCTCGTCGGCACCGGCGCGCACCTGGGCGCGATCGGCCCGTTCACCGGCCGCCAGGCCCAGAGCCCCGAGAAGAATGGATTTACCCGCGCCGGTTTCGCCGGTCAGGGCACAGAGCCCGCTCTCGAAGACCGCATCCAGCGTATCGATCAGGACGACATTGCGAATGGAGAGGGAGAGCAGCATTCAGGGCGTTCGCACCCCCGACCCGTCAGCCGAACAGACGACGCCAGGCCCGTTCGAAATAGGACGGGTCCTCGCGCTCGGGATCGACCTCGAGCGTAATACCCTCACGCGTCAGGAGGTCGTAGCTGTTCTGGTACCACTCGCTGCCCGGGAAGTTGTAGCCCAGCACGGACGCGACCTGGCGGGCTTCCTCGTCGACGCCGAGTGCCACATAGGATTCCACCAGGCGGTGCAGCGCCTCGGGCACGTGCGAGGTGGTGCCGTAATCGCGCAGCACATTGCGGAAGCGGTTGATGGCGGCCAGGTGATAATTGCGGCGCAGATACCAGCGGCCGACGCTCATTTCCTTGCCGGCCAGGTGGTCGCGCGTCATGTCGATCTTCAGACGCGCATCCGTGGCGTAGCGGCTTTCCGGATAGCGGCGCACCACCTGCTCCAGCGCATCCAGCGCCTGGCGGGTGGCAGCCTGGTCGCGGCCGACATCCATGATCTGCTCGAAATAGCAGATCGCGATCAGATAGTAGGCATAGGCCGCGCTGCGATTGCCCGGGTGCAGCGAGATGAAGCGTTCGGAGTCCGAAATCGCTTCCTCGTAATTGTTCGACTGGTAGTTGGCGAAGGCCGCCATCAGCATCGAGCGGCGCGCCCATTCCGAATAGGGATGCTGGCGCTCGACCTCGTCGAACATCGCCGCAGCGATGTCGTACTGGTTCCGGTCCATCCGTTCGATGGCTTCCGCATAGATGGTTTCCGCCGGACGCTCGACATAGGCGACGGCCGTATCCGGACGGTTGGAAGAACAACCCGCAAGGACAACAGCAATGGCAAGCGGAAACAGAGTACGCGGCGAAAGGGTCATGGGGACACGGGGCTCGACAATTTTGGCGGCCGGACGACCACCCGTTCAATCAGCGTTGTAGCGGATGATTGGCCGGGGCAAAAGTACCCCTTCAGTAACCTTGACGGTCAACCGCGTGTCAGGAGTGCGCCAGCGCCATGTCGCGGGTGACGCCATCGCGCATGTTCACCCACTTCCAGGCGCTTGTATCCTCAAGCAGGGCACGCACGGCCATGTTGTTGATGGCATGGCCCGGACGCTCGGCGGAATAGCAGCCGATGATCGGCGCGCCGGCGAGATAAAGATCACCGAGGGCGTCGAGCGCCTTGTGACGCACGAACTCGTCCTTGAAGCGCAGGCCTTCCGGATTGGCGATTCCCGTATCGTCGAGCACGACGGCATTGTCCATCGAACCGCCGCGGGCGAGGCCGGCAGCCAGCAACGCGTCATAATCCTTGCGGAAACCGAAGGTGCGCGCACGGGCGATGTCGGTGGAGAAGATTTCCGGCGTGATGTCGAACACGCAGGCCTGGCGGCCCACCGCCTGGTGCTCGAAGGCGATCTCGATCTCGATCATCGGCTTGAGCGCAGGCATGAAGCAGGCGCGGCGATCGTCCAGATCCAGCGAGACCGGCTTGAGCACCTGGATGGCGCGGCGCGGTACCGACTGGGATTTCAGGCCGACCTGGCGGATCAGTTTGACGAAAGGCTCGGACGAACCGTCCATCACCGGGATTTCCGGACCGTCGACCTCGATCACGGCATCGTCGACACCCAGGCCGGCCAGCGCCGCCATCAGGTGTTCGACCGTGGCGATCGTCACACCGGCATCATTCTGCAGGGTCGTACCGAGGCGGACTTCGCTGACGGCATCGGCGCGCGCAGCGATACGATTGTCGCGATCGCCGATGTCGGAGCGGACGAAGCGGATGCCGGAGCCGGCGGAGGCCGGTTGCAGGACCATGCGGACCCGTTCGCCGGAGTGGAGACCGATACCCGCACAGACTGCGGGGGCTGCCAATGTCTGCCGGTAAGTCACTGTCTGACGCCGCCTGCTACTATCTTACTCAACGGTCTGGTCCATCCGGCGGTCTGGCCAACCCGGCCAGGCCCCGACGGAAGCCGTCGTCCCTGGCTGGCACACAACACCACGGGGCTCCAGCAGGCAATTAAAGCATTGTTGCGTTTTGTTACGCATTCGCAGCAAGACGCCTCAAACGAAACGGCCCGCCGGCGACTGCCAGCGGGCCGTCCTGAAATTCAATAGGTTAGCCTAGTTCGCCTGGCGACGCAGGAAGGCGGGAATTTCCAGATCGCCCTCTTCCAGGCTGTCACCGAACAGATCGCCCGATGCGCGCGGCTGGGAGGTCTGGACCGGTGCGGTCTTGGTCACGGGTGCGGCCTTGGTCGGCGCCGGTTCGGCCGGCTTGCGACGGCGGCCGAAGAGCGAGAAACCGCGCCTGGGTTCGTCGTCATCCGCGGCGATATCCGGCTGGCTCACCGTCGTGGCGCGGCGCTGCTCGTAACGGGCGTTGAGGCTCGCAGCCTCCTCGGCCAGACGGGCCTGGTCGCGCAGCACCTGCGGCTGCTGCACCTCGACCCGCGTCTCGGAGATCGCTGCGGGACGGGTCTCCATCACATAGGGATCGCTGTCGCGCGTGATCTCGGCATCGGCGATCGCATCGGACAGATCTTCCGCGCCGACCGCCCGCTTGAGCGGTTCGGCCTGCGGCTCGATTTCGGTTTCCGGCGTTTCCCGCGGTTCGGGACGGCCGGCGGACGGCTCCGGATGCGCGGCGACACTGCGCTCGGTCGTGGCCGGCGGATTGATGCGGCCCGGACGGTCGGACCCGGTGCGTTTCCACGGCAGGATCGCATCGTTCGGGTTGGAGCGTTCGGCGGTCTGCGGAGCGGTGCGCTGACGGCTGCGCGTATCGGTCACGACAGCGGCCTCGGCATCGATACCCGTCGCGACGACAGAGACACGCATGGAGCCTTCCATGGTCTCGTCGAAGGTGGAACCGACAATGATGTTGGCTTCCGGATCGACTTCCGAACGGATCTCGTTGGCGGCTTCGTCGACCTCGTAGAGGGTCATGTCATAGCCACCGGTGATGTTGATGAGCACGCCCGTGGCGCCCTTCATCGAGACATCGTCCAGCAGCGGGTTGGAAATGGCGGCCTGGGCAGCGTCGACGGCGCGTTTCTCGCCGGACGCCTCGCCCGTACCCATCATCGCCTTGCCCATCTCGTTCATCACCGCGCGGACGTCGGCGAAGTCGAGATTGATCAGGCCCGGCATGACCATCAGGTCGGTGATACCGCGGACACCGGAATGCAGCACCTGGTCGGCCATGGAGAAGGCCTCGGCAAAGGTCGTCTTCTCGGTGGCGATGCGGAACAGGTTCTGGTTCGGAATGACGATCAGCGTATCGACATGCTGCTGCAGCTGTTCGATCCCGGACTCGGCCAGCTTCATGCGGCGAGAGCCTTCGAAATGGAACGGCTTGGTCACCACGCCGACGGTCAGGATGCCCATTTCGCGTGCAGCCCGGGCAACGACCGGTCCCGCGCCCGTGCCCGTGCCACCGCCCATGCCGGCGGTGATGAAAACCATGTGGGCACCGGCCAGGTGCTCACGAATGTCATCGATGGAGTCCTCGGCCGACTGTTCGCCAACTTCCGGCCGGGCGCCCGCACCCAGACCTTCCGTGATCGCCGCGCCCATCTGGATGCGCTTCTCCGACTTCGAGCGCATCAGCGCCTGGGCATCGGTGTTTGCGACCACGAAATCGACGCCCTCGAGATTGGCCTCGATCATGTTGTTGACAGCGTTCCCCCCGGCGCCACCGACACCGAACACGACAATCCGCGGCCGCAATTCGGTTGTTTCAGGAATGGAGAGGTTCAGCGTCATGTGGGACCCCATGCACGAAGCGGTAAGGTTAACGGGCTCTTGAGTCGGCAGTGTCTAACAAAGACGCTTAATCAGGCGTTAAGTTCCTGCTGTGCGCCGCAAAATCGCAGGAGCGACGCAGATCATATTTCAGTACAGCGCCATCGTGCCTGCAGGTACCCCTGCGTTCCGGTCACGAACCATCAGAAGCTCTCGGCAAACCAGCGCCACATGGAGCCGGCCGAACCGGCTTCGGCCCGGCTGCGGCGGGCCGCCACGGTGAAGCCGCCCATGCGCGGCGGACCGGAAATCGCTTCGGCTGCACCGCGCGTCTCCCGGCGCACAATGCCGGCGACGGCGGAGAAGGCCGGTCCCGAGACGGCATCGCCAAGGCCCGTCACACCGGTCGGACCGGCAATGCGCACCTGTTTGCCGAACACCCGGGCAGCGAGCTCGCCGGCGCCGGGCATCTGGGCCCCGCCCCCGGTCAGCACCAGGCGGCGGCCGGAGGATTTGCCCACACCCGCCGCATCCAGGCGGTCGCGGATCAGTTCGAACGTCTCTTCCAGGCGCGGCCGGATGATGGAGTTGAGCAGGGAACGCGGCGCGCTGTCATACATCGCCCCGTTCTCGCCGGAGACCGAGGGCACCTCGATCATCTGCTGGTCGTCTTCCGGACTGTCGAGCGCCGAGCCGTAGAGCGTCTTGAGACGCTCGGCCGCGGCCAGCGGCGTCGACAGGCCGCGCGCCACGTCGGAGGTGACGTGGGAACCGCCCACCGGAACCGCGTCGATATGCAGGAGTGCGCCTTCGGCAAACACGGCCGCCGTCGTTGCACCGGCGCCCATGTCGATCAGGGTCGCACCCAGCTGGACTTCATCGTCGGCCAGGGCAGAAAGGCCGGAGGCATAGGGCGTGGCCACGACGCCGCGCAGGTCGAAATGGCAGCGCTCGACACAGGTCAGAAGATTGCGCAGCGGTCCGATGGCCGCCGTGATCACATGCACTTCCACGCCGAGTGTGCGGCCGAACATGCCGCGCGGATCGCGGATGCCGCGATGATCGTCGACCGACCAGGACAGCGGGATGGCGTGCAGCACGACCCGGTCCTCGGCATCGAACTCGCTCAGCGCCCCGTCGAGCAGGCGCCGCAGTTCGCGCTCGGTGACCTCGCGCTGCGGCAGGTCGATTTCCGCGGCGATACGTGTCGAGCTGGGCTGTCCGGACGACAGCGTGACGGTGACGGAGCTGACGGCCTGGGAGGCCATGCGTTCGGCCTGCTCGACGGCTGCGCGAATGGCTTCGGCGGCGGCGTCCATGTCGACAACCGCGCCGGCGCGCACACCGCGCGAGGACTGATGGCCGACGCCGACCACGCGCGGGCGGGGGCCGGAGACGGTCTGATCGGTCCGGGCGATAAAGCAGGCAATCTTGGACGAACCGACATCCAGCGCGGCGCAGACACCGCCTGCGGCCTTGCCTCCGGTTACCGAGTCCGCCTGCCGCGACCGAAAGAAATCCAGCACACTCACGCTTCACGCTCCCGCAATCCCGCCGCCTGTGCGCGGTCCGGCCGGGCCCGGACGATCAGATCGCCCTCACCCCGCAGATCGAAACTCTCGGCCGCCAGGCGCAAAACGCCCCGCTCGGCCTGCAGCCGCGCCAGGATGGCGATCGAGGCCGTAACATCGCCTTCGGGCAGTTTCACGTCGGCCCCGCTGTCCAGGCGCAGATTCCAGCGGCGCTCGCCCACCCGCACCGCACCGACGACGCGGTCGCGGACGATGGGATAATTGTCGAGCGCCTCGACGATCTCGACGACCGCTTCATTGGCACCCTCTGCGACAACGAGCGGCAGCGGCAAAGGGTTCATCGGGTCGGCATGCGCCAGCACGACACCGTGGCGGTCAATCACGCGCAGGTCGCCGTCGACCTGCCAGAGCGCATAGGGCTCACGGGTCTCGACCACGATCGCGATCCGGTCCGGCAGCAGGCGTGCGACGGTGGCGCGGCGAACGGCCGGCAGGGCTTCAACGCGGCGGCGGATAATGTCGGGATTGACGGCGAAGATCGGCTGGCCGTCATAGACTTCACTGGCGACGACGATGGCGTGGGCATCGGCTCCGCTGGCGCCGGTCACGTCGACCGCCCGCACGGCAAAACCGACACCGGACAGGCGATAGCCGGCAAAGTCGCGGATTTCCATGGCGGCGTCGTCAAGCTGGCCGAAGAGCGCAAGTCCGCCCACGGCGACCGCCACCAGGCCTGTCACCGCCAGCCCGCCGAGACGGGCCGTCTTCGCCATACGGTATTTCGCACCCCGGATCCGGGCCTCGGCCCAGTTACGCAAACGCCGCGGTGCGGACACCGCGGCGGATCGGGGTTGGGACGTGCGCCGGGTCGTCTTACGCGACCCGCCGCGCCTCACCTTCGACACGACGCATTCTCCGCCATCCATTGCACGAGATCGCTGAAGGCGATCCCGCAATACTGCGCCTGTTCGGGCGCAAGTGATGTCGGAGTCATGCCCGGCTGGGTGTTAATTTCGAGTAACCATAGCGGTTCTTCGGAAGTGGAATCGTAACGGAAATCCGACCGTGTCAGACCGCGGCACCCCAAGGCCTTGTGGGCTTTCAGGGCCAGATCGCACGCCCGTTCGGCAATCGCCTCGGGCACATCCGCGGGTAAAATATGATCGGATCCGCCTGCCGCATACTTGGCGTCGTAGTCATAGAAAGTCGTCTTCGGCACGATTTCGGTGACGCACAGCGCCCGGTCTTCCATCACGGCGACGGTCAGCTCGCGGCCGGGGATATAGCGCTCGATCAGCACTTCTTCGCCCAGAGCCCAAGCGGTCGAGCCCAGCTCGGCCGGCGGCCGGTTGGCGCCCTCCAGCACGATATGCACCCCCACCGACGAGCCCTGCGCATTCGGCTTGGCGACATAGGGCGGCTTCATGGCGTGCGACCTGGCCGCCTCGAAGCGGTTGGCGATGAAGCCTTCCGGACAGGGAATGCCGGCCGCGCGCAGCACGTCCTTGGCTTTCTGCTTGTCCATGGCCAGCGCCGAGGCCAGCACACCGGAATGCGTGTAGGGCTTGCCGAAATGCTCCAGCACGCCCTGCACCAGCCCGTCCTCGCCCCACTCGCCGTGCAGCGCGTTGAAGACGATGTCCGGCGCCGCCTCTTCCAGCTGACGGTACAGGTCGCGGCCCGCATCGATCTCGACGACGTCATAGCCCTTCTCGCGCAGCCCCTTCGCACAAGCCGCGCCGGAGACCAGGGACACATCGCGTTCCGGAGACAGGCCGCCCAGCAGGACGGCGATACGTTTCGTCATGGTCTAGCCTATCACATGGCCGGCATCGGGCCGGGCTGCCATCTGGCTGGCATCGCGGATGGACATCACCTGCGCGCCACTGTCACGGGCGATCGGGATGAGTTCGGCCAAGGCTTCGGCCGGCGCAGAACCAAAATCGATCCGCAGCATGCCCGGCTCGACCCAGGCGCAGATGTGCAGCACGCCGCTCGGCTTGTCGCGCACGGTGACCCACGGCGTCTTGCCGTTGAAGCCGAACCAGCGATTGAACCACTCGATCACCTTGTCGCGATCCCAGATCGCGCCGGGAATTTCGACCACGGCGCTGTCCCAGCGGAAGGGATTGAGCTGGACCTCGACCCCGTCGATCCGGTCGGACATCGGCGTGAAGCCGAGCATGGATTTGAGGCTGTATTCATGCGGCGGCGCGTTGTCCCCCGGGGCCGAGACAAAATCGACGCGGCAGAGCTTGCGCGCGAAATTGGTCTGCGCCTGGATCTCGAACAGGTATTCGCCGGCACCCTGGGGATAGGCCCTGGCCTTGTCGGCCAGCCAGGTGGCGTAACCGTTCACATACTGGTTGCGGATCGGCTCGATGGCCGTGATGAAATCCTGGGTCATTCGGATTGATCCTCCTGGCTCTTGCCGACGCGCCGCACTTCCCAGCGCAGGTCGATACCGTGGGTCTCGCGGATGCGGGCACGGATCGTCTCGCCTACCTCTTCCAGATCGGCCGCCGTGGCGGAACCGTCATTGATCAGGAAATTGCAGTGCTGTTCGGAAAACCTTGCGCCCCCGACCGAGAAGCCGCGGCCGCCGACACTGTCGATCAGCTGCCAGGACTTGCGCTGGTCCGGCGTGCCGGGCGGGTCGGGATTGGCGAAGGTCGAGCCCGATGTCTTTTCCCGGATCGGCTGGGTCTGTTCGCGGCGGGCGGTGATCTCGCCCATGCGCGCCTCGATGGCGGCGGGCTCGTCCGGCGTGCCCTGGAAGACGGCCTCGGTGAAGATCCAGTCCTCCGGCGCCTCGCAATGACGATAGCTGTAAGCCAGCTCGTCCGGTGAGGCGACGATGCGCCGCCCGGACCGGTCCAGCGCCACGGCCTCGACGATCACATCGGCGGTTTCCTGGTCATAGCAGCCGGCATTCATGCGCAGCGCGCCGCCGATCGTGCCGGGCACACCGATCAGGTATTCCATGCCCGCCAGGCCTGCCTTGGCCGCGGCCTTCGCGACCATCCGGTCCAGCGCGCCGGCGCCGGCGCGCAGACGATTGCCGTCCAGCGCCTCCGTCTTCGCGAAGGGCGGACCGAGCCGGATCACCACGCCCGGCACACCGCCATCGCGCACCAGCGTGTTCGATCCGGCGCCCAGGACATGAACCGGGATCCCGTCCGGCGTCTCGGCCAGGAAGCGCGCCAGATCGGCCTCGTCGGCTGGCAGGTAGAGCACATCCGCCGGACCGCCAACGCGCAGCCAGGTGATATCCTTGAGCGGCGCCTGCTCGATATATTTGCCGCGAACGGGCGGGAGCTGGGCGAGAAGGCTCACCCCAACGCCTCCAGCTCACCCGGAAGCGCGTAGGCCCATTGCGTGATGTCGCCGGCGCCGAGACAGACGACGACGTCGCCCTCGCCGGCCCGTTTTGCGACTTCGGCAGCAACGCTGTCGCGGGTGATGGCCAGGGCGTCGCGATGGCCGTGTGCCGTCAGACTGGCGACGAGATGGTCGCGGTCGGCGCCCTCGATCGGATCCTCGCCGGCGGTATAGACCGGGGCGACCAGCACGCTGTCGGCATCGTTGAAGCAGGTCGAGAAATCCTCGAACAGGTCGTGCAGGCGGGAATAGCGGTGCGGCTGCATCACGGCGATCACCTTGCCGGTCGCGGCCTGGCGCGCTGCGCGCAGCACAGCGGCGATCTCGACCGGGTGGTGGCCGTAATCGTCGATAATGGTTGCACCCTTCCAGCTGCCGGTCTGCGTGAAGCGCCGCTTCACCCCGCCAAAGCCCTTCAGCGCGCCCTTGGCGGCCTCTTCGGTAAGACCGAGCTCGCGGGCCGTTGCCAGGGCCGCGACGGCATTGAGCACATTGTGCTCGCCCATCATCGGCAGAACGATATCGCGCCAGGTCTCCGGCGCCTGGCCGCGCAGGCGGAAGGTAACGTCGAAGGTCGAACCGGACGGCTCCATGCGCAGGTTTTCCAGACGCGCATCGGCCTGCGGGTTCTTGCCATAGGTGATGACGCGGCGGTCCTCGATGCGGCTGGCCAGCGACTGCACTTCCGGATGGTCGGTGCACAGCACGGCAAAGCCGTAGAAGGGCAGGTTCTCGACGAACTGGAAGAAGGCCTGCCGCAGCACATCGAAGCTGCCGTAATGCTCCATGTGCTCCGGGTCGATATTGGTGACGATGGCCACGGTCGAGCGCAGCTTCAGGAAGGAGCCGTCGCTCTCGTCGGCCTCGACCGCCATCCAGTCGCCCAGCCCCATCTTGGCGTTCGAGCCATAGGCCGAGATGATGCCGCCATTGATCACGGTCGGATCGACGCCCGCCGCATCCATCAGCACCGAAACCAGCGAGGTCGTGGTCGTCTTGCCGTGCGTGCCGCCGACGGCGACGGCGAATTTCAGCCGCATCAGCTCGGCCAGCATTTCCGCGCGGCGCACGACGGGGATTTTCTTCGCCCGCGCCGCGACGAGTTCGGGATTGTCCGGCTTGATCGCGGAGGAGACGACGATGGCGCCTGCCCCTTCGACATTCTCGCCCGCATGACCGATCGCGACCCGGGCGCCCAGGCCTTCCAGACGCTCGACATTCGGATTGGCGCGGATATCCGATCCCTGCACCTGATAGCCGAGATTCAGCATGACCTCGGCAATGCCGCTCATGCCGATGCCGCCGATACCGACGAAATGGACAGGGCCGACAGGGAAAGGCAGGGCGGCAAATTTCATACGAGCGCTCCTCGCACCAGGCCGTCGATCGATTTCGCCAGCGTTTCCGCAGCGTCGGGCCGGCCCAGCGTGCGGGCTGCGGCGGCCCGTTCGGCCAGGTCTTCGGGGTTGGTAAGGCGGGTTTCAAGCAGTCTGGCGACGCGATCGGCCGTGAAGTCGGCTTCGCGCAGCATGTCGGCGGCGACGGCCTGGACCAGCCCGTCCGCATTGGCGGCCTGGTGGTCGTCGGTTGCGATGGCCAGCGGGCAGAAGATCGCGGGG
>PANX01000007.1 GCA_002707795.1 Maricaulis sp.
GCACGAACTACTCTTCGCACTCAGGCGACCGCTTTCCTTCTTGCGATGAGTTTTGAAAGGGCACGCGATACGCCTGCGTCGTAGCACGCTGGCCTTTCGGCGCCTGAATTCGCCTTCGCGGGACGACCGTCATGGTCGCAACGCTGACGTACCAACTACTCATCGCACCCGGGCGACCGCTTTTCTTCTTGCGATGAGTTTTGAAAGGGCACGAGTTTTGAAAGGGCACGAGAAGGCAAGGTAGATCATTTGCCCGCGAGGAACGTGGCGCGCAGGCTCGGCTTCAGGACGGCGCGTAACACCAATCCTATCTATGGGGAGTCCTCTTCTGCCGACCCCAGCACTTGATCTCTTCCTGCCCTGGCAGCCAGCCCCAAAGAGACTGCCAACGCCCAGGTCCACCCTCCTAGCACAAGCGTTGCCTTGAGATTCTCGCCAACTAGGGGCACGTCAATGAGCATTGTCTCCAGAGGAAGAAGCCGCACGCCCCTCCATGGGACGCGTACTTCGAACACCTTCCAAACTGCCAACCCGCCGAGCGCTGCGACCAGGAACGTCAGAGCGAGATGTATAGAACCTACCTTCACAGTCAGCGGAAGACGGAAACAGCTACCAGTTACCGCGCTTACTGCCAGGCAGCCACTTAGGGTCAGTAGGAGGTAGCCACCTCTCTCCTTGAGAACGCGTATGACGTCCCAAGTGGGAAGCCAGACGTCGTCCCCCCTTCCCAGTTCGTTGATCGCGTTGGGCCCCGCCGAATATGCTCCCGTGCCCTGTACCTTGTTGATCTTGTTCCCCCATGGATCCTCACCCCGTTCTGAGTAGGCTTCCCAAACCTGCGACTCTAAAGACTCGCCCTTCAGGAGGTTCACCACAGTCCAGGCTGCGCCAATAACCCCAAGGAGAAACACCAGGGCCCAAATCGACCACGATAGAGTAAGCCGAAACGTCATTGACCAGGAGAATATGGGACAGGAGCCGTCAGGGGAGTTCCATGGCTGAACCGGTCGGTTGCTTCTCCGGGCGGCGGACTTACTACCCCCTCCGTAGTACGAACGAAGATCCAAACCAGCGGTGGATCAGAATCGTATTCAAAACCCCAAGTGTCTGGGTGCTGAACGACAAAGTGAATATCCTTCATGGCGAAGCGGTTCTCACTGAACGCCGTTTGATCTTCCGGACTCGGCCCCAACTCCCCATATCCAATGTTTCCACTCTCGCCGTCGTACCACTTGCGGAACTCAGGGGGGTGAGTGTGCACGGTAGCCAGGATGGTCGCCCCGGGATCACTGTCGCCAATTCGATCGAACAAGAACCTGTAGTAGATCTCTTCGTCAAAGTGGTAGTTATGGACGGCCGTGTAGTCCATGCCGAGGTCTCCAGCTGAAGTCCTGTATATGACGGCCGCCCATTCGTTGGGAGTCCAGACTGTTTCGAGGTTGCCGTCACCATTCCTGTCAACCCGCGACTTCTCTACACTCTTCAACGACAGGTCATGCAGTCTTCGGCTGATTTCTGGATCCAGTAACAGGGTCCATGCTTCTGACCGAGCCTCCGAAACGGTCTGTCGCCGATCCCAAGTCTCCTCGAGCAGCGCGAAAAGGTGATCCGCGTAGGGCTCGCCAAAGGGCTCGAACGTCGGTTCCGGCGCCCGTAAGCATGAGGTGCCAGGATCACGCAGTTCCGCCACCTGGCCCGCGGCCCAGTCTTCGGCGGTGTAGAACTGACGCCAATATGCGAGATGCTCCAACAGGATGTCATATGTAGCATAGTCCCTTGCGGCGAGTCGCTGACCAGCTAACGCGTCTAACGCCTCTGCCATGTTCCGCGCGAGATTTGGGTCGAGATTGTGTAGCCCGGCCGGATCAAGCCTGCTGGCCGGGCTAGCACCCACGAACGAGTACCAGCCGCCCACATTCCCAGCGTCCCAAACCGGATCGCGCTGCACGAACCGCCCCAACTCCGGGTCGTAGTAGCGGTTGCGGAAGTACATCAGACCGCTCTCGCGATCCAACCGCCTCCCCTGGAACCCATAATCCAACCCTGAAGGACTCGCCCCGGCCACAGCCCCCAAACCGTCCCGGAACTCCACGTTCCCAAAGTCGTCGAAGCGCCTGCGCTCGACCACGGCCCCGCTCGCGTCCGTGACCGCCACCACGTCGAACCGCACGTTGCAGTGGACCCACAACCGCGCCGCCCCCAACGGGTGCGCCGCTGTCCGCTCCACCTGGCAGAGCTCGTCGACGTAGCCAGCCCCCCACACGTACGTGATCTCGGTGGCCCCCGTCGCCGCGTCCTGCTCCTCGACGCACTGCCACCCGGCCCAGAAGAACGTCGTCGTCTTCTCGAGCACCGCCGGCTGCGCCTGGCTGTAGACCTGCTTCTCAGCCCGCCGGTTGTCGGCGAAGTAGAGATAGAGCGCGACCGGCTGCCCAGTCGCCCGATCCCCGATTCCGACCGGGCGATTCTTGTAATCGAACGTCACGGCACGCTTCGTATCCAGCGTCCGGTTTCCGTTGTCGTCATGAACTTGCGACACGCCCCCCACGGACGTGTACTCNTTCATGTCGTTGACCGAGATCGCCTCCGTCGTCGTCCCCGACGTCGCNGTNTCNCGCTCGACACTCCGCCGGTTCCCCACGCCGTCNAGCTCGTACCGAACNGCCTGNACCTCNCGCAGCGGCGCCGCAGCGATCCCGCCCTGGTCCAGNGTCGTCTCGACCACCCGGTACGTGCTGTCGTACTTGTANGCGTCCGTAAGCCCGAAGTCCGCGTTGCGCCGCTCCGAGACCCGCATATCCACGCGGTTGTAGGCGTACTCCCGATCCACGAACGCCGCACCACCGACACCCAAGTGCCGCTGCCGCACCACCCGCTTCTTCGCGTCATACCCCACCGCCGCCGTCCCAGCGTCGTCCAGGTAGCTCAACGCCGTCCCGTTCCCAAACGTCCGCCGCAGCTCCCGCAGCCCCGGGCCCACGTATTCACTCGTCGCGATCGCCCCCAGCGCGTCACTCACGCTCACCGGTCGATCGATCGCGTCGAACCCGTAGTCGATCACCCGCCCGCCGGGGTAGACACACTGCGTCCGCTTCGAGTCCCCCGACCAGCTACAGCTCACCACCTCGCCGTTCTGCCGCTCCTCCCACACCCGGCTCAACGAGTCGTACACCCGCTCCACCGTCTGCGTCCGGTTCACGGCCCCGTTGTCGTCGGTGCTCCGCACCAACCGGCTCAGCCCGTCGTAGCTNAACGTCTCCCGCGTGGTCCCACCCACGTTCACGCCNCGCGCCACGTCGACNTNCNNCAACCNGTGCAGCGCGTCGTAGCTCTTCGTGACCACCGTCCCGTTCGGATCCGTCACNTNCCGCACGTTGGAGTCCCGGTCGTAGACCGTCGAGAACACCTCCCCGTCGGCGTTNGTCTGCGTCNCCCGNCGGTTNANCGCGTCATACCCAAACGCNGTCCGGTTCCCGTTGTCGTCCACGATCCCCGCCAACCGCGAGTTGTCGTCCCACTCGTAGCTCAGCGTGATCTGCCCGTCCGGNTTCAGCGCGTTCCCCAGGTCCAGCGCCCCNCCCCCGACGCCNCCGACCCGCAGGTCCTGCACCTGCCGCAGCGCCCGACCGATCCCGTCGTAGTAGTAGCTGGCCGTGTTCCCCGGCGCGTTGATCTGCCCCGACTGCCCTAGGTCCACGTTGGGGAACACCCCCAACGGATCCGGAATCACCGCCCCTTCGGCGTCGCTCCGCTGCACGACCTGGTTGAACGAGTCGTACCGGAACCGCGACGTCTGCCCAAGGTTGTCCGTCGCCCGCTTGACCCGGTCGTACTGGTCGTAGACGTAGCCCACCGAGAACACCTGCTCCGGCACCAGCCCGCCGCTGACCTCGACGCTCGTCACCCGCACCGGGTTCGAGTTCGAGTCGTAGTGCGTGACCAACCGGTTCCCGACCGCGTCCACGACCTCCACCGGTCGATCCGCGCCGTCGTAGGTCACCCGCGAGACCTGCCCGTCGTCCTGCGTGGTCGCGTACGGCCGCGACAGCGCGTCGAAGTCCACGAACGTCGTCACGAACCCGTCGCTGTTCCCGTCCGACAGCCCCACCGCCCGCAGCGGCGTCAGCGCCCCGCCCAGGAACAGCGAGCGGTCGACCTGGAACACCCGCCCCAGCTCGTCATGCGAGTAGAACGTGTTCGCCAACAGCACGTTCCCAGCCCCCGGAGCCCCCGCCGGGTGCCCAAACGCCCGCGTCTCGACCACCTGGCTGGCGACGTCGTAGACCGTCTCGAACACGTTCCCCAACGCGTCCTGCGTCGTCACGTGCCGATCGAACCCGTCGTAGGTCAGGAACGTCGTCTCCGGCAGCCCGTCCCCGTCGTTGTCCTCGGCGTCGAAGTACAACACCGGGAACCCATTCCGGTTGTAGGTCACCGACGTCGTCGACTCGTCCGCGCTCCCGAACCCGCGGATCACCTGGAACACCAGGTTCCGCTCGTCGTATCGCGTGACGTGCGTGTTCCCCGCCGGCTCCGTCACCTCGATCAGCAACTGGCTCGGGTCGTAGCGGTAGGTGTGCGTCAGCGTCGTCGTCGCGTCGACCTCGACGCTGCTCGAGAGCGGGTTGCCCAGAATGTCGTAGACCACCGTCGACTCGACCCAGGCGCCNACNCCCGCCGTGTTCGAGTCCCGGTTCTCGACCTCCGTCCGGACCACCCGCCCGTTGAAGTCCCGCCAGATCCGCGACTGGTAGCCCAGCGCCGACTCGCCCGTGATCAGCTCGCCCCGCGCCACCGCCTCGTCGACCGCCGACCCGCGCGTCACCGTCACCGCTTCGTTCAGCGCGTTGACCTCGANCCGCGTCTCCACNCCNCGCGGATTCACCGTGCGGACGACGTTCCCGACCTCGTCGTAGTAGATCTCCGTCCGCAGCGCNGCCGGCGNCANGTCCGGCTGCGTNCTCGCCGCCAAGATCTCNAGGCTCTGCGCCGCGAACGGGATCGACACCGCGGCGTCTTCGATCATCACGCTCGCGTGGCCCTGGCCTGCGCCAGCCGGGACGAACGGTGACCCGACGCTAGCCCCGAAGCCCGTTGGATCGCTCCCCGGATTGAAGAGGACCATGTCGACGCTGCCCTCTGGGCAGATCGAGGCCGCGCACTGACCGAAGTCGGTGATCTGGTAGCGGTGCGTCACCGTTTGCGTCGTCGACCCCTGACGCGTCGCCTCCAGCGACCCTAGCCGCAGCAACACGTCGGGATACGAGCAGGCCACCAGCTGCGCCCCCTGGTCGGTCTTCCCGTCGCCGTTGAGGTCACCCAGCCCGCGAGCCGTCCCGCTGATGTCGATCCCGAAGTCCGACGCTTCCGCCAGCGGCTGCGTCCCCTCCTGCCAGCCGTAAAGGTACGAGCACGTGTAGCGCTCCGCCGACTGCGCGCCCAACGGCGGGACGTAGCTCCCCGCGTTCCCCCGCGGGTCCGTGCACGTCGCCACCTGCTGGTAGAGCGGCTCATAGGTCCAGGTCGTGACCAGGTCCTCTCCACCCCCGCGCGGGCCCGCCACCAACCTGCGCTCCAGCAGGTTCGCCGCCCGCTCCCGCTCGCCGCTCGTGTCGTAGGTCCAGCGGACCTCGTTCTGCTCGGGGAGCACCGTCCGCGTCGGCAACCCGTCGGCGTTGAACTCGAACAGCGTGGCGTAGAACGCCGGCTCACCCGGCCGCAGCCCCTGCGTCAGCCGTCGGTATTCCTCCAGGACGTCGTTGCGCACGAAGTACTGGCAGGCGTTCCCGTTCCGCTCCTGGACGTCGATCCGTAGCCGCCCGCCGTCGGGCACGTAGTCGAACGTGTACGTCCCACCCGCAGGGATCCCACTGGCGTTCAGGCCTCCCACGGTCTTCGTCGCGACCCGGTCGCTGCCGTCGTAGGTCCAAACGACCGCCGGCGGACCACCCAGTGCGGCCTCCTCCGGCAACGTGATCGACAACAGGTTCCCGTCTTCGTCCGGGTTCGCCGCGCCGTTCACGTAGGCGTAGACCTCCGTCCGCCCTTGCGGGAAGTCGTTCCCCGTCGACGTCCCGATCACCGGCGGGCTCCGCACGAACGCCAGGTCGCCTTCGGGCGTGTAGCCGTAGAACGTCTCGCGCCCCGAGAAGTCCTTGATCGAGGTGATCCGATCGTCGCCCTGCGGGGACTCCTCGTAACAGAACAAGATCTCGCGCCCGAACACGTCGACGATCTGGTCCATGTTTCCGCGCGGGTCGTAGCCGAAGAAGACCACGTTCCCGAACTTGTCCTTCTCGCGCAGCAACCGCCCGCCCGCGCTGTAGTAGCGCTTCGAGCCGTCCGGCTGCCGCAGCACGAACAGCCCTGACGGCAACCGCATGAGCAGCCCGAACTGCCCGTCCGGCGCCAGATACGTTCCGTCAGGCTGCCGCTCCCAGGTCAAGAACGCGCCACCGCCGTCCGAGCGCGTGACGTCGCCGTCAGGCTCGAAGCAGAGCATGTCGTTGTAGCCGTGGTCCCAGTTCCGCCCGAACGGCCCGAAGTAGTCGTCGAGCTGCGACCGGTGCGTACGCACCAGAGCGAAGCCCATGCCCGCGCGCCCGGGGATCGCGGCGTCGACCCGCGTGACCCGCTCTTCGCCGTTGTGGAGCAGCGTCGTGCTCCCGCCCGCGCTGTGCTTGGCCGTCGACGGCGCGTCCCCGTTGCCCACCCGCGGCTCCTGCGGAGTCGAACGGCTGAGCTTGGCCCGGTTGACCGTCGACGCCGGGTCGTCGTCGTCGGGCCCGCCGCCGCCCGTGCCGGGGTTGGTCCCGCTGCTGTTGGTGGTGTCGCCGGGCCCCCGAATCGGCCCGCCGGCCACGGTCGTCAGCGTCGTGAACGAGTGCCACCCCGGCGCCAGGATTCCGACGCCCGGGTCCGTCTCGACCCACAGCCCGTCCGCCGACACCGTCATGGTCCCGACCACGATCCAGATCCCCCGGTCGTGGTCGAAGCTCATCAACGCGTACTGCGTCCCCGGCGCCGCCCCGTCCAGGTTCGGGAACCGCACCGGCGCCGGCACGTCGAAGTTCTCCGCCGTCGCCTGCACCGTGATCACGATCGGGAAGTCCAGCCCCTCGGGCAGCGGCCCCGGCAGCCGCGCCGGGTCCACCGGCGCGATCCCGACCTCGCCACCCGGCGTCCCGTCATTCGCGAACAACGACCCGCCCGGCACCGTGATCTGCGTCCCAGCCAGTTCGGGGTAGTCGGTCTGCACCGAGTCCGGGAAGTCGATCACCGTGTCGTCGCCCGCCATGGTCGAGACCGGCTCCAACGCACCCGGCTGGACCAACGGCAGGTAGATCGGCTCCTCCATTTTGACTTCGACGCCCGGCTCGCCCTCGAACGCCTTGCCCACGCTCGGGTAGAACGCCCCCACCGGCGTCACCCCCGGCACCGTCCGCCCGTCGATATGCACGAAGAACCGCCCGACCGGCGCCGGGTCCAACCGGAAGTTGCCCTGGGCGTCGGTCACCGCCTGGTACGTGCTCTCCGCCCCGTCGACCGTGATCGTCACGCCGCCCAACGGCACGTTCACGGGCTCGCCGCCCATGACGCCCAGCTCGCTCGCGAACACGCGCCCGCAGAACGACGTCCCCGGGATCGTCGACAGCGACAGCGTCTCGAACTCCAGCAACCGCACGCCGCCCGGCACACCGTCGCGGTCGACGTCGATCGGCGCCCCGTCGGCCGACAGCAGCGACCCGCCGTCGATCGTGACCCGGATCCGCGCCGACGCCGGCAGCGCCTCGTCGTAGAACAGCGTGACCGTCTTCGCGTCGGCGCTCTTGTGCAGCCGCCCGGCCAGCACCTGCCCGCCGAACGTGGCCCGCACCGTCGCCGACGTCACCGTGGCCACGTCGACCGGCGCCGAGAACCGCAGGATCGTCTCCCTATGCAGCGAGACCTGATCTTCGCCCGCGCTCGGCGACGTCGCCGCCAGCACCGCCACACCCACGGTCAGCTCGGCCGTGGCCTGCAGCGCGCCGTCGCTGGCCGTGATCGTCACGACCCCGGGCGCCACCGCCGAGACCAACCCGGCCCCGTCGACCAGCGCAGCCCCCGCGTTCGAGGTCTGGTACCCGACCGCCGCCGTGACGTCCTCTTCCAGCCCGCTCGACAGCACCCGGACCACGCGCAGCGCCAGGCTCTGCCCAACCGCCAACGTCGCGACCGCCGGCTCGACCCGCAGCGCGACCGCCACGGCCTCTTCCACGTCGATCGTCGTGGCCTCCGACGTCCGCGTCTCGCCCGTCGCCGGGTCCACCGCCTGGACCAGCACCACGCGCTGCCCGCCGTCGAGCCGCGTCGACAGGTTGTATTCGCCGTTCGGCCCCGCCGTCCCGCTGGCCACGACCTCGCCGTCGACGACCAGCTGGACCACGCCGCCCGGGAACGAGACACCGCTGACCGTGATCGCCCCGTCGGCGCCCAACAGCGTCGGCAACGCCGGCGTGACCACCGGGTCCTGGACCTCGACGCCGACCGCCAGGCTGCCGGAAATGTCCAGCGGCGGCAGCTCCAGCGACTCGGCGGTGACGACCACCACGCCCGGCGTCTGGAACACCGCCAGCCCCTCCAGCGTGACCACGCCCATATCCCCCGGCGACACCTCGAACAGCAGCCCGTCGAGCGGCAGCCGCCCGTCGCTGGTCCCCAGCTCGACGAACCCTGCGAACCCCGTCGCCGTCTCGCCGCTCGCCGTGATCGCCCGCACGGTCAGGTCCTGCGCTCGCCCGACCAACACCGGCGAGGCCAGGAACACCGTGTCCTGGATCTCGGCGTCGATCGCGGTGTTGCGCCGGATCACGTCGGCCAGCCGCGTCTGCCGCAGCGCCTGCAACGCCGGCCCCGCGAACGCCGACTCGTACCAGAACCGGTCCCCGTCGCGCAGCAGCTCGAACTGCGCCACCAGGATCGCCCGGAACGTCTCGCCGACCATGGCCCCGGCCACGTGGTCCTCAGCCAGCCCGCCCGTCCACAGGTCGATCTCTTCGACGTCTCCGTAGACCGCCGCCAGCCGCGCCACCACCTGCGGGTCGCTCGAGACCTCCGCGAACGACGCCCGCGCGCCGAGGCCCAACTGCCGCCGCGCCTCGTTGTAGCCGGGCAACCCGTGGTCACGTCCGCGCTGAATGTTCAGCGACGCCAGGTCCAGCCCGCCGCTGCCCGGCGGGCCGAACAGGAAGTTCCGCACCCCGTCGATCAGCCCCGGGTCGAGCTCCTGGCAGACCTGCTCGGCCGCCCCGCGCAGCAGCGGCTCGATCCCGCCGCCCTCGGTCAGCCGCCCCGGCTGGAAGAACGCCTCGTGCAGCGTCAGCGAGCCCTCGGGGATCGCCGACCCGTCGGCCTCGAGCCGCAGCAGCCGCGGCGACAGCAGGCTGTGGCCCAGCCGGAAGGCGGCGTTGGCGAACGCGTTCACGATCCCGGCCTGGGCGTCGGGGTCGTACCCCGCGTAGGCCCCCAGCGCGTCCTCGCCCAGCAGCACCGGCAAGAACTCCTGGTAGGTCACCGCCTGGATCTCGGCGCCCACGATCCGCCGGGCGGCCTCGTAGATCTCGTCGCCCGTCGCCAGCGGGTGCGCCGCCCGCAGCGCGTCGGCCAGCCGGTTGTGCTCGCGGACCCACAGCGTGTGCATGGCCAGCAGGCCCACGTTCTCGTTGGCGCGGATATCGCCCGCCAAGAAGAAGTTCGGCGCCGCTGGACTGGGGTCGTTGTCCAACCCCAGGTCGTTGAACGGCAGCAGCTCCCCGGCGCTGGTCCGCAGCCGCCCGCTGCCGTCGAACGCCCGCAGCGCGTCGGCCCGCAGCCCGTCGGAGCCATACACCATGGACGCGTCGATCCAGGCCGTAATGTCCGTCAACTGCTCCCGCGGACTGCTCCCGGTGTCGTAGTGCGAGCGGAACAGCGGGATCTCCACCGTCCCCGTCCCCGCCGGGTCGAAGAACGGGTCCCCCGCGGGAACCTCCACCGGGAACGGCTCTTCCGGCAGCCCCGTCAAGCTCAGCGACAGGTCGTGGTCGAGGAACTGCCCCCAGATCCACAGGTAGTCGCTCGCCCCGCGCGCGTTCAGCCGCGAGCCCGCCTGCGCGTGCACGGCGTTGCTGACGGCCCGCGCGCTCGGCCGCCCGGCCCCCGCCGGCGCCGACACACCGTCGGCGTAGTCGGGGCTCAGCAGCCGCACCAGCCGCTCGCCGGCCGCGCCCTCGAAGTCGTCGAGCAGGTCGTTGCCGGTGCCGTCGATCGACCGCGCCTCGACGGCCAGGTCGCGCAGCGCCGTGTCGTCCGGCGCGCCGACCCCGCTGGGCGGCGGGCCGACGAACAGCTCGAACGCGACCGCGGGCGAGACCTGCGTGAACGTGCTGGTCGCTTGCGACGTGTTGCCGACCACGTCGCGGATCGAGACCGTCAGCGTGTGCACCCCGTCGCTGAGCGCGGGCTGGCTGAACACGGCCTGCGCCCCGCCGATCAGGAACTGCGCGGTCACGTCCTGCCCGTCGAGCGTGGCCTGAAAGCTGCCCAGGTCGATCCCACAGGCGTCGCTGTAGTCGGCGACCAGGTCGATCCCCGGCTGGGTCGAGGCGCCGTCGGGCGGGGTCAGCGTCAGCGCCGGCCCGGTGGCGTCGAGCTCGAAGGTCACCGTCTGGTCGGCCTGGTTCCCGGCCAGGTCGCGGATCCGGACCTGCAGCGTCTGCCCCGTCCCCTCGCTCAGTCCCAGCGCGCCCAGCGCCGCCTGGAACTCGTCGCCGACCAGGGTGAACGCCGCGCTGACGTCCTGCCCGTTGGCGAACGCCTCGAAGGACGCCGCGTCGAGGCCGGAGTCGGCGTCCTCGGCGCGGATCCGCGCCGTCTGCACGGGCCCGTAGCAGCCGCCGTCGGCCGGGCGGACGAAGGTCAGCGTGGGCGGGGTCACGTCGGCGAGCCCGACGGTAAACGTGCTGCTGGCGCTCGCCGCGTTGCCGGCCTGGTCGGCGACCTGGACCGCCAGCGTGTGCGGGCCCGGCGCCAACGTCAGCGTCGCGGTCGCCTCACCGGCCGCCGCCGAGAACTGCGCCGTCACGTCCTGGCCGTCGAGCGTCACGACCAGCGACGCCAGGTTCACGCCCGCGCCCGCGTCGGCGTAGGTCACGCGCGCTGCGACGTTGGGCCCGAGCACGCTCGCCCCGTCGGCCGGCTGGGCCACGGCCAGCGTCGGCGCCACGGTGTCTCGGACGGTGACCGCGAAGCTCACGCTGGCCGCGTTCCCGGCGGCGTCGGTCGCCGTGCAGGTCACCTGCGTGACCCCCGGCGCAAAGGTCGACCCTGACGGCGGCAAGCACACCACCTGCGGGCTGGCGTCGACCGCGTCGCTGGCCGAGGGCTCCGCGTAGCTGACCACGGCCCCGGCCGGGCTCTGCTGCTCGACGACCAGGTCGGCGGGCTGCGCCAGCGTGGGCGGGGTGGTGTCTTGAACGACCACGGTGAACGTCACGCTGCTCGTGTTCCCGGCGGCGTCGGTCGCCGTGCAGGTCACCACCGTCGCCCCCGGCGCGAAGGTCGAGCCCGAGGCGGGCGCGCACACCACGCTCGGCGCGGGGTCAACGCTGTCGCTGGCGGTCGGGTCGACGTAGGTCACCACCGCCCCGGCCGCGCTCTGCTGCTCGACGACCAGGTCGGCGGGCTGCGTCAGCGTGGGCGGGGTCGTGTCCTGGACGACCACGGTGAACGTCACGCTGCTGGCGTTCCCGGCGGCGTCGGTCGCCGTGCAGGTCACGACCGTCGCCCCCGGCGCGAACACGCTGCCCGAGGCCGGGCTGCACACCACGCTGGGGCTGGGGTCGGCCGCGTCGGTCGCGGCGGGCTCGGCGAACACGACCACCGACCCCGCCGGCCCCTGCTGCTCGACCGCCAGGTCGGCGGGCTGCTCGAGCGCGGGCGGGGTGGTGTCGACCACGGTCACGGTGAACGTGACCTGGCTCGTGTTGCCGGCGGCGTCGGTCGCCGTGCAGGTCACCACGGTCGCCCCCGGCGCGAAGGTCGCGCCGGCGGCCGGCACACACACCACGCTCGGGGCCGGGTCGACCAGGTCGCTGGCGGTGGGGTCGACGTAGTCGACGACCGCGCCGGCCGGGCTCTGCTGCTCGATCACCAGGTCGGCCGGCTGGGTCAGCGCGGGGGGCGTGGTGTCGACGACCTCGACCGTGAACCGCAGGCTCGCCGTGTTGCCGGCCGCGTCGGTCGCCGTGCAGACGACCTCGGTCGCGCCCAGGCCGAAGGTCTCGCCGGTGGCCGGCGCGCAGGCCAGGCTGGGGGCCGGGTCGCAGCCGTCGGCCACGCCCGGCGTGGGGTAGCCGACCGCGGCGCCGCCAGGGCCGGTGGCCTCGACGGGCCCGACCGCGGCCAGGCCGGGGTCGCTGCGCAGCCAGGTGACGGCGGCGCCGCCCACCACGAGGTCGACGCGGCCGTCGCCGTCGCGCTCGGCGGCGAGCACGGTCTGCGCGTCTGCGGCCAGCGCGCTGGCCGCGAACCCGCCGGCGCCGTCGCCGACCAGCAGCGTCAGCCCGCCCGCGTCGGCGACGCCTGCGTCGAGGTCACCGTCGGCGTCGAGGTCGCCGACGACCACGGCGCTCGGCTGGCTGCCGACCGCCAGCCCGACCGCGGGCGCGAACCCGGCGCCCTGCCCGCGCAGCAAGCTGACCTCGCCCGCGTCGCGCGCCGCGACCAGCAGGTCGACCCAGCCGTCGCGGTCGACGTCGCCCGCCGCCAGGGCCACGGGGCCCGCGCCGACCGCCACCGCCTGGCGGGCCGCCAGGCCGCCCGCGCCGTCGCCGCGGAACACGCCCACGCTGCCCGCGCCGGCCTCGGCGACGACCACGTCGAGCGCGCCGTCGCGCTCGAGGTCGACGACCACCAGCGCCTGCGGATCCGCACCTGTCGCCCAGGTCGCGGCCGGCCCAAAGCCGCCCGCGCCGTCGCCGGCCAGCACTGCCAGTCGGTCGTCGGCCAGCGTCACGACCAGGTCCAGCGGGCCGTCGCCGGTCACGTCGGCCAGGGCCAGCGCCGTGGGCGCCGCCAACTGCGCCACGTCGACCCGCGCGCCGAAGCCGCCGGCCCCGTCGCCGAGCCACACCGACACGCTGCTCTCGCCCTGGTTGGCGACCGCCAGGTCCGCGTGTCCGTCGCCGTTGAGGTCCCCGAGCGCCAGCGCCACCGGGTCGAGCCCGGTCACCAGCGCCGCGCCGCCGTCGACCCGCCGGACCAGGCCGGCGGCCGCGTCGAGCGCCAGCAGCTCGGCCCCGTTGCCCAGGTCCGCCTGGGCCAGCGCCACCGCGGGCTGCCCGCTCAGCGGCGCGGCCGCCGCGAAGCTCAGCCCGGCCTGGCCCAGCCGCGGCGCCTGCGTGTCGCGGACGACCACGTCGAAGCTGGCCTGCGCCGTCTGGCCCGAGGCGTTGGTCGCCACGCACACGACCTGCGTGGTCCCCAGGGCGAACACGCTGCCCGAGGCCGGCACGCAGACCACGCTCGGCGCCGGGTCGCCAGGGTCGCTGGCGCTGACCGTGAACTGGACCACTGCGCCGCGCGCTCCACCGGGCAGCGCGCCCTGGCACTCGACGACCAGCGTCCCCGGCACGCGCAGCGTGGGGCCGCCGGCGCCGGGCACGCTGAACGCGACCTCGGCCGACGCCTGGTTGCAGGCGCGGTCGCGCAGCTCGGCGCGCAGCACGTGTACGCCCGGCTGGCGCAGCGCCGCCGGCAAGTCGCCGAGCGTGGCCTCGGCGCGGCCGACGCTGCCCGGGCCGGCCGGCAGGGTGAGCGCGAACGCGTCGGTCACCTCCTGGCCGTCGACCTCGATCCGCAGCGAGTCGGCGTCGACGCCGCTGAGCGCGTCGCTGAACGCCAGCCGCAGCGGGTCGGTCTCGGCCAGCTCGGCGTTGGGGGCGGGCGCTTCCCAGGCCAGGGTCGGCGCGTCGGCGTCGACGACGTGCCCGCGCAGGCGCACGTCGATCCCGCCGCCCCAGAAGCTCCACACCAGGGCGCGCAGCCGGTTTTGCGCCTGGACCTGGACCGGCGCGCGCTGGGTCTGCGGCCAGAGGCCCAGCCCGCCCGGCCGGAACGGGGTCTCGTCGTTCCAGCGCAGCGCCGCGACCAGCACGCCCCAGGGCGTGGCCTCCAGCTCGAACAGCCCCGCCGTGGTCGGCACGTCGACCTCGACCTCGCGCAGCCGCGGGAAAGGGAAGCCCCCGGGCAGCGTCACCTGCGCCAGCTCGACCTCGGCCGTCGGCGGGGCGCCGGGCTGCTCGCTCGCCGGCACCAGCCCCACCAGCGACACGCTGGCCTCGCGGCGCCCCACGATTCGCACCCGGAGTTGGTTCTGGGCCGCCACGGCGACCTCCACCCGGGCGGTCCGCTGGCCGGGGTGCCAGTCGCTCGTGCGCAGCACGCGCTGGCCGTTGAGCCGGACGTCGACGCGGGTCGCGTTGCGCTCGCGGGTCACGGTCAGGAACCAGCGGCCGGCCGTGCTCGGCGCGGTCACGTCGAGCTGGGTGACCCGCTGGTCGAGCGCGGTCGCGGGCAAGGCCTCGACCAGGCCCACGCACTCCTGGGCCTGCGCGGGGGCGGCCAGCAAACCCGCGCCGAGCAGCACGGCGAGCGCGCACGCCCGGGTTGGGGAGAACGAGGAGCGTGCCACCTACCTACCTCCTCGCCGCGAGGCGCTGGGCCAGGAACCGCGTGCGGTCGTCGAGCTGCGCGAGCAACTGCTCGGCGCGGGGCTGCTGGCTGCGAACCAGCACGGCCACCGCGTTCAGGCGGACCAGCGACTCGGCGTCGCTGGCCAGGCCCAGCGCCGCGTCGACCGCGGCCTGGGCGTCGACCCGCTCGAGCTGGCGGATCGCGGTGTAGCGGACGTCGGTGGGCAGGTCGCGGTCGGCCGCCCATTCCGCGAGCGCGCGGGCGTCGTGCGCCCGCGGGTCGTCGAGCAGCGCCGCGGCGCTGCCCGGCGGCGGCGGCTCGACGGGCTCGACCCGGCTGCGCTCGACGGGCGGGGTCGACTGCGACGCCCGCGCCACACCGCTCGCGCTCGCCGTGGTGACCGGCGCGCCCGGCGGCAGCGCAGGGCCAC
>PANX01000008.1 GCA_002707795.1 Maricaulis sp.
GTGGGGGAGAAGGGGTTGAGCACCTCCTCTCCCCGACCGGGGAGAGGACTGAGGCGCGGTTCGCGCAGCGAATTCAACAGGCCGGGGGCCTGTTGAAAGCAACGAAGGGTGAGGCGCGCGCGGCAACGCCGCGCAAAACCAAAAACCGCCCTGCCGCCGGGACAAGACGCATCGCGGCGCTTTGGCTATAGCTGCGCCATGACTGCCGCTGCCGAACTCACCGATCTGCGCCGGGGCAATACGCGTGCCCTGATTGCCGCCATCTGCTGTGCCGGCGTGTGCGGGATCGTGTTCGGCCTGTCCATGCCGCTGATCTCGCTGCGCCTGGAATACATGACCGGGTCCGGCGTGCTGGTGGGGCTCAATGGCGCGGCGGCGGCCCTGTCGACCCTGGTGATGGCGCCGCTGGTGCCGCGCCTGATGACGCTGGCACCGCCGCGCTACATGCTGATCGGCAATCTCGTTGTCGCCGCAGCCCTGTTCGCACTCTTTCCGGCCTTCCCGGTGGTGGCGATCTGGTTCGCGCTGCGCTTCCTGAGCGGCTGCAACATCACCGTCGTCTTCGTGATTTCCGAAAGCTGGATCAACCAGGTGGTCACGCCGGCGCGGCGCGCCTTCATGCTGGGTGTCTACGGCACGGCCCTGGCGGGCGGTTTCGGCATTGGCGGCCTGTTGTTCTCGGCGCTCGATCCGACCGGCGACCTGCCCTTCTACGTCGCCTCCGCCATCTTCCTTCTGGGCACCCTTCCCGTCGCCCTGCTGCGCGGCCCCCAGGCCGTGGCGCCCGACCGCGAGGGCTCCTCGCTCAAGGCGATGCTGGGCGCAGCCCGCTCGGCTCCGGCCGCCATCCTGGCGGGCCTCGCCTTCGGCGCGCTGGAGACGCTGCTCTTCTCGCTGCTGCCGGTCTATGGCGAGCGGATCGAGCTGACCCATGCCACGATCGGCATGATGGTGTTCGCCGTCGCCATGGGCGCGCTGAGCTTCCAGATCCCGCTGGGCTGGATCGCCGACAGGACCGACCGCCGCGCCACCCTGTTCTGGATCGCCGTGACGACGACCTTCGTACCCGTGGGGATCGGGCTTGCCGGCGGGTTCACACCGGCCCTCCTGCCCCTCCTCTTCATCCAGGCCGGGGTCGCCAGCGGGCTCTACTCGGTCGGCCTGTCCCTGCTGGGCGAACGTTTTGCCGGCGGTGCCGTGGCGGCAGCCAATGCCGGCTTCGTCTTCGCCTACGGGCTGGGCAGTTTCGCCGGTCCGCCGGTTGCCGGCAGCGCCATGGACTCAATCGGTCCCTGGGGGCTGTTGTGGACGCTCTCCGCCGTCTCGGCAGCCTATGTGCTGGTCTTCGGCTTCAGACGCCTGACAGCACAGAGCGATTGACCGCCGAGAACAGTTGACACTGACGCGCCCATGCGTATGTTCGCGCGCTCCCGCGACGGCATGCGCCGTGGCGCACGTGACATCCGGGACTGCAGACAGGATTTAGAGCCATGGCGAAGCCGACAACCATCAAGATCCGCCTGAACTCGACGGCCGGTACGGGTTACTTCTACGTGACCAAGAAGAATGCCCGCACGATGACCGAGAAGCTCGTGCTGAAGAAGTACGACCCGGTCGCGCGCAAGCACGTCGAATTCAAGGAAGCCAAGATCAAGTAGGACAGGCGCCCGACGCTTTTCCGAACGCATCTTGCGACGACAGACACAGAACGGCCCCGCCGGAGCAATCCGGCGGGGCCGTTCTATTTGCATCTGCTGCCTGTGAGCCGTGAGCCGTGAGCCGTCAGGCGGCGCTGGCGACCTGGACCTGGTTGCGGCCCTCATTCTTGGCCGTATAGAGCGCCTGGTCGGCCCGGCGCAGCACCGCTTCGACGCCCTCGCCCGGCAACGCCTGGGCCAGGCCGACACTCACCGTCACCGCGATATCCGTGCCGTCCTCGAGCAGGAAGGGCGCGTCCGCGACCACGCTGCGCAGACGCTCGGCGGCGATCCGCGCTTCGGCCAGGCCGGCCGCCGGCATCAGCACCAGGAATTCCTCGCCGCCATAGCGCGACGCCAGGTCGAGCGCCCGCATCGCCTTCTGGACACGATCGGCAAACCCGCGCAGCACGGTGTCGCCGGCTTCGTGGCCGTAGAGATCATTGATCGACTTGAAGTGATCGATATCGGCGATCAGCACCGAAACCGGCGCACCGCCATTGTCGGCGCTCGCCAGCGCCTGGCGCAGGCGCGAATTGATGTAGCGGCGATTGTGCAGCCCGGTCAGCGGGTCGGTCACCGCCATTTCCAGGCTCTGGTCGAGCTGGCTGCGCAGCCGGTCGGCATAGCGCTTGCGGCGCAGCTGGGTGCGCACGCGCGCATTCAGCTCGCCCGCATCGACCGGCCGGTGGATGATGTCGTTCACACCCAGATCGAGCGCCCGCACGGCCTGGGCCGTATCGTCCGGACTGACGACCGTCAGGATCGGCAGCGGCCGCGTCGCCGCGNCCGAACGCACCCGCGCACACAGGCGCAAGCCGTCGAATTCGGGATGGGTGAGATCGACGATCAGAAGATCGGTCCCCTTGCGCATCCCGGCCAGCGCCTCGACCGGATCGGTGACCACCTGGGCGCGCACCTGTTCCGGCAGCGCCGAGGCATAGCGGGCCCCGGCCCGCGGGTCGGCGCTGACGATGATGGCGGTGGAGATCTCGGCGAGATCGTCGGCGAAGTCGGCCTGCAGCTCGGCGATGGCCGAACTGGCCTCGCGATAGCGCAGCTCGTCGAGCACGGCCTTCAGCCGCAGCAGGCTGCGCACCCGGGCGAACAGCGCGACATCGTCGATCGGCTTGGTCAGGAAATCATCGGCCCCGGCCTCGAGCCCGCGGATCCGGTCCTCGCGCTGGTCCAGCGCTGTGACCATGACAACCGGGATGTGCCGCGTGGAATTGTCCGCCTTGAGCCGCTCGCAGGTCTCGTACCCGTCCATGCCGGGCATCATCACATCGAGCAGGATCAGATCGGGCTGTTCGAGACGGGCCGCCTCGATGGCCTCGTAACCATTGGTGGCGGTGCAGACGTCGAAATATTCGGCCTGAAGGCGGGCTTCGAGCAGGCGGACATTGGCGGCCTGGTCGTCAACGACGAGGATACGCGCACTCATACCTGTTCGCCCCTAACGCTGACGCCTGTCCCTAGTCCAGAAACTGCCGGACCGTCTCGATGAAGGTGGTCACGGTGATCGGCTTGGACAGATAGGCCTCGCAGCCGCCCTCCCGGATCCGCTCCTCATCGCCCTTCATGGCAAACGCCGTCACGGCCACAATCGGGATCGCCGACAGGGTCTCGTCATCCTTCAGCCACTTGGTGACTTCGAGGCCGGACACTTCCGGCAGCTGGATGTCCATGAGAATCAGGTCGGGGGTGTGTTCGCGCGCCAGCTCAAGCGCCTTGAAACCGTCCTTGGTCTGCAAGGTCTCGTAGCCATGGGCCTCCAACAGATCGTTGAAGAGCTTCATGTTGAGCTCGTTATCCTCGACGATCAGGACCTTCTTGGGCATGACCTGCAGCATGTCGGCGACGCGCTTCCCGTTTGATGCACTGTTTGTACCGTGCGTGTTTAACCCCGCCTGCATCAAACCCGATCTTCCTTAACCAACCATGAGTCAACGGGTACTTTTCGTCCCTTTCGGAACAAGATAAGAACAAAATGGCAGATTTGAAGACCGGTCTTGTCCACGGGTGGTGCGCGGCATGATACGAATCGGGATCGACCTGGGCGGCACGAAGATCGAGGCCGCCGCCATGAATGCCGCCGGCGATATCCTGGCGCGCGAGCGGCGTCCGACACCGGGCAATTATGGCGCACTACTGGACACGATTGTTGCTCTTATTGCGCACCTGGAGAGTGATTATGGGCCCGCTAAGGTGGGGGTTGGTCACCCCGGCTCCCTCAGCCCGAAGACCGGCCATATCCGCAACGCCAATTCGCAATGGCTCAACGGCCGCGCCCTCGGCAGCGACCTGGAAGCCCGTCTCGACCGCCCGGTCCGCCTCGCCAATGACGCCGACTGTTTCGCCCTGTCCGAAGCCCGCGACGGTGCCGCAGCCGGCGCCGGCATCGTGTTCGGTGTCATCCTGGGCACCGGTACGGGCGGCGGCATCGTGATCGACGGCAAGCTGCTCGACGGCGCCCAGAGGATCGCCGGCGAGTGGGGTCACAATCCCCTTCCCTGGCCTCGGCCGGACGAGTATCCCGGCCCGCAATGCTGGTGCGGCCAGACCGGCTGCCTGGAAACCTGGCTGTCCGGCCCCGGCATTGCGCAGGACCATGCCCGCCGCACGGGTACCACGCTGACCGCGCTCGAGATCGCCCGCTCGCCTGACCCAGCCTGCCGGGACAGCATGGCCCGCCATGCCGACCGGCTGGCCCGCGCACTCGCCAATGTCGTCAACCTGATCGACCCGCATGTGATCGTCCTGGGCGGCGGCGTCTCGAATGTCGACGGCCTCGCAGAGACGGTGCAGGACCGCCTGTCCGCCCATATCTTCTCGGACGTGCTGGAAACGCGCGTCGTCCGCCATCTCCATGGCGACAGTTCCGGCGTGAGGGGTGCGGCCTGGCTGTGGCCCGCCGAGCCGCGATGAGCGGCGATCCGGGCTATTGCCGCGCCTGTCTGGCGCCCCTGCCGGAAGGTACCCGCGATGCCTGCCCGGCCTGTGGTTCGCACAAGCTGCTGCGGCATCGCGAAATCGACACGCTGTCGATCGCCCACATCGATTGCGACGCCTTCTTTGCCGCCATCGAGAAGCGCGACAATCCGGCGCTGGAAGAATTGCCGGTCATTGTCGGCGGCGGCCAGCGCGGCGTTGTCTCGACCTGTTGCTATGTCGCGCGGCTCTATGGTGTGCACTCGGCCATGCCAATGTTCAAGGCGCTGAAAGCCTGTCCGGACGCCGTTGTGATCAAGCCCGAGCACGCAAAGTATGCCGCCGAGGGACGGCGCATCCGCGAGATGATGCAGGACGTCACGCCCCTGGTCGAGCCGCTGTCGATCGATGAAGCCTTCCTCGACCTGACGGGCACGACACGGCTGCACGGCGCGCCGCCGGCCCTCACCCTACTGCGCCTGCAGCGCCGTATCCGCGAGACGGTGGGCATCACCGTCTCTGTCGGCCTGTCCTTCAACAAATTCCTCGCCAAGACCGCGTCCGATCTGGACAAGCCGCACGGCTTCGCCGTGATCGGCGAAGGCGATGCCCAGGCTTTCCTGGAAAAACAGCCGGTCCGGGCGATCTATGGTGTCGGCCCGGCCTTTGCCGCCAGGCTGGAACGCGACGGCATCCGCACGCTTGCCGATATCAGCCGGCATGGCGACAAGGACATGGCGCGGCGCTATGGCGAGATGGGTTTCCACCTGGCGCGCCTCGCCCGCGGCGAGGACACGCGCCGGGTCAAGCCGGACCGCGACCGCAAGAGCGTGTCCAGCGAGACCACCTTCAATGCCGATCATGACGACCGTGAGACGCTGGAAAAACAGCTCTGGCGGCTGTGCGTCCGCGTTTCGGACCAGATGAAGGCGCAGGCGATTTCCGGATCGGTCGTGACGCTGAAACTGAAGACGTCCAGTTTCAAGACCCGGACACGGCGGCGCACCCTGTCCGAACCCAGCCAGCTGGCGGACACGCTGTTCCGGGTGGGGAAGGAATTGCTGGCACCGGAGATTGACGGCACGCGTTACCGGCTGATCGGTATCGGCTTTTCCGGCCTCCAGCCGGCCGTCGCCGACAGCGGCGACCTTCTGGATCCCAATGCCATCCGCCGCGCATCGGCCGAACGCGCGATCGACAAGGCCAGGGCGAAATTCGGCGGCGATGCCGTCGTCAAGGGAATCGCCTTCCGCGCCAAGCCGAAACGCGAGCGCTAGAACCCGTCAATCCGCCATCGTATCGAACCAGTCGTACGGCATCGGCCACAGCCCCTCGGCACCCCGCCGGAAAGCCCCGGAATGCCCGACACGCCCGGCGCCGATATCCTTCGGGGCAAGGGTGACAAGTTCGGTGGAAGCCGCGGAATAGAGGTCCAGAATGTCCTGTGCAGCACCTGCTGTCGCAATCGGATCGTCGGTGAACTGGTAGGAGCGGATCGGGGCCTCGACCGCGCCGAAAGAGTGGTCCCCGATCGCTTCGAAATCATCGCCCAGATAACCGGGTCTGGATGCCCAGCGCCGCCATTGCAGGAACACATCCCGCGGCAGGGCCGTGCCGCCCCACATTCCGCCAGGCGGGACATATCCTTTAAGAGCCAGGCAGGCCGGGCCATAGGCGAACCAGAAGAACAGAACCTGCGGCCGGTAATAGGCCAGATGCCGGCCCCAATGCCCCGACCCGACGCAGATGAAGGCATGGGCGCGTGCTTTCGCGGCGTTGTCGGCCAGGCCGACAAGATGCCCGCCCACCGAATGGCCCAGCGTGAAGAGCGGCTTGCCGGGCGCCAGGGCCTCAGCCCGGTCGAGCGCGGCGGGAAAGTCCAGCCGGCCCCAGTCGACGATATCGGCCTTGTAGCCGCGCATCCGCGCCGGTGCCGACCCCGCAATGCCGCGATAATCATAGAGCAGGCAGGCATAGCCCCGTTCGGCACCGGCCAGGACGATCCGGCGGTAGAAGCCCTTGGGAAAGCCGGTCCCCGAGGAGACCAGAACCGCCGCCCGCGGCTGTTCGGGCGTGATGATCCGGCCCGACAGGGAATAGCCGTCGCGGGCATCGAATCTGATTTCGTCTTCACGGATCATCATTGTCATGTGCGAACTGTGCCCTATGACGTTCGCGTCAAGTCAAGCAGACAGATTGCATGGGGCCGATACGTCACTAAGTTGTCGGCATATCGAGCCAAGGAGTGCCCCATGTCCGCCATCGAAGCCCGTCTTGCCGAGCTCGGCATTTCCCTGCCCGAACCGGTTGCCCCGGTCGCCAATTATGTCCCCTTCGTGCGCACCGGCAATCAGGTCTTCCTGTCCGGCCAGGTCTCCATCGGCCCGGACGGCCTGGTCGCCGGCACGCTGGGCGGCGACATGGACCTGGAGGCCGGACAGGCCGCGGCGCGGCTGTGCGGCATCAATCTCATTGCCCAGATGAAAGCCGCCTGCGAGGGCGATCTGGAGCGCGTGAAACGGGTTGTCCGTCTTGGCGGTTTCGTGGCCGCAGCCCCGTCCTTCACCGACATTCCCAAAGTGGTGAATGGCTGTTCCGACCTCATGGTCGATGTGTTCGGCGACAAGGGCCGGCATGCCCGCTCTGCCGTTTCCTGCCCGGTCCTGCCGCTGGGTGCCGCCGTCGAGGTCGACGCGGTTTTCGAGATCGCCTGATGAAACGCATCCGCGCACGGGACTTCACCGCCGAACGGGCCTGGGGCGCCGAGCGCCTCGCCCTGTTCGGATCCACCGGGGTCAGCCTGCACTGGACCGACCAGCCCTATCGCTGGCACCGCAATACCGGCGACGAGGTCTTCGTGGTGCTCGATGGCCGGGTCGAAATGAAATACCGCGAGGCCGGCGTCGAGAAATCCATGCTGCTGGAGGCCGGCGACGCGCTGGCCATCGGTGATGGCGAGGAGCATGTCGCTCATCCTCTCGGCGAAGCGCGCATTCTGGTCGTCGAGGATATCGACAGCGATTAGCCGCCGGTGATGTGGCTGACGAAGATCGAGACACCGATCCCGATCAGCACCGCCCCGCCGGCGATCTCGGCGAAGCCGCCCAGCCGCTCGGCGACCTTGGGACCGATCCGGTAGCCCAGGCTCGCCATGGCGAAGGAGGTCAACCCGATCGCCAGGGCTGACCAGGCCGGGCCGCCCGCCAGAGCAAGGGCGATCCCGACGGCGGCGGCGTCGATGCTGGTCCCCAGCGCAGTCACGACCGTCGCCAGAAGACCGGTCGATACCGCGGGCGGCGTGTCGGCGTCAGTCTCATCCTCGCCTCGCAGGCCGTTGCGGATCATCAGCCCGCCGATCCCTGCCAGCAGAATCAAGGCGACCCAGTGATCGACAGCGGTTATCCAGTGCGCCGCGATCCGCGCCAGCAGCCAGCCGGCCAGGCACATCAAGCCTTCAGCCAGACCGAAGACCGCACCGACACGGACAGCCCTCAAGGTCCGTGCGGCCGGGTCCGATGCGCCGCGCGCCAGGGCGGCGGCAAAGGCGTCGGTCGACAGGGACAGACTGGTGAGCGGGAGTGTCAGAACGGAGATCATGCCCCCGCATAGGCGTGACCGTGTGTGCTCGCAAGCGGCTGGTGCGCTTCGAAGCCCCACACAATGATTTTACACCGGAAAACCTCGCCGCGCGGGGCAAGACCGGCTAGATGTGCGGCGCTACCGGTTTCAAGGGGTCCGATCATGACACGTTTTGCGGGAATTCTCGCCGCCGCCATTCTCCTGATGGGTTGCCAGCAAGGCGATGCCAGCGCCCAACTGTCCGAAATGCAGCGCGAGGAAGTGCGCGACATCGTGCGCGACTACATTCTCGAAAACCCCGAAATCATCGAAGAAGCCCTGATCGAGCTGCAGCGCCGGGCCCGCGCCCGCGAGATGCAGGCGGCCTATGATGCTGTCGAAGCCCAGTCCGAGGCGATCTACAACGATCCGCGCGACCCGCGCCTCGGCCCCGACGGCGCCGATATCGTGATCGTCGAATTCATGGACTACAAATGCTCCTATTGCCGGGTCGCCAATGACTGGGTCGAGGACGTTCGCGAAGAGCATGGCGACCGCATCCAGTTCATCATCAAGGAATACCCGATCCTGGGCGAGGATTCCCTGGAAGCCTCGCGCGCGGCGATCGCTGCCCTGCAGCAGGGGACGGACATCTACGAGGCCTTCCACAATGCGATGGTCTCCTCCTCCGGCCCGCTGCCGAGCGAGCGCATCAACCAGCTTGCCCGCGTGTCGGGTGTGGATGTCGAGCGCATGCGCGAGGCGATGGAGAGCCCGGCCATCATGGAACACATCAGCCAGGTCCGCTCGCTCGGCCAGGTGCTGGGCGTGACGGGCACGCCCTTCTTCATCGTCGACGGCACGATCGTATCCGGCGCCAACGAGCTGGCGCTTGACCAGGCCCTGCAGCGGGCACTCGCCGAGTAGTCCCTGCACGCCGCCTTCGCGTCCCCGGAACAGGGGATGCCCGCGTCCGGTCCGGTTCAGCTAGACAATGGCGGAACCGGACCCGGAGACGCGATGCGGTACGTTCTTATCCCCATGGCCTGTCTTGCCATCCTGCCGGCCGCCTGCGGCAAGATGCCGGGAGAGCTGCGCGAATACGTGCAGCAGGACGGCGATTGGGGCTGGGGCAACGGGACGGGCTGCAAGGACCGCACGGATGTCTGGTACATCGCCGGCGACCGGATCACGATCTACAGCCAGGGCGAGATTGCCGGGTATCTGCGCCTGGACGAGCGCCGCGGCCTCTACTCCAACGGGCTGACGTCCGGCAGCGGGGCCTGGACCGACATGCTGTGGATCCTGCACGGCCCGGCACCGGACGGCAGCGGCGAGACCGGACGCCAGGAGATGCGTCTTGCGATCCGGGGCGGTCCGGGACGGACGACCGCCCTGCGCACCTATAACCACCGGCTTTTTGTCGACGATGCGACGGGAGAGCGCCGCCGGATCGACGAGCCCCGGCATGGCGACCGGATGATCCCCTGCAATGAACGCAGGTGAGAACCGCCGGGCTTGCCGGATCTCCCCTTCTGACCTGATGCCCGCCAACGCGAGCCGGACAAGCGGTCAGGCACTCATCTCGACATGGCCGGCCGCACTGATTGTCCAGGCCGGATTGTGCGCGACTTCCCAGGCGTGTCCGTCCGGATCGGCGAAATAGCCGGAATATCCACCCCAGGGGGCCTCCTCGGCCCGCTTCAGCAGGCTGCCCCCGGCCGACACCGCCCGGTCGAGCGCCGGATCGACCTCGGACCGGTCGCGGACATTGTAGGCGAGGGCGATCCGGCCCGTCCCGTCATTGTCGCGTTTCATGTCGAGATCGAAACTGTCGCGCCGGAACAGGCCCAGCACGATGCCGTTCAGCTGGAAGAAGACAACTTCCTCATTCTCGAAGGCTGCCTTCCAGCCCAGTTTTTCATAGAAAGCCCGCGAGCGCGCGGTATCGGCGACGCCGAGGGTGATAAGCGAGACACGCTGGTCCATCCCGGTTCTCCCTGCTGGGAAACCAGAATAGAACAAAAACGGAACATCGCAAGAGTGAAATGAATCAGATCAGACCGGAAAGCGGGCTGGACGGATCGGCATAACGCTTCTTCGGCATGCGGCCGGCGAGATAGGCCTCGCGGCCGGCAATCACGGCGTGACGCATGGCACGCGCCATCCGGACCGGATCCTTCGCCTCGGCAATCGCCGTGTTCATCAGCACACCGTCACAGCCCAGCTCCATCGCCACGGCAGCATCGGACGCCGTACCGACACCGGCATCGACAATCACCGGAACTTTTGTCTGTTCGACGATCAGGCGGATATTGACCGGGTTCTGGATGCCCAGGCCCGAGCCGATCGGCGCGCCCAGCGGCATGATGGCGCAGCAGCCGATCTCTTCCAGCTTCCTGGCGTAGACCGGATCGTCGGAGCAGTAGACCATCACCTCGAACCCGTCCTTGATCAGCATTTCCGCCGCGCGCAGCGTCTCGGCCATGTCGGGATAGAGGTGTTTGGGGTCGGACAGGACTTCCAGCTTCACCAGATTCCAGCCGCCCGCCTCGCGCGCCAGGCGCAGCGTGCGGATCGCGTCCTCACCGGTAAAGCAGCCGGCGGTATTGGGCAGATAGGTATAATCGTCGGGCGAGATAAAATCGACCAGGCGCGGCTCGTCCGGATTGGACAGGTTCACCCGGCGCACGGCGACGGTGATCATCTCGGCGCCGGAGGCCTTCAGCGCCTCGGCGTTCTGGGCGTAGGTCCCGTACTTGCCCGTGCCGATGATGAGGCGCGAGGTGAAGGTGCGGCCGGCAACCACCAGGGGCGTGTCCTCCGCGGCGTTCGGGGTTACGGCATCATCCATCTCATCCACCTCCAACAAATGCGACAATCTCGATCCGGTCGCCGTCCTGCAGCGCCGTCCCGGCATATTGCGACCGCGGAACAATCTCCAGATTCCGCTCCACGGCAATCTTGCGTCCGTCCAGATTCAGGTCGCTCACCAGGTCCGCCACATGGGCCCCCTCGGCAATCGACCGGCTTTCGCCATTGACTGTTAGCTGCAGCACGGCTTCGCTTGACCTTTCGTGAGTCCTGACGTCACTCACCTCGTAATTCTCCTTGAGGCTTCAAGGCAAGGCCATGAGCAAACCCATTCACATCCTCAACGGACCGAATCTCAATCTTCTCGGCACCCGCGAGCCCGAGGTCTACGGCTCCATGTCGCTTGCCGACATCGAACAGGCCTGTACCGCCCACGCCCGAGATCTGGGGTTTTCCATCGTGTTTCGCCAGTCCAATCATGAAGGCGAACTGATCGACTGGCTGCATGACGCAAACGTCAACGCGTCTGCAGTTGTCTTCAACCCGGGTGCCTATACGCATACATCGGTCGCTTTGCATGACGCCGTTCGCGCTATAGAACCTCCGGTCATCGAAGTTCATTTGAGTCAGACAGCGGCACGCGAAGCTTTCCGACATCACTCCTACATCGCATCCGCCGCGCGGGGCTCGATTACAGGGCTGGGGCTGAACAGCTACCTGCTCGGTATCACTGCCGCCGCCGGATGCATCGAAACGCAATAGACGGAACCAAAGGCTTTTTCATCATGAGTTCTGATTCCCGTTCCCGCTCCCCGATCGACCCCCAGCTGGTCCGCGAACTCGCGGATATCCTGCGCGAGACGGAACTGTCCGAGATCGAAGTCGAGCATGACGATCTGCGTCTGCGGATTGCCCGCCAGCTGACCGCGGCGCCGGCCGTTCAGACCGTCTCCGTTCCGGCAGCTGCCCCCGCCCCGGCTCAGGCCGCAGCAGCTCCGGGCGCCGCGCCGGCAGCAGCGGAAGCCGCCGAGAAGGCCGGCACGGTGAAATCGCCGATGGTCGGAACGGTGTATCTCAAGCCAAATCCGGACGCGGCGCTCTTCGTGCGCGTCGGCGACCAGGTGAAAAAGGGCGATACCATCCTGCTGGTCGAGGCGATGAAGACCTTCAATCCGATCACCGCCGAAAAGTCCGGCACGATTACGGACATCCTGGTCGAGGACGGGCAGCCGGTGGAATACGGCGAAGCTCTCTTCGTCCTCTCCTGACGCCCAAACCGACGCGAGCGCCGACATGTTCGAAAAGATCCTGATCGCCAATCGCGGCGAGATTGCCCTTCGTGTCCATCGCGCCTGCCGCGAAATGGGCATCCGCACGGTGGCCGTTCACTCCGAGGCCGACGCCAACGCCATGCATGTCCGCCTAGCGGACGAGAGCGTGTGCATCGGCCCGCCGCCGGCCGGCAAGTCCTATCTCAACATTCCCGCCATCATCACGGCGGCTGAAGTGACAGGCGCCCAGGCGATCCACCCGGGCTATGGCTTCCTGTCGGAAAACGCCCGCTTCGCCGAGATTGTCGAGGCGCACGGCCTGGCCTTCATCGGTCCGACCGCCGAGCACATCCGCATGATGGGCGACAAGATCACCGCCAAGAAGGCCGTGATGGAAGCCGGTATTCCGGTCGTCCCCGGTTCGGAAGGCGGCGTTGCGACCTATGAGGAGGCCCAGCCGATTGCCGCAGAGATCGGCTATCCGGTGCTGATCAAGGCTGCATCGGGCGGCGGTGGCCGCGGCATGAAGGTCGCCGAGAGCGCCGACAAGCTGAAGGAAGCCATGGAGACCGCCTCCGCGGAAGCCTCGGCCGCCTTTGGCGACGGCACGGTCTATCTGGAAAAATATCTCGGCCAGCCGCGCCATATCGAGATCCAGGTGCTGGCCGACACGCACGGCAATGTCGTCCATCTGGGCGAGCGCGACTGTTCGCTGCAGCGCCGTCACCAGAAAATTCTCGAGGAAGCCCCCTCACCGGCCCTCAGCGCCGAGGAACGCGCCCAGATCGGCGAGACCGTCCGCAAGGCCATCGAAGCCATCGGCTATCGCGGCGTCGGCACCATCGAATTCCTGTGGGAAAACGGCGAGTTCTACTTCATCGAGATGAATACCCGCCTGCAGGTGGAACACCCGGTCACCGAGATGATCACCGGCATCGATCTGGTGCGCGAACAGATCCGCGTCGCCGACGGTGCCCCGCTGGGTATCACCCAGGACGATATCACCTTCGAAGGCTGGGCGATCGAATGCCGCATCAATGCGGAAAACCCCAAGACCTTCGCGCCCTCGCCGGGCATGGTCACCGAATTCCACGCACCGGGCGGCCTCGGCGTCCGCCTCGATTCCGCCCTGTATGCGGGCTATTCCATTCCGCCTTATTATGACAGCCTGATCGGCAAGCTGATCGTTCACGGCCGTACGCGCACCGAGACCCTGTTGCGCATGCGCCGTGCACTGGAAGAAATGGTGGTCGGCGGAGTGGAGACGACGATCCCGATCTTCCTCGACCTGCTCGAGGAACCGGATTTCGTGAACGGGGACTACCACATCCGCTGGCTCGAGGAATGGCTGGCCAAGCGTAACGGCTAGCCGCCGGGGCCCCGTGGCCCCGCATCTTGAGCAATGGCGTGACCGTTCCTGCCCGGGCGGTCACGCGTTGGGAGCGGTAGCCCGATGCGCGGTTTCGGCGCGGAAGATCTGATCGAATGCTATGCCCGCGGCGTGTTCCCCATGGCCGAGGGACGCGATGATCCACGGATCTACCTGCTCGATCCGGACGAGCGCGGCGTGCTGCCGCTGGAGGGGTTCCACATCCCGCGCACCCTGCGCAAGGCGGTGCGCCAGGATACATTCGATATCCGTTTTGACACCGCCTTCGAGGCCGTTGTGGCCGGATGCGCCGAGCCGACGCCGGGCCGCGAGGAAACCTGGATCAATGACGGTATCCTCAGCCTCTATCGCGAACTCTTCCAGCTGGGTTTCGCCCACAGCGTCGAGAGCTGGCAGGACGGCGAACTGGCCGGCGGTCTGTACGGGGTCTCGCTGGGCGGGGCCTTTTTCGGCGAAAGCATGTTCTCGCGGCGCACGGACGCATCCAAGGTGGCGTTGGTCCACCTCGTGGCACAGCTGAAGGCCGGCGGCTTCATCCTGCTGGATACGCAATTCACCACCGAACATCTGGAACGCTTCGGCGCGATCACCATACCGCGCGAGATGTATCATCTGCGCCTGGCCGATGCCTTGAAGATCCAGACCGGGTTTCCGGCCGTGCCCGAGGGGATGAGCGGGGCTCAGGCCCTGCAGTCGATCACCCAGACGTCGTAGACAGCGTGCTCCAGCGGGTTCTGCGCCGGACGCGAGGCAAACATCCAGCCGGAGAAAATCTCCTCGCCATCCGTATCCACCCCGAAACCGTCGGTGCGGCGGTCACGGATTTCCAGGAAGGCATAGGTTTCCGGCGTCTCTTCGGGCGGACGGCGGCGGCAATAGCGCGGCGTGATGGCCAGGGCGCCGAAATTCACGGTTTCGCCGATCGTGATCTCGAAGTCCCGGGTCCGGGCAGTGACCTTGTCGAGCCCCCGCAGCACGACGATGCTGCCCGGCTCGCTCGACAATTCCTCGCCGTCGCGCGCATCCGGATCATCGCCCCGCAGCATGTCGCCGATGGGATCGCTGTCCTGCGCCAGCGCGGCGGCGGCAAGACCCAGGGAAAGAAGACAGGCGGTGAAGACGGTTTTCATGACGCGTACTCTGCCCTGACAATTATGACCGTGTCGAGACGGACCCGTGGCAGGACCGCGCCATGTCTGTGCGAGAAGCTCAGGCCTCGTCGGGCGACCAGGCTTCGTAGTCGGCGGTGGAGGCCTGGCGGCCCTGCGGCGTCAGGAGGCTGCCCGAGGGGCGATAGGCGTAGACCGTGCCCGTGAGATTGGGATGGTGGTCCTTTTCCCAGGGCTGACGGCGCAGCGGTTCCTCGCTGGGCGGCGTCTCGAAGGTGTGATGCAGCCAGCCATGCCAGTCGGACGGAACGCGCGAGGCATCGGCATAGCCCTTGTAGACCACCCAGCGGCGCTTGTTGCCATCGGGGCCGGTCACGCCGCGCTCCTCGAAATAGCGATTGCCGTACTCATCCTCACCGACCTTCCTGGCGCCGCGCATGGCCAGCGTCAGGAGAGTTCCCGGCGTGGCGTCTTTCCACCACACGAAAATCTTGGCGATCGTTCCGAACATTGTCAGCGGCTCCGAGTCGGTCGACACAGGTTGCGGCCTATATGCCCGCATGGCGCGGGCGGGTCCAGTACCGAACGCGGCTGCACGGTGTCGCAGCCTGCCCGCCCGCAGGCTTCTGATCGGCCCCGCCACACGGTAGACTGGCAGCTTGTCCGGGCGATTCGCGGCGCATGACCGGGGCCCGGCCGGTGTCTGAGGGTGGACGCATGGAAGTCTTCGATCGTTTCGCGCAGCAGCTGGCCCGGCAAGGCGAACGCCTTGCGCCGGAAGAGCGTACGGTGACTGCAGCCGGCGACGATGCCGAGCTGGCAGCCAGCAGCCGGACGGTCATTGTTCCTGCCGACTGGAGCGCAAACGCCGCCCAGAGCCTTGCCGACCTTCTGGACACGCCCCGCCCGCTGCGCACCAGGCCGCGGCCGGGTGTGAAGGTGATCGGCAGCCTGACGCCGCACATCGCCGATGACGAGACCCGCATCGCCGAGAGCGGGCTGGAAAGCGTAACGACGCGCCTCGCCGGATCGCTGGCCTGGTCGGCGGCCCGCCAGGGTGCGTTCGAGACGCCGGACATGGCGGAGATCTTTGCCCGTGAGCTGGCCGCCAGCCTGACCGGCCAGTATGTCATGCCAGACGCCAACCTGATCGCCG
>PANX01000009.1 GCA_002707795.1 Maricaulis sp.
CCTGTGGTTCCATGACGATGTGCGCATGGATGACTGGCTGCTCTACGCCACCGACGCCCCCTGGTCCGGCGGTGCCCGCGGCTTCAACCGCGGCCAGATCTTCACCCGCGACGGCAAGCTGGTCGCCTCGGCGGCCCAGGAAGGTCTGATAAGGGTCCGGGACTGATTTTGCCGGGGTGGTCCGGAAAAGTTAATAAAATCAAATGGGTTAAGGCGCATTTGCCCGGCCTTTGATGTGCCGGGCCTGTCGCATGCCTGCCCCATAGCACCATCATAACAGCCCCATCGGTGCGACATTGCGGTGCCACGGGGTGACAAGGCTGCACCAGAGCCCGGAAGGCGGGGCGCGAAAGCGGAAAACCGGCAATGAGAAACAGCCCCGCCAGTCTAACCCGGCCCGGCCGGGCGGGGATAAGTTTTCTCCAGCCCTTCCTCTCCCCTCTTGGGGAGAGGGCAGGGTGAGGGGCGGCCGCGGAGCGGCCAATCTGAAGTTCTTAGCGGCGCTGTCGCGCGCCCCTCATCCGCCGCTTCGCGGCACCTTCTCCCCGGAAGGGGAGAAGAAAGTGCTATCTTCCATACCGCCCCCTCGACAGGTTTGCTCCCACCCGCTAACTCTTCCCGCAACACAATAATCCAAAGCGGGAGGTCCCCATGCTCGATACTCTGTTTTCCCTTGAAGGGCGCACGGCGCTGATTACCGGCGGGTCGCGCGGGATCGGGGAGATGATTGCCGAGGGCTATGTGCGGGCCGGGGCGAAAGTCTATATCTCCTCGCGCAAGGCGCCGGACTGCCTGGCGACGGCGGAGCGGCTGTCGGAACTGGGCACGTGTATCGCCCTGCCGGCCGATGTGTCGGGCGCGGACGGCGCGCAGGCGCTGGCCAAACAGTATCTCGAGCATGAGAACGCGCTGGACATCCTGGTCAACAATGCCGGCGCCGCCTGGGGTGCGCCCTTCGAGGAGTTTCCCGAGAGCGGCTGGGACAAGGTGATGGATCTCAACGTGAAATCCCCCTTCTTCCTGACCCAGGCCCTGTTCGGCGCGCTGAAGGCCAAGGCCTCGCCGGAACGCCCCTCCAAGGTGATCAATATCGCCTCGATCGACGGCCTGTCGGTCAACATGATGGAGACCTATTCCTACGCCGCCTCCAAGTCCGGCCTGATCCATCTGACCAAGCGCATGGCGCTGGAACTGGTGAAGTCGAACGTGGTGGTGACGGCGATTGCGCCGGGTGCCTTTGCCTCCTCGATGAACAAGGCGGCGCGCGATCATGCCGACCTCGTCTCCAACTATGTGCCGTCCGGCCGGATCGGCACGCCGGAGGACATGGCGGGCGCGGCGATCTTCCTGGCTTCGCGGGCGGGCGATTATGTTGTCGGCTCGACCCTGATCGTCGATGGCGGCGTCGCCCATACCCGCGGCGGCTCGTAGGGTTCCGGGTTCCGCTCAGAGCCAGGCAAACGCCCGGCGGATGAGGCCGGCGGCGTCTTCGGTGACCGGGGCGCCGTGGGCCATCACCAGCCGTTCGGCCGGCCAGGCCAGAAGGCGGTCGCGCGCGGCGCGCGCCGCCTTGCGGTTTGTGAAGGCGAGGCGGAATTTGCGCGGCACGGCGGGCTCGGGCCCGGTCATCCGGTCCCATTTCGCGATCAGCCTGCGCCAGCCGGAAAACCAGTCATCGGGCAGATGCTGGATCAGATCCGTCACGATCACCGTGCCGCTGGGCCGGTGAAAGAACACGGCCTCCGTGGTGATCGCATTGCCCTGCATGATCACCTGGTCGAGCGTGCCGGCCCAGGCCGGATCGGGCGTGTCGCCCAGCGTGGCGTGAAAGGTGAGGCCGGGCCGGGTTTTCGCCAGGCCCGGTGCGGCATGCACCCGGGCTTCCGGCCAGGCGGCGGCCCAGTCAGCAATGAAAAGATGGTGCAGGGAATTCGGCGCCACGATGTGCGTCACCGGGCCGAGCGCGTCCACTTCGGCCCGCAGCGTGTCGTCGAGCGCGACCGGCGACCAGACGAATAATCCGCCATCGGCCAGCCGGACCAGCGCCATGCGTGTGGGATAGCGGAACCCGCCGGCCCCGGTTACCGTCGGGCCGCCGGCAATCCAGATATCGTCCGCAAGGGTTTCAAGCACGAGAGGCGCTCCGCACAGCCTTGTCTGCAGGACAAGGCTGGCTGAAGCCTAGGCGTGTGCCCCGGTGCGGGCAACTGCGCCGGGCCGGGGTGAACGCAAAAAGAAACGGGCGCCGGAGATAGCTCCGGCGCCCGGTCCTGTTTTGCCTGTGGCCTTGCGGCCGGCGGGCCGGGGCTTACTGGCCCAGCTGGCGGATCTCGATTTCACCCATGTCGAGGGCGCGGATGCTTTCCTCGATCTGGGCGGCATCGCCCACGATCAGCCAGACCAGCTGTTCGGGGTGAACCACTTCGCGCGCCGCGGCCCGGACCTCTTCGAGGTCGAGCGAGCGATAGCGCTCGGTCAGGCTCGCCGGATAGTCCCAGTCACGGCCGTAATTCTGGCTCGAGACGAGGCTGCCGCGGACGGCGGCGGCGGTCTCGAACTGACCGGGCAGGGAGCGGGTGGAGTTGTTGATCGAGCGCTCCAGCTCCTCGGCCGTGGCCGGGTTGGTGGAGGTGAACTCGTTGAACTCCCGCAGCAGTTCGGCAAGGCTGTCCGCCGTGCGGTCGGTCTGGACCGGCGCATAGACGATCCACGGACGCTGTCCGCGGGCGCCCCAGAGCAGGGTCTGGGCACCGTAGGACCAGCCCTTGTCTTCACGCAGGTTCATGTTGACCCGGGCGGTGAAGGAGCCGCCGATGGCGTCATTCATCGCGGAATAGACTTCCGGATTCTCCACCGTGCCTTCCGGACCGATCAGACCGGCCAGGATCAGCGATTGCGGCGAGTTCGGACGGTCCACGATGATCACGCGGGCACTGTCGGCATTTTCCGCGCGGGCCATGTTCTTCTGCGGCAGCGGGGTGCTCGGCGCATCCCAGCGGCGGAAGGCACGCTCCAGCATCGGCGTGATCTCGTCCAGCGTCGTGTCGCCGACGATGAACAGCGTCGCATTGTCCGGACGCATCCAGGTGCGGTGGTGCGCGACGAGATCGTCACGGGTGAAGCCCGTCACATTCTCCATCGTGCCCGACCCGGTGAACGGCACCGAATAGGCATGGCCTTCGCCATACATTTCCGGCGGCAGCATGCGCAGGGCGATGGCAATCGGATTGGCCATTTCCTGGCGGATGCCGTTCAGCGTCTGCTCGCGGATCCGCTCGATATCGTCATCGGCGAAGGTCGGATCGGTGATCACGGTCGCCATCAGATCGAGCGAGTCACGCAGGTTGGAGCGCAGGGCCGAAAGCGTCACCGTGGACTGGTCGAGACCGGCACCGGTGGACAGGTTGGCACCCAGGCGTTCGGCCTCGGCGGCAATTTCCAGCGCGTCCATGCGGCCGGCACCTTCGTCCAGCATGTTCATGGTGAAGCTGGCCAGACCCGTCTGGCCGCCTTCGACGCTGTCGGCGGCATAGCCGGCATCGAACACCATCTGCATTTCCACGACCGGAACGGCGTCGCGGCGCACGAAGACGATATCCATGCCGTTGGACAGCTCGGCCGTCTCGACGGCCGGCCAGACCAGTTCCGGCGTTTCCGTGACCGACGGCAGGGCCGAACGGTCGGCGTCGGTGGCGACGCTCTGGAATTCGCCGAAGGGCAGGACGGTGATCTCGTGATAGCCGGTGGACAGCCACTCGTTCGCCGTGGCGGTGATCGCCTCGGCGCTGGCCGTGTTCAGACGGTCCAGCAGGGTGCGCCAGAACGCCGGATCGCCGGCATAGAGCTGGCCTTCGGCAAGCGTGACGGCCTTGCCGCCGAACCCGCCGATCTGTTCCAGACCGCGAATGGTGGAGGCGTTGATGCGCGTGCGCGCAGCGGCCAGCTCGTCATCGGTCGGACCTTCGGCGAGCAGTTCGGCGACGATCTCGTCGATACGGGCCGAGGCGGCTTCAGGGTCTTCACCCGGATTGAGGGTCACCTCGATGTGGAACTGGCTGGCGAGCTGGTGTTCCTCGACATAGGCCACGGCGCGGGTTGCGACCTGGCGGTCGAAGACGAAGTCGCGATAGAGGCGCGAGGTGCGGCCGCCGCCCAGGACGGTGGCGAACAGTTCGAGCTGGGCGCGTTCCTCGGTGATGCGGCCCGGCACGACCCAGGTGCGGTAGATGCGCGCCTGCGGCACGTCGTCATACATGGTCTCGGTCGTGTCGCGCTCGCGCTCCGGGATCCACTGGTCCATGCGGGTGACCGGCGGGCCGACCGGCGCGTCGCCGAAATAGCGCTGCACCAGCGGGCGGGCCTCTTCGGCGTCAATGTCGCCGGCGAGCACCAGAACCGCGTTGGAGGCGCCGTAATACTGGCGGAACCAGTCCTGCACGTCTTCCAGCGAGGCGGCATCGAGGTCTTCCATCGAGCCGATCGTGGAGTGGGCGTAAGGATGGCCTTCCGGGAAGAGCGCGCGCAGCTGGGAGTATTCCACCATGCCATAAGGCTGGTTGTCGCCCTGGCGCTTCTCGTTCTGCACAACGCCGCGCTGCTCGTCGAGGCGTTCCTGGTCGATGGCGCCCAGGAGGTGGGTCATCCGGTCGGATTCCATCCACAGCGCCATTTCCAGGGCCGGTGTCGGCACGGTCTGGAAGTAGTTGGTGCGGTCGAACCAGGTCGTGCCGTTCATGCCGGTCGCGCCGACCTGTTCGAACGGACCGAAATAATCGTCATTGTAATTTTCCGACCCGTTGAACATCAGGTGTTCGAACAGGTGGGCGAAGCCCGTGCGGCCGGCCGGTTCGTCGGCCGAGCCGACGCCATACCAGATGGACACGGCGACGATCGGCGCCTTGCGGTCCTCGTGGACAACGACCGTCAGGCCGTTCTCGAGCTCGAAGCTCTCGTAAGGAATGTCGATCTCGGGCGTCTGTGCGCTCGCGAGACCTCCAAGCGAGACGGCCGCAGCGAGCGCAGCCGTGAGTAGTCGTTTCATGATGTACCCCTAACCTGTGATGCAGGATTTATGGTCGCAAAGTGCAACGCCGAAGACCACCCGGTTAAGTAAAATTCCCGTAATGTTGCGCTTCGGGGGCCATCGGGCGCGGCCTGGCGCTAGCTCGAAGGCTGTTTCCGGGCCGCATGACGGCGGGCTTTCGAGACATTGCCGCAGGTCGCCATGTCGCACCAGCGGCGGCGTCCGGCCTTGGAGGTGTCGAGGAAGAGCCAGCCGCAGCGTTCGCCGTCGCACTGTTTCAGCCGCACGGCATTGTCTTCGGCCAGCAACGCCACCGCGTCCATCACGATGGGCGCGAGAAAACGGGTCGCCGCATCCGCGCCGGACCAGTCCGGCTGTGTCTGGCCATTCGCCCGGGTGACGAGGGCGGCCCGCCCGGCCATCGCGCGATAGTGCGTGGCGAGGCGGTCGAGCGCCTGCGCGGCGGGCTGACCGTCATGCATGCGGGTGGTCAGGGCGGCATAGATCGCTTCGCGCAGATCATGGGCGGTTGCGTGGAAGCGTTCCCAGGCGCCGGTATCGGCCAGATGCGCGTCCAGGGCTGCAGCGTCGCCGTCGTGCCATGCGCCTGACACCGTCATCCAGCGCACGGCGTCCGCCGGTTCGGTGAGCGCGTCGACGAAGGCGGTCTCGCGGCCGTCTGCGGTGTTGCAGAAATCGACGCACAGCCGGCCGCCGATGAAGTGTTCCGGCCCGAAATCCGTCACGGCAGGGCCCGGCTAACCGGTAAAATGCATTTTACAAGTTGACTCATCGATAACCTCCAAACTATGTTTTACCAGTTAGCCGCGTTTGCCGCCAGACCGGTGACAGCGCGGCGGGGGATGGAGACGGGAGAGGATGATGAAACTCTATGCACGTGCAGGCTGGGGATCGGTGATCGCCGAGGCACAGCTGGCCTGGTACGGGCTGGCGCACACGCTCGAGCCGGTCGGCGACCTGTTTGCCGACGACAGTGCGCGCGACGCGCTGGAGGGCATCAACCCGCTGGCCCAGATCCCGACGCTGGTGCTCGATGACGGCACGGTGATGACCGAGAGCGCGGCGATCACGCTGCACCTGGCAGACCTGGCCGCCGAGACCTCGCTCGTGCCCGGTCCCGACGCGCACGAAAGGGCGGACTTCCTCAACGCGCTCGTCTTTCTGGTGGCCAATGTCTACCCGACCTACACCTATGGCGATGTGCCGGCGCGCTTCGTGCCCGCTCCGGAAGGCCGGGCCGGCTTCCGCGAGACGGTCGATGCCCATGGCAAGCGGCTCTACCGCATCCTCGAGCAACAGGCCTCCGGCAGCCGCGCCGCCGGACCCTGGTTCCTGGGCGGACGTCTGACCGCGGTCGACATCTATCTCGGCGCGATGACGTTCTGGCGGCCTGGCCGCGACTGGTTCGACGCCGAAACACCGCGCCTCGCCGCGATCGGCCGGGCGGTGCGGGCCCATGACCGCTTCGGCAATGTCTGGACCCGCAATTTCCCGGACGAGATGACCGGCTGACTAACCGGCCTGGGCCAGGTCGAACGTGCCGCTTGCCTCGCCATTGATCGTTACCGAGCATTCCTCGGGCGCGATACCCGGCTCGAAGGGGCAGGCAAACTGCCCCGCTTCCATGATGCGGACATGCAGGTCGCGGTTCTCCGGAACGTTGTAGGTGCACTGGCCCGACAGCGCGTCGCTCGCGCGGACGGTCTCGAAACTGCCGGACCGGCGCGCCCGCTGCTGCCGCCTGACTTCGCCGTCCGCCGTCTGGAAAGTGCATTCCAGCGTGCCCGAACCGATGATGCGGATGCTGACGTCCGACGGTTCGACCCCTGTCTGGACTGCAGCGGCAAGCGCCGCCGCCAGAATGCCGTTCAGTGTTGCAATGCTCATGATGACCTCCCGGTTGTGTGTCCGGGGAGTATGATCCTGTCAGCCAAATGATTCAATAGTTCATGTATTATTGAATCAACAGGCACGTTCCATGCCGGGAGACAGGGCTTCGCACACTTCGGGATGGCCCTGGCAGCAGTCGGATACGAGATAGCCGATCGTGGCGGCGATCGTGTCGAGGTCGACGGCATAGATGCGGGACCGGCCTGACGGCCTCATGACGATCAGCCCACCCTGCCGGAGCACGTTGAGATGCGAGGACAGATTGTTCTTCGCTACCCCGACGCGCGCGGCCAGTTCGCCGGCGGGCATGCCGTCGGGGCCCGCCGTGATCAGCGTGCGGAAGACGCGAAGCCGGGTCGGATGACCGAGTGCGGAGAGGCGGGCGGCGGCTTCGTCATCGGCCGGGCTGTCATTCATTTCAACAGTCATTGAACAATTGAACCGTATCGTATAGGCGGAGCGGGCATCGTTTCGGAGACCTATCATGCATGCGCCGCGCTGCCATGGCCAATCCTGCCTTCCGCGTTCTGCCTCTTTCAGTGCCGCCCTTGTGTCGGCCACGATCGTCAGCGCCGGTACACTGGCCCAGGATGCACAACCGTCGCGCCTGTCCGTGTCGGGGGAAACGCGCCTGCGCTATGAAACGCTGGACGGCCAGTTCCGCGCCGGCGGTTCCGGCGGCGACCAGGCGCTGTTCATGCGCAATCTGCTGCTCGCCGAATACGAGATACAGCCGGTCACTTTCGGTCTGGAACTGCAGGACAGCCGCGCCTGGCTGGACGACAGCGGCACGCCGCTGAGCACGAGTTATGTCAATCCGCTGGACGTGCTGCAGCTCTACGCCCGCGCCGATCTGCCCTCGCTTCTCGGCGCCGACGGATCGGCAACGCTGACAGTCGGCCGGCAGACGGTGAGCATCGGCTCGAAACGGCAGATCGAGCGCATCAGCTATGCCAATGTGATCAAGAGCTATACCGGTCTTCACTATCGCGCTGACAATGCCCGCGGCGACGAGCTGCACCTGGTTGCGGTGGTCCCGGTCTCCCGGCGGCCCGGCAACCGGGCCGAGATCGCGGACAACCGCATGTCCGGCGATGAAGAGGAATGGAACCGGCGCATCTGGGCCGTCCACTACCGGCGCAAGGATGTGGCGCCGGCACTCGCCGATGGCCTGACCGGCGAGGTCTTCGTCTACGGGCTGACGGAGCGCGATACCGCCGGCACACCCACGCCGAACCGGCAGTATGTGACCTCCGGCGTGCGGGCCTATCGTGCACCGCAGGCCGGCCGCTGGGATGTCGATGTGGAAGGCGCCTGGCGTCTCGGCCGCCGCCGGGCCAGCCGGGCGGCTACCGACACCGAAAACCTGGATGTCAGCGCCACCATGCTGTTTGCCGCCGTCGGATACACATTCGACCTGCCCTGGCAGCCCCGCCTGGCGGCGGAATACTACTGGGCGAGCGGCGACGAGAAACCCGATGACGGGCGGTTCGACCAGTATGAGCGGCTGTTCGGTTCGCGGCGCACGGATCTGAACAATACCAGCCTGCACGGACCGCTGACCCCGGCCAATCTCAGCGCGCCGGGCCTGCGTCTGGAGGTCGAGCCGGGGCCGCGCTGGGATGCGCGCATCGCCTGGTCGGCGGCGTCGCTGGCCAGTGCGACCGACAGCTGGGTGATTGCCGGACTGCGGGATCCGTCCGGCCGGTCCGGCCGCTTTCTCGGACACGCGATCGACGGGCGCGCCCGCTACCGGCCCGGCCCTGAAGGGCTGGAATTCGAGATCGGCGCGTCTGCTTTCCTGGCGGGTGAGTTTCCGGACAATGTTCCCGGCGGGCCGGGCACCGGAACGACCCTGCTCGGCTACGGGCAGGTGACGCTGAGCTTCTAGACCTTCTTCACGAACTCGCTTTTCAGGCCCATCTGGCCGACGCCGTCGATGCGGCAGTCGATATCGTGATCGCCCTCGACGAGCCGGATATTCTTCACCTTGGTGCCGACCTTCACGACCTGGGACGTGCCCTTGATCTTGAGATCCTTGATCACGGTGACCGTGTCGCCATCGGCCAGCTCGGTGCCGTTGGCGTCGCGCCAGACCGGGCCGCTTGCCGCTGCCGGTGCTGCGCCGGCCGTCCATTCATGGGCGCATTCCGGACAGACGAGCAGCGCACCGTCCTCATAGGTGAAGGCCGAGCCGCATTCGGGACAGGGCGGGAGCTCGCTCATGACAGGGTTTCCTTGTTTTTCAGCGGAGCTCAGAGCCCGCGCACAGCCTGGATGATATTGAGGATAACGGCGGCGTTGAACAGCAGGCCGAGCACGGTCATCACGGCGGCAAAGCCTGCGACGCCGGCCAGCATGAGCGCGCGCAGCGGGATCATCATCACGGCGCGGGCCCGCTCCGGACCGGCATAGCGCGGGCGGCTGAGGCGCTCTGTGAGGTCGGTGAAACCGCCGCGCCAGAGATTGACGGTGATGAATATCCACACCACGACAGCAACCAGCGGCGCGAGGCGCAAGGCCAGCGGCATGCCCGGGACGGACAGCAGGAACTCGATTTCCTCCACGCGCGGCGCCTTCCGCTGAACTCGATACGTCCTGTCATAGCCTTTCCCCTGCCCGTGAGCTACATGCGATGACCTGCATCTGCCGCGACGGATTATCCGCCGTGCCGCGTTGCACCGTCCGCAGGGGTGGCGGGGCCGCAAGGGCCGGATCGTGAAGGGGATACGGAATGCTCGACAACAGGCGTTGGATTGCCGGGGCGGTTGCACTTGTCGTCATCGCCGGCGGCGGCTGGTGGATGTTCGGCCGCGGCGAAGGCGGCAGCGGCGAGGTGACGATCGAGACCGAGGCTGCGGCCCCGGCCGATGTGCGCCGCATCGTGGCGGCGTCCGGGGCGGTCAGCGCGCTGGTAACGGTCGAGGTCGGCTCGCAATTGTCCGGCCAGATCGCCGAACTGCATGTCGATTTCAACGATGAGGTCGAGGAGGGCCAGGTCATCGCCCGGCTCGATCCGCAGACCTACGAGACCCGTGTCACCGAGGCCGAGGCTGCGCGTGCGACGGCGGCGGCGAGCCTGCAATTGCAGCGCGCCTCGCTGGCGCGGGCCCAGGCCACGCTGCGCGAGGCCCAGCTGGAGTTCGACCGCATGGCGACGCTGCGCGAACGCGGCACGGTCGCCCAGACCTCGCTCGATACCGCCCAGACCGCGCTCGACGCGGCCCAGGCCGATGTCGAGGTGGCGCGCGCCCAGATCGCCAATGCCCAGGCCGTGCTGGCCCAGCGCGATGCCTCGCTGGCGAGTGCCCGGATCGATCTCGAGCGCACGACGATCCGTGCGCCGATCAACGGTATTGTCGTCGACCGGGCCGTCGATGTCGGCCAGACCGTCGCGGCAAGCATGACGGCGCCCGTGCTGTTCACCATCGCCCAGGATCTCGGCCAGGTGCAGATCGACGCCCAGATTGATGAGGCCGATATCGGCCAGATCCGCGCCGGCCAGCCGGTGCGCTTCACGGTGGACGCGCATCCGGACACCGAGATGGAAGGCGTGGTCGACCAGATCCGCCTGGCGCCGGAGACGCTGAACAATGTCGTCACCTACACGGTGGTCGTGCTGGCCGCGAACCCGGACGAGCTGCTGCTGCCCGGCATGACGGCGAACATGGATATCATCACCGGCGAGCGCACCGGCGTGCTCACCGTGTCCAATGCCGCCCTGCGCTTCCGGCCCTCACCGGCGCTGGAGGGGCGGACACAGCCGCTGGCCGAAGGCGGCGGTGGTCCGCAAGGCGGCGGCCGGGGCGGTCCCGGCGGGCCGGGCGGCGGCAATGATCCCATGACGCGTCTCAGCGAGGCTGTCGGTCTCGATGCCGCCCAGCAGGACCAGATTCGCGGCATTTTCCGCGCCGCCATGGGACGGGCGATGAGCCAGGCCCAGGCCGGCGGCGAGTTCGACCGCGAGGCCCTGCAGGCCGAGATCGACCGCGAGATCCGCCCGCTGCTCGACGAGGACCAGCTGGAACGCTATCGCACCTTCCAGCGCCAGATGCGCGAGACCCGCTCGGCCACGGTCTGGGTGGAGGAGGCGGACGGCACGCTGGTCGAGCGGCCGATCCGTGTCGGTATTTCCGACAGCCAGAAAAGTGAAGTGGTCGGCGGCCGACTGGAAGCCGGCGAGGCCGTGGTGACCCGCGCCCGCGAGGTGCGCGAATGAGCGCACTGATCGCCTGCCGCGACCTTGTCCGCGTCTACACGATGGGCGACCAGACCGTGCGGGCGCTGGACGGGGTCAGTGTCGATATCGCCGCAGGCGAATATGTCGCCGTCACGGGGGCATCGGGATCCGGCAAGTCGACCTTCATGAACATGCTGGGCGCGCTGGACCGGCCGGACTCCGGCTCGCTGCATATTGCGGGCGAGGATCTTCTGGCGCTGGATGCCGACCGGCTCGCCGCTTTCCGCAACCGCACGATCGGCTTCGTCTTCCAGCAGTTCAACCTGCTCTCGCGCACCTCGGCGCTGGAAAATGCCGCGCTGCCGCTGGTCTATGCCGGTGTGCCGGCTGCGGAACGGCGCAAGCGGGCCATGGCGCGGCTGGAGCAGGTGGGGCTGGGCGATCGCTCGGACCACCAGCCCAACCAGCTGTCCGGCGGCCAGCAGCAGCGCGTGGCGATTGCCCGCGGCCTCGTCAACGATCCGAAAATCCTGCTGGCCGACGAACCCACGGGCGCGCTCGACTCGCGGACCTCGGCCGACATCATGGCGATCTTCGACCAGCTCAATCGCGAGGGGATCACCATCATCATCGTGACCCACGAACAGGAAGTCGCCGATCATGCGCGGCGCCAGATCGTGTTCCGGGACGGCCGGATCGTGGAGGACCGCCAATGAATCTCGCCGCCTCCCTGCGTATCGCCCTGATCGCGCTCCGCGTGAACGCCCTGCGCAGCGCGCTGGCCATGCTGGGCGTCGTGATCGGCGTCGCTTCGGTCATCGTGCTGGTCTCGATCAGCGAAGGCACCAAGCAGGCCGTCGAGGAACAGATCGCCAGTTTCGGCGCCAACCTGCTGATCATCCGGCCCGGCTCCAGCATGTTCGGCGGACGGCGCGGCGGGGCCGGTACGGCCGATCCGCTGACCGATGGCGATGTGGAAGCCCTGCGCACGCAGATTGCCGGTGTGGCCGGGGCGTCCGGCGAAGTGACGACATCCTCTGCCGTGGTGTTCGGCGGCGCCAACTGGACGACCCGCATTGTCGGAATCAATCCCGACTACCTGTCGGCCCGCGGCTGGGAGATCGATCAGGGGCGCAGCTTCTCGGCCGCCGAGGAAGCGGCCGGCCGGCGCTATGCGATCGTCGGCCAGACCATCATTTCCGAACTGTTCGACGGCGCCAGTCCGATCGGCCAGTCCCTGCGCATCGGCGGCCAGCCCTTCGAGGTGATCGGCACGGTGATGGAGCGCGGCGACAATAATTGGGGCCAGGACCAGGACGATGTGATCTTTGCGCCGCTGAACACGATCCGCCAGCGCTTCGGCGCCGGCGTGCGTGTCACCCAGCGCGACGGCGTGCAGACGGTGTTCGTCGATATCGCCCCGGGCGAGAACAATGCGCGCGTCATCGAGGACATCCAGGACCTCTTGCGGATCCGGCGGGATATCCAGCCCGGTGCGGAAGACAATTTCTTCGTCGGCAATCTGGCCGAATTCATCCGCGCCCAGAACGAGACGGAGAGCCAGCTGGGCCTGCTGCTCGCCGTGGGGGCGGGGATCGTGCTGCTGGTCGGCGGTATCGGCATCATGAACATCATGCTGGTCTCGGTGACCGAGCGCACGCGCGAGATCGGCCTGCGCCTGGCCGTCGGTGCGCGGCGGCGCGACGTGCGCAACCAGTTCCTGATCGAGAGTATCGTTCTGTGCCTGATCGGCGGTCTGGCGGGCCTCGTGGTCGGTGTCGGCGGCACGCTCGTCTATGCCGAGGTCGGCGAGCTGGAGATTGCCATCAACCCGCTGATCGTGGCGATTGCCATCGGCGCATCGGCGCTCGTCGGGGTTTTCTTCGGCTTCTATCCGGCGCACCGGGCCTCGCGTCTCGATCCGATCGAGGCGCTGCGCTTCGAATAGCGGGCCTGGCTCGCGCCGTCTCTTTCTTTGTTCCCGCTCCGCCCGACCCGGGCCTGTCATCGCTTTCGGTGCCGGGGTCGATGCTCGCATGGAACGCGCTCAAGGCTGCGGGGTTTGAACCTGATCCCGCAAGGCGCGCTATTTGGCGGCGTTGTCGAGACCGACCGGTTCGGGTGCCGGCATGGACCGGTCGGCGGGCAGGGTGAAATAGAAGGTCGCGCCGCTGCCCGGCGCGCTCTTCACCCAGATCTCGCCGCCATGGCGTTCCACGGCCTGGCGCACCATGGCCAGCCCGATCCCGGTGCCCGGATAGGCTTCGTGCGAATGCAGGCGCTGGAAGGGGGCGAAGATCTTCTCCGCAAACTTGATATCGAGACCGATGCCGTTATCGCTGACGGCAATGATCCAGCGATCGCCGTCCCGCCGCGCGCTGATATCGACTTCCGGCGTGGCAAAGCTGCGGTATTTCAGCGCGTTGCCGATCAGATTCTGGAATATCTGTGTCAGGATCACGGGATCCGCGCGCACGGTCGGCATGTCGCCGATCTCGATACGGGCCTGGTTCTCCGACACCGAGGCGTCGAGGTTTTCCAGGGCTTGCGCTACAGGGCCGGCCAGGTCGACGGGCTGGTATTCGAAGGGCTGGCTGGCGAGACGGGAATAGGTCAGGAGATCGTCGATCAGGCGCTGCATCCGGTGCGCGGCATCGACCAGGAATTCCAGATTGCGGCGCCCGTCCTCGTCGAGACGCTCGCCATAGCGGCGGCGGACCAGGCTGGAAAAGGCGGCGATCTTGCGCAGCGGTTCCTGCAGGTCGTGCGAGGCGACCGTGGCGAACTGGTCAAGCTCGCGGTTGGACCGTTCCAGAAGCAGGTTGGCCTCGCGCAGCGCCGTCACATCGGTCAGCGTGGCATAGCTGCGCAGCGGCTGCCCTTCGCCGTCGCGCTCCAGGAAGGACGAGAGCAGCACGTCGATCGCACTGCCGTCAGACCGCAGGAAGCGATAGGGGATATTGGTATTGGCGCCAGTGCGGAAGAGGTTGGGCAGGTTGGTTTCCACGGCCCGTTTGCGCGACTCGGCATCCAGGAAGTCGATCGACTTGCGGCCGATCACGTCTTCCCGGCGATAGCCCAGATGGGCGATCCAGTAATCGCTGACCTCGACGATATAGCCGTTGCTGTCGATCGTGTGCATCATCGCCGGCGTGGCGCGGAAGATGCGTTCGAACCGCGTCTGGCGTTCGGCGAGTTCCGCCTCGGCCCGCTGCGCGGCATCGATATTCCAGATCACGCCGCTGATGATTTTGGGCAGCCCGTCCTCATCGCGTTCGACGACGCTGCCGGTCGAGCGGTACCAGATCCAGTCGCCATTGCGGTCACGCACGCGGTGCTCGGCATCGACCGGACCGTGTGACGGGTCCCGGAAGGCCTGGCGGGCCATCTCGGCGGCCGGAAGATCGTCCGGGTGCAGCCGGGAGAACCAGTCCTCCAGAGCGATCGTGGTCTCGGTTCCATCGGCGATGAGTTCCGCGACGATGGTGCCCTGGAGCGAGACGGTCTGGCTCCCGGTCTCGATCCGCCACAGCCCGACCGATGCCGCGTCCACCGCTTCGGCGAGCTGCTGTTCGCGCTGGCTGAGCCGGCGCTCGGTGCGCACGCGTTCGGAAATGTCGGTGATGAAACCGTCGGCGACGCGCGGCGCGCCGCTCTCGTCGTGCCGGGAGACGCGCCCGCGGATGTGGATATGGATCCAGCCGTCGGCCTCGGACCGGTAGCGCACGACCGTGTCGATGGACGTGGTCTCGCCGTCTGCCATCGAATCGACGATGCGCCGGGCATCGGCCATGTCGTCGGGGTGAATCCGGGCCGCCCAGTCGTCATAGGTGATGCGGGCATCGCGCGGCGGCAGGCCCATCATTTCCGAAATGATCCCGGTGACCTCGCCGACCCGTGTCTGGAGATCGAAATGCCAGGCGCCTTCGCGCGCCCCCCCCAGCGCCTCGCGCAGGCGGGCCTCGCTCTGGTCGAGCTCGTCGCGCAGGCGGCGCTCCTCGGTGATGTTGATCACGGTGCCGGCGATACGGGCCGGGCTGCCTTCGGCGGTCCAGCCGACGATCTGCCCGCCAGCCCGCAGCCAGAGAACCTCGCCGTCGCGGCCCCGCATCCGGAACTCCCAGATCCGCGAACTCGGCGGTCCGGACGGCGACTGCCGGCGAACCTGCAAGAGGCGGCGATAGCGTTTGCGGCCATCTTCCAGATCGTCTTCCAGAATGGCATCGGCCCAGCGCCGGGCCGGCACGGCCTCGTCGCTGCCGGTTGTGCCCAGAAGGCTCGCCAGCAGGCCGGAGGCCCTGAGCGTTCCGGCCTCGATATCGAGGCTCCAGACCCCTTCATTGGCCGAGTCGACCGCCTCGCGCAGCATGCGTTCATTGGCGGCGAGCCGGGATTGCAGGGCCTTGCGTTCGTTGATGTCGGTCAGGATGCCGGCTGCGAGGCGCCCGCCGGACTCCTCGCTGAGCCGCCGGCCGCGCGAGCGCAGCCAGGTCCAGCTGTCGGTGCGGGCGTCGCGCAGCTGGTATTCCACATCCATCCGGTCGGACTCCCCCGCCGCCAGCGCATCGATCCGGGCGATCACGCTGTCGCGCTGATCGGCATGGATCCGCTCGAGCCAGTGGGCGGTATCGATCTGCGTCTGGCCGGGCTCGAGGCCGAGCATGTCGCGAATGGGGCCGATCAGCGTGACGCGCCCCGTCTCGGTATCCAGCTCCCAGACGCCGCAGGACCCGGCATCGATGGCGTTGGCCAGCTGGCGCTCGCGTTCGGCCAGCTGTTCCTCCAGCGACTGGCGTTCGGTGACATCGGCGATCACACCGGACAGGCGCAGCGGGGATCCGTCGCGCGCGAACTCGGATACCCGGCCGCGCATCTCCAGCCAGCGGGTCTCGCCATCGGCCCGTTCGGCGCGGAAGGTGACATGCAGGGCCTCGCCCGGCGCGCGGGACAGCCGGTCGATTGCACCGGCGACCGTGCCGCGCATGTCGGCGGCAATCACATCCAGCAGGCGTTCCAGCCGGATGGTGGCATCGGATGTCTGGATGCCCAGGAACTCGTTGATGAAGCCGCGCGACGAGCCGAGGCCGGTCGCTAGATTGAGCGAGAACGCGCCTTCGTTCGCCGAGGCGAGCGCCGCGCGAAGCTGGATGTCGCTGGCCTCCAGCCGGGCCTGGAGCGTGCGCTCCGCCGAGACGTCGCGGATGATCAGCAGCGTGCCCAGCATGGCTTCGTCATCGCCCGAGATACGGCTGGCGACGGTTTCGCCGTCGAGAATGCGCCCGCCGCGGGCCCGGTAGCGGGCGGTGAATTCGTGCGTCTCGCGGTCTGTATCCAGCCCGAAGCCGGTTTCCGCCAGGATGTCGAATTCACGGGGAGAGGCGAACAGCACATCGCCGCGCTGGCCGGCGAGGCTGGCTTCGGTCTGTCCGAAAAGGCGCGTCGCTGCGGGATTGGCGCTGTCGATCCGGCCCTTTGCGTCGAGCATGATGACGGCGACCGGCGCAGCGCGGTAAAGCGCGCGCAGCATTTCCGCAGCGTTCGCAGTCATCCTGTCATCCGGTCAGATCTTCGTCCCAAATGCCCGATCGTGCCATGCATCGGTCTCAGTTTGCATCAATCGCGTATATCATGGGAAGGCTTTCCGTCGCGGGCGTCGAAAGGCAGCAAGTTCCGCCGCAGGATCGCTGCATTCGACAATGATGCGGGTACTGGTCAAGGCGAATTCCGTCGATATGCTCCCCCGTTTCGAGTGTGTGTTTGAGGAGTTGTGCTTTGTCCGACACAGGAGGCGTCCACAAGGATACTGCGCCTATACTGCAGGTTTCCGACCTGACGGTGGCCTTCGATACGCCGGATGGAACTGTGAATGCGGTCAAGGGCGTGTCGCTGAAGATCGACCCCGGCGAGTGCCTGGCGGTGGTCGGCGAGTCGGGCTCGGGCAAGAGCCAGACCTTCCTCGCCGCGATGGGGCTTCTGGCCTCGAATGGCCAGGCCAGGGGCTCGATCAAGTATCGCGACAAGGAAATCCTCGGCCTGCGGCCGCACCAGCTCAACAGTGTGCGCGGCCGTCACATGACGATGATCTTCCAGGACCCGCTCACCTCGCTCACGCCGCACATGCGTATCGGCGCCCAGATGCAGGAAGTGCTGGGCATTCACATGAAGATGAACGGCGCAGACGCCGAAAGACGCGCGCTGGAATGGCTCGACCGGGTGCGCATCCCGGAGGCGGCGCGCCGCCTGAAACAATACCCGCACGAACTCTCGGGCGGCATGCGCCAGCGCGTCATGATCGCGATGTCGATGCTGTGCGAGCCGGACCTTCTGATCTGCGACGAACCGACCACCGCGCTCGACGTGACGGTCCAGGCCGAAGTGCTGGACATCATGGACGAGCTGAAGCGCGATACCGGTGCGGCGCTGGCCCTGATCACCCACGATATGGGCGTGGTGGCGCGCATGGCCGACCGCGTCCAGGTGATGAAGGACGGCGTCTATGTCGAGGAAGGCACGGCGGAGGCGATTTTCGACGCGCCGCAGAATGCCTATACGCGCATGCTGCTCGATGCGATGCCGCGTCTCGACCAGCCTGACCGGCCCGGTCACACACCGCTGGCGCCGGTCGCCGCGGGGGCCGATGCCGAGCCGCTGCTGTCGGTGTCCGACGTCAAGGTGCAGTTCCCGATCCGCGTCTCCGGCGGGCTGCAGCCGCAATACAAGACGCTGCGTGCCGTCGACGGTATCAGCTTCGACCTGAAACCCGGCGAGACGCTGGGCGTGGTGGGCGAATCCGGTTGCGGCAAGTCGACACTCGCGCGCGCCGTCCTGCGTCTGGTGCCCGCGACGGACGGCGCGGTATCCTGGATCGGCCGTGACCTGCTTGGGCTCAAGAAGAACGACATGCGCAAGGCGCGCGAAGACCTGCAGATCGTTTTCCAGGATCCGCTCGCCTCGCTCGACCCGCGCATGACCATCGGTGCCTCGATCGAGGAGCCGATGCTGATCTTCCGCAAGTCGATGAAGAAGAAGGCCCGGACCGAGGCCGTGCGCGAGATGATGAAGCGCGTCGGGCTCGACCCGAACATGATCAACCGCTATCCGCACGAACTGTCCGGCGGCCAGAACCAGCGCGTGGGTATCGCGCGGGCGATGATCCTGAAACCCAAACTGGTGATCTGCGACGAGGCGGTGTCCGCGCTCGATGTGTCCATCCAGGCCCAGATTGTCGAACTGCTGATCAAGCTGCAGCAGGAGATGGATCTGTCGATGATCTTCATCTCGCACGACCTGTCTGTCGTCCGCGAGATCTCGCACCGCGTGATGGTGCTGTATCTGGGCCGCGTGGTGGAGATGGCCGATCGCGACCAGATCTACGAGGATGCGCGCCACCCCTATACCCAGGCGCTGATCTCTGCCGTGCCGGTGCCCGATCCCAAGGTCGAGAAGAACAAGGTCCGCATCAAGCTGGACGGCGAACTGCCCTCGCCGATGGATACCCGGGCCCAGCTGCGCTTCATGAAATCGAAGCTGGTCGACGATCCGGATGCGGAGCAATACCGCCCCGAGCTGGTCGAGGTCGTGCCGGGTCACTGGGTCGCCGAACACGATCCCGTCGAGGCGTGACCGGCATCACGTGACTGCAGTCTGACGGGGCTTTCACTCGACTTGCGGCTGCAGATCGCTAGGCTCGGCCCGCTGCAAACAGGGGGAGCCTCATGTCGCAAGGTCCGGTGTCCGGAGTATTCAAGCGCGTATCGCTGATCGCGATGGCCGCATTTCTTGTGGCCTGCCAGCCGTCTGCCGAGACGCCGCAGGAGCAGGAATACACCTGGGTCCACGAGGTCTCCGACCTGCCGGCCGATCCGGATGTGCGCTACGGTCAGCTCGACAACGGGCTGCGCTATGCTATCCGCCAGAACGACACGCCGCCGAATGTCGCTTCCGTCCGTCTGGTTTTCAACGCCGGTTCGCTTGCCGAGGCGGAGGACCAGCGCGGTCTCGCCCACTTCATCGAACACATGGCCTTCAACGGCTCCGCCGAAGTGCCCGAGGGCGAGATGGTGCCGCTGCTCGAGCGCCATGGCCTGCAGTTCGGCCCCGATACCAATGCCTTCACCGGCTATGAGACGGTTGGTTATCAGCTCGACATCCCCGAGGTGGACGAGGAAACGCTGGATACGGCGCTCTTCCTGATGCGCCAGACCGCCAGCGAACTCCTGATGGACAGCGAGGCGATCGATCGCGAGCGCGGCGTCATCCTGTCCGAGGAGCGTTTCCGCAACACGCCGATCCGCCGCTGGAACACGGCGCTGTGGCGCTTCCGCCTGCCGGATTCGCTGGTGCCCGACCGCGATGCCATCGGCACGGTCGATGTGATCGAGACGGCCCAGCGCGAGCGCTTTGTCGACTATTACGAGAATTTCTACGTGCCGCAGCGCGGCATGCTGGTCGTCGTCGGCGATGTCGATCCGGACGCGATCGAGGCCAAGATCCGCGATGAATTCGCCGACTGGCAGTCCATCGAGGACCCGCGCGGCGATCCGGATACCGGATCCGTCACCGAGGGCCGCCCGCTTTCGGTGGGCTATTTCCACGACCCGGAAATCTACACCATCTTTACGGTCGACGCCGTGCGTCCCCACGAGGACGAGCTGGACACCACCCAGGCCCGTTTCGAGAACAATCTGGCCAATCTGGGCGATGCCATCCTGTCGCGCCGCTTTGCGACGCTGACCAGTTCCGGCACTTCGCCGCTGATCCAGGCCTCGGCCAATCACGGTTCCGATTTCGAGATTGCCGACCGGGCCACGGTGCTGGCCATCATGCGGCCGGACCAGTGGCAGGACGGGATTGCCGTGGTCGAGCAGGAGCTGCGGCGTGCCGTCGAGCATGGCTTCACCGAAGCCGAGCTCGCCGAGCAGATCGCCAATATGCGCACCGCGCTGCGCGATGCGGCCGACCAGGCCGGCACGCGCACCAGCGCCAATCTCGCCGACCAGACCTGGTCGATGTGGCGCCAGGAGCAGGTGCTGACCACGCCGGCCTCCATGCTGGAGCGGTTCGAGGCTTCGCTGGACGATGTCACCGTCGAGGCCGTCAATGCGGCCTTCCGCGAGCAGTGGGAGGGCGTGGAGCCGTTGCTGTTCCTCGCATCGCCGATGGAGCTGGAAAATCCCGAAGACGAGATCCGCCAGACCTGGACGGAAAGCCGCGAACAGCCGGTTGAAGCGCCTGAGGACAGCGGTGCGAGCGAGTTTGCCTATGGCGATTTCGGCCCGGCCGGCGAGGTGGTCTCGCGCGAGGAGATCGAGGATCTCGGCCTGGTGCGCTTCCAGTTCGAAAACGGCGTTGCCGTGACCTTCAAGCAGACCGATTTCGAGGATGGCTCGATCCGGTTGCGCCTGGATTTCGGCCGCGGCGAGCTCGAGCCGCGGGCCCTGGACGGTGTCGACATCGTTTCCGGTTCGGTCTTCACCTCCGCCGGTCTGGGCGCGCACAGCGAGGACGAGCTCGGCCGTGTTCTGGCCGGCCGCAATATCGGCTATGGCTTCGGCGTGGGCGATGACAGCTTCTCCTTCCAGGCCACCACGACCCCGTCGGACCTGCGGGTGCAGTTCGATCTTCTCACCGCCTTCCTGACCGATCCGGGCTGGCGCCAGGAAGGTCTGGACCAGTTCCGCGCCGTCATTCCGGAAATCCGCCGCAATCTCTATTCCTCGCCGTCCGGCGTGCTGCAGGCGGATGTCACGCGGATGATCCGGGGCGGCGATCCGCGCTATGGCCTGCCCGATCCCGAGCAGGTTGCCGCCATCGACATGGCCGCCGTCCAGGCCTTCCTGGAGCCGGCCCTGGAGGCGGCACCGATCGAGGTGACTGTCGTTGGCGATGTGTCCGAGGCGGATCTCGTCGCGGCGCTCGCCCCGACGCTGGGGGCGCTGCCCGAACGGGCGGCGAGCTGGCCGGATTATGACGAAGCCCGGACCATCCGCTTCCCGGACCCGGTCGAGGAGCCCGTCGTGCTCTATCACAACGGCCCGGATTACCAGGCGATGGCGAATGTCTACTGGCCGACCTTCGACGACAGCGATCCGCGCCGCACGCGAGCCCTGTCACTGCTGCGGGCCGTGTTCGATCTCAAGCTGACCGAGCGTCTGCGCGAGCAGGAGGGCTTCACCTATTCGGCCTTCAACAACACCAACACGTCCGACGTCTATCCCGACTACGGCTATCTCTATGTCGGTGCCGATGTCCGCGTCGAGAATGTCGATGCGACCTATGCCGCGATCGAGGAGCTGGCAGCCGATCTTGCCGCGGGCGAGATCACCGAGGACGAAGTGTTGCGGGCCCGCCGGCCGCTGCTCGAGCAGATCGAGAATGCGTTCGAGAACAATGGCGCCTGGATGAGCTGGCTGGCGCAGTCCTGGTCGCACCCGGACCGGCTGGAGCGGATCCGGGCCCTGACCGCCGACTATGAGAGCATCACGCGCGAGGATATCGTCGCCCTGGCGGAAACCTATCTGCAACCGCAGGACAGCTGGCGCGTTACTATCCTGCCGCGTGACGGCGAGTGAGTACCCGGAGGGTTTGAGACATGAAGACATTCAGCTGGTTGACGACTGTTGCCGTTCTGGGCCTCGTTGCAGGCTGCACGGCGGCACCGCCCGCAACGGACGCGGAAGCCATTGCCCGGGCCCGCAGCTGCAACACGCCGGACGACACGGCCATCCTGACAGTGGACGCGCCGGAAAGCCGGCCGAACGCGCAGGAAAATGCCGACGCGGCGACGGCCTATCTCGACAGCGTCCGCGAGGAACGCTGCGTGTTCGAGCTCGACAATGGTCTTGTCTTCCGTATCCGCCAGTCGGCCGGTGAGGATGCCCTCTCGCCCGAGCGGGGCGATCTGGTGACGGTCCACTATCGCGGCCTGTTCCCGCACGGCGAGGAGTTCGACTCCTCCTATTCGCGCGGCCAGCCGGCAACTTTCCCGTCCGACCGCCTGATCCGCGGCTGGGTCGAGGCCCTGCCGCTGATGCGGGTCGGCGAGACCTGGGAACTCTATATCCCGCCCGATCTGGGCTATGGCGTGCGCGGTACGCCGGGCGGCCCGATCGGCCCCAACCAGGCGCTGGTCTTCCAGCTCGAGCTGGTGGGTCTACCTGAAGCGGAAAACAGCGAGGCCGGTCCCGCCGACGACGCCGGCTAGACCGACTGGAGCAGGATCGTTTCCTGTGGAACCGGTTCTGCTCCTGACCCCCCGTGCGATCGCGTGGTCGAACCGGTGAACCGGTTCCCACGTCAGCTGATCACGCTTTAGCGCGACAGGCGCAGATTCGTCAGGTCGCCGGCGATCATCTCGAACGTGTCCCGCAGGGCCTGGTTCGACGGCGAGTCGAAATACAGGCTGGGGTGGGAGGCGCAGTCGCGCATCATGTTGCG
>PANX01000010.1 GCA_002707795.1 Maricaulis sp.
GAGGCCCGCACCTCGATCGGCTGGACCGTGTTCGGCGGGCTGGGCCTGTCGGGCCTGTTCACCCTCTTCCTGACCCCGGTAATCTATCTGGGCGTCGCCCGGTTCGGCAAACCGCGCTCGGTCAATCTCGTCGAGCTGGAAGAGGAACTGGCCCGCGTCGAGAACGATCCCGACACCCAACCGGCAGAATGATCATGCGTCATGTTCCGAGTATCGCCCTTGCCGCGCTCGCGGCCTGTCTGACCGGCTGCACGGTCGGGCCCGATTATAGCGCGCCGGTGCCGGGCGTGCCGGACACCTGGTCGGAAGCGATCCCGGGCAGTGAAACCGCTCCGGAGACCGCCTGGTGGCGGGGCTTCGGGGATGAGCAGCTGGACACGCTGATCACCACGGCGCTGGACGAGAATATCGATGTCCGGATCGCGGTTGCGCGGCTGGCCGAGGCCGAGGCCCGGACCACATCCGAGCGCGCTGCCAACTGGCCGTCCGCCGATGCGAGCGCGGATGCATCGGCGTCTGGCGATATTTCCGGCGATGCATCCTCCTCGACGGGCGCCGGTCTCGGAGCGGCGCTGGCTTTCGTGCCGGACGTGTTCGGCGGGCGCCGCCGCCAGATCGAACAGGTCGAGGCCACAGCCGCCGCCCGGCGTTTCGACATCGAGGACGTCAAACGCGTCACGGCAGCCTCGATCGCCGAACGCTATATCGAGCTGCGCCGCAGCCGGGCCCGGCTCGACCTGCTGACGACCTCGCTGGAGCTGCAGCAGCAGACGCTGGACATCGTGCGCCAGCGTGCCGAAGCGGGCCTGTCGGCCGATCTCGATGTGCAGCGGGCAGCCTCCGATCTTGCCCGCACACGCGCCCAGCGCGGCAGTCTCGATATTGCCGAGGCGCGGTCCCTGCACGATCTGGCGATCCTGACCGGCGCGGTTCCCGGCACGCTCGGTCTGGAGCCGGCCGCAGAAACCACGATCCCGGACTTTGCCGATCCCGTTGCGCCGGGTGTGCCGGCCGATCTCCTGCGCCGCCGGGCCGATCTGCAGGCAGCCGAACGTGACCTGGCCGCGGCCAGCGCCGCCATCGGCGTGGCCACGGCCGAGCTTTATCCCGCCTTCTCCATTCCCGGCAGCATCACCGCGGATCTGGGTTCGGCCGACCGGCTGGTCGGCGACACGGTCGCGCGGATCGGTGCTGCGGTCGATGTTCCGGTCTTCGATGCTGGCCGCCGCCGCGCCGGTGTGGACATTGCCGAGGCCCGGGCCGAACAGGCGCTGTTGATCTACCGGCAGACATTGCTGGAAGCGGTTGGCGAGGTTGAAGATGCCCTGGTCTCGATCCGCGCCGTCGAGGCACGGACGGCAGAACTCGAGCGGGCCGTCGCCGCGTCGGAGCAGGCCTTCGACCAGCTCGACGCGCTCTACCGGGAAGGCCTGGCCAGCTTCATCGACATTCTCGATGCCCAGCGCACCCTGATCGACAGCCGCGAGTCGCTGCTGGACAGCCAGGCCGATCACGCCCTGGCGGTGATCGCGCTGCACCGGGCGCTGGGCGCGCCGGTCGATCCGGCGCTCAATCCTGGCGGGGTGCCAGACTCGCGCTCTTGATCAGTGCGATAACCGTATCGCCCGGCTTCAGCGAGAGCGCTTCGGCGGCGGCCCGCGTGATCCGGGCGCATAAGCGCTGCCTTGCCACCTCCAGCTCGACATCGCACCACGCCGTGTCCGGCCGGTCGGTGATGGCCGCCACCGTCGCGGGCAGCCTGTTTCGCACCGAGAGCCCGTCGACCGCATCCAGGGCCAGGGTGATGTCGCGGGCGGGCACGTAGAGCCGCGCCTCGCGTCCGACGGAGAGCCCTGTCAGCCCCGGCAGGGCGATCCGGTGCTCGCCGATATGCAGGTCGGTCAGGTGAAGACGCGCATCATGGCCGGTGATCCGGCCGGTCAGCACGGCACCCGGTTCGCCCGTCGTGTCGCCCGCTCCTTCAGAACCGGCGAGCCAGGCATCCCGCGGGCAGAGCGTGCCGACCCGTCCGTTTTCAACGGGCAGGACATGGTCGGCCATGACGGCCAGTTCCCGGGCAGAGTGGCTGACCACAAGTGCCGGCAATTGCCAGTGCGTGAGCCTTTCCCGCAGCACCGGAAGCAGGTTCTGGCGAAAGCCGGCATCAAGGGCCGAGAAGGCTTCATCCAGCAGGAGCAGCCGGGGCCCTGCCGACAGCGCCCGGCCGAGAGCAACGCGCTGGCGCTCCCCGCCCGACAGATCCGCGGTGCGGCGGGCCATCAGGGGCGCCAGCTGCAGCAAGTCGATCAGCTCTGCGCGATCAGGACCGTGACCGCCTGGCGCCGCGCGCCGGCCGGCATAGTCCAGATTGCCGGTGACGGAGAGATGGGTGAACAGCCGTGAATCCTGGAAGACCAGCGGGGCCCGGCGCCGGTGCGCCGGCAGGAATGCGGTATCATACTGCCATGTTTCGCTGTCGAAACGGATCGTATTACCGCGCGTCCGGTCCAGTCCTGCGATCACGCGCAGCAGGCTGGTCTTGCCCGCGCCATTGGGACCCGCAATGCCCGTCACGCCCGAAAGCGGCAAGCTTGCGCGGCCGGTCAGGCTGAACCCGCCGCGGCGGTGGTCGAGGTCGATGTCGAGCGTTCTATCCGGCATGGACGGGATACCGGCGATTGATGAGGAAAACGGCGACCAGCACGCTCAGCGACGCGGCGACAAGACCCAGCGCCAGCGCGTGAGCCGAGGCATAGTCCAGCGTTTCGACATGGTCATAAAGGGCGATCGAGACCACGCGGGTGCGCCCGGGGATATTCCCGCCCACCATCAGCACCACACCGAATTCGCCCACGGTATGGATGAAGCTGAGCCCCCCCGCCGTGATGAAGCCGCGCAGGCTGAGGGGCATGACAACCGAAACGAAAGCATCCAGGGGTGACGCGCCCAGGCTGGCGGCGGCGTCTCGCGGTGCCTGGCCGACCCGTTCGAACGCCGTCTGCAGCGGCTGCACCATGAAGGGCAGGGAGTAGATCACCGAGGCGATGACCAGTCCGGACAAGGAGAAGGCGAGCGTGTCGCCGGCCAGACGCACCCACAGACCGCCGATTGCCGAACCGGGATTGAACAGGATCAGCAGGTAGAAGCCGATAACCGTCGGCGGCAGGACGAGGGGGAGTGCCGTGACGGCTTCGACTATGGGTTTGAAGCGTGTCCGCGTGTTTGCCAGCCACCAGGCCAGCGGCGTGCCGATCACGAACAGGATCAGCGTCGTGACCAGCGCCAGCTGCACGGTCAGCAGGATAGCAGGCAGGCTCTCGCTCACTCCGGCGCCTCATAGCCATGGGCGGCGATGATGTCGCGGGCTTCCGGCAATGCGAGGAAGTCCAGAAATGCGCGGGCGGCTTCGTTGTCATTACTCCGCTCAAGAAGAACCGCGTCCTGGCGGATCGGATCGTGCCAGCCGGCCGGAATGAGGTCGTAGCGGCCCGCCGGCGCACTGCCGGGGTGCCGGATCTGCGATAGCGCGACGAAACCCAGATCGGCATTTCCTGTGGCGACGAAGGCATAGGTCTGTCCGATATTCTCGCCGAAGACCTGGCGTGAGGCCGAGGCGGTCTGAAGATCCAGATGGGCCAGAACCTGGTGCGCCGCGGCGCCATAGGGCGCGAGGTCGGGACTGGCCAGGGCAAGACGCCGGTAGTCGCCGGACTGCAGGCGCTGCAGCGGTGACGGGGTGCCGGCCGTGGCGTCCCCCGGCTCCATCAGGGCGAGCCGGCCGGTCGCATAGGTCTGTGCGCTGCCGGCAACCGCCAGACCGTCTTCGACGAGGCGGGCCGGGCGCACGGTGTCGGCGGCTAGGAACACGTCGAACGGTGCCCCATTCACGATCTGGGCATAGAGGCGGCCCGTCGAGCCGTTCGAGATGATCAGCGTGTGGCCGGTGCCGGCGGAAAAGGCTTCGGCGAGGGTCTGCATCGGTTCGGCAAAATTCGACGCAACAGCCAGCCGCACGATGTCGGCGCGGGCCTGGCCGCCCAAGGCGGCGGTCAGGGCAGCCAGCAAAGCGACCGCAAGTCGCAGGAGGAGAGTCCGGGCCATGGGCGACAGATTGCTCGCAGCGCCCCGCCCGGTTCAAGCGCAAAGCGCGGTCGTTCACGCGCTCGTCAGCGCCCGTCAGGCGGCATTGTTCATCCGCTCCGCAAGGGCGCGCGCCGTCATCGGCGCACCGAAATGCCAGCCCTGCAGGTATTCGAAGCCCAGCAGGCGCAGCATGCTGGCCTGGCTTTCGGTCTCCACACCTTCAGCGACCATGTCGAGGTTGAGCGCATCGCCCAGCAGGGCCAGCGCCTGCAGCATCTTGTTGGGGCCTTCGCCCTTGCCGAGGGCGTCGATGAAGCTCTTGTCGACCTTGATCTTGGAGAAGGGCAGCATGTGCAGATAGCCCATTGAGGCAAAGCCGGTACCGAAATCGTCGAGATTGACGCGGAAGCCGGCGGCATTGAATTCGTGCAGACGCTGCTTGGCCTGTTCGAAATCGTCGACCAGCACGGTCTCGGTCAGTTCCAGCTCGATCTTGCTGGAGGTCAGTCCGGCTGCGCCAAGCTTTTCCAGATAGCGTGCGCACAGGTCCGGATCCTTGAGCTGGGTCGGGGACAGGTTGATCGATACGGTGAAGCCGGCGTGCGGCGGGATTTCGCGGCAGACGCTGTCGACCACGAAATCGCCGAGGCGGCGGATCAGGCGGGAGCGCTCCGCCACGCCGATGAAGACGTCCGGCGGAACGGCGCCGCGGGTCGGGTGCTCCCAGCGGAGCAATGCCTCCACCGACACGGTTTTTCCGTCGCGCGCGCGGGCGATGGGCTGGTAGACGACGCGGAATTCATTGCGTTCCAGGCCGGCCTCGATGTCCGCTTCCAGCGAGCAACGGGCATCTTTTTCAAGGCCGAGGCTGGCGTCGAAACACAAGGGTTGTTCCAGCTGGTCTGCCTTGGCTCGGTACATGGCCAGGTCGGCATCATGCACCAGCTGGGCGAAAGTCTTGGGCGCCTCCGGCCGCGACCAGGCGACCCCGACGGCCGCGCCGATATCGAAATGGCGGCCGCCGCTCTCGAACGGATCGCGCAGGCTGGCCGACAGGGCGCGGGCAATCGGCAGAGCCTGGCTGGCACAGGCCTGTCCCGTGAGGGCGCAGGCAAACTCGTCGCCGCCCACGCGGGCGATGTGCACGCCGTCCGGCAGGGCCGCGCGGAATTTTTCCGAGACGATCCGGATGACCTCGTCTCCGGCCTGGTGGCCCGCCTTGTCATTGACGGCCTTGAAGCCGTTGAGGTCGATATAGATCACGGCCGCTTCGCCGTCGGCGGCGGCCTGCGTTGCCGTCTCGCCCTCGATGAAGCGGTTGAAGCCGAGCCGGTTGGGCAGCCCGCTCAGCGTGTCCGTCGTTGCGGCGCGCAGGGCGCGGCGTTCATTGCGTTCCGCCCTGCGGCCCAGTTTGCGTGCGCGGTGAACGAGAATCTGGGCCCCGGCGAAGAAGATAATGATATAGGCGAGCAGGGGCGCGAAGCTGTAGCGCAGCGTCTCATTGCCGGGCTGCGAGGGGGTCCAGGACAGCTGGGCGACGGCGTGTCCGGCCGGGTCCGCGATCGGCAGGCGGCTGCCGTGCGATGGCGTTGCGTCCATCGGGATCAGGGACACGTTTTCGACGAGAAAGCGGGTCTGCATCTCGTTGACGAAGCGTTCGTCGAGTGCGGTGCCGATTACCAGGACCGGCCCGGTCAACGGGTCGGTGGCGGCGCGGTTCTCGTACTCGCCGACCAGGGTGACCGAGGCGAGATAGGGCTGGCCGCGAACGGTGAGCATGTGAGAGCCGATGAAGCTTCCTTCGGCATAGGCGCGCGCAAGATCGCTGCGCAGACTGTCCAGATCGTCCGGGGAGAGCAGGTGGTCCAGAGGGGTTTCGCCGCTGTCGCGGTGCCAGGAATAGGTGAGCGTGTCGTTCGCGCGCGACATCACCACGAAGTCGAAGCCGAGATGATCGGAGAAGGACGACGCCATGCTCTCGCTGAGCACGTCGACATCGCCCGCATCCAGACGGTCCAGCGCGACCGACCACCAGCCATAATCGGCGACCCAGGTTTCGTTGTGGTGGATCGTGGTCTGGATGCCGGCCGTCAGCAATTGCCGGTCTGTCTCGGCCGCACCGCGATTGAGCGCGCCGACGAAGAAATAGATCACCAGCACGGACGCAATCAGGCTGACCAACGTCGCGACGTTGATATAGCGTCCCAATTGACTGTCGAGTGATTGACCCATCCCGTTCCGCCAGCTTTTTTGTCCGTTGTCGGAGCAGGTTTGAACGGGAAACGTAAACATCCGGTCGACAGCACTGCGACCGGATGCCCGAACGCACTGAAAAAATCTCAGGATTGTCGTATTATCTTATGAGTCGTGTGGTGATCGGGTCAGTCCGGCTTGCGGTAGGCGAACTGGCCGACATCGATCCTTCCGGTCGTGAAACCGGCTTCGCAATAGGCCAGATAGAAACGCCAGATGCGGTCGAAACGGGCGTCGAAGCCCTGGCTGGCGATGTCCGGCCAGGCGTCCCGATAGGCGTCATGCCATCCGGCCAGCGTGCGCGCATAGCTCGGCCCGAACATGCAGGTGCCGATCGGCACCAGGCCTGCGCGGCCGGCCTCTTCACCCAGGCGCGAGGCCGGCGGCAGGATGCCGCCGGGGAAGACGTATTTCTGGATGAAGTCGACGGATCTGCTGTACTGGGCGAACAGGTCCTCGCGGATCGTGATGATCTGCAGGGCCGCCCGGCCGCCCGGCTTCAGGCAGGCCGCAACCTGGTCGAAATAGACCGGCCAGTTCTCCTCGCCGACCGCCTCGAACATCTCGATCGAGGCGATGGCGTCGAATTCCTCCGAGACGTCGCGATAATCCTGCAGCCGGATGTCTGCCTTGTGGGCGAGGCCGGCCTTGTCCAGGCGGGCGACAGCATAGTCATGCTGCTCGCGTGACAGGGTGAGGCCGGTGACGTGACAGCCGAAATCTCGGATCGCGACCTCGGCGAACCCGCCCCAGCCGCAGCCGATCTCCAGCACACGGTCGCCCGGCTTCAGACCCAGCGTCTCGCAGATGCGGCGGTATTTGCGGCCCTGCGCCTCGGCCAGCGTGTCGCCGGCCTTGTCGAAAATGCCCGAGGAATAGGTCATGCTCTCGTCGAGCCAGCGTTCGTAGAAGCTGTTGCCGAGATCGTAGTGGAAGGAGATATTCCGCCGGCTGCCGCTGCGCGTATTGGCGTTCATCCAGTGCTGGATCTTGCCGATGATGCGGCTGGGACCCTTGCCGGCGCGGGCGGCGTCGATACTGTCGAGCTCGCCGGCCAGCGCCAGGAGCAGGCCCTGCAGGTCGGAGGTTTCCCATTCGCCGTGGATATAGCCTTCGGAAAAGCCCAGCGCGCCGGATCCGGCGATGCGCAGCAGGGCATTCCATTTGCGGATCGACCAGTCGGCCCGGTGGGGGGCATCGGCCGGCCCGCATTCGAAACGGTAGCCGCCGGGCAGTTCGATGCGCAGACGGCTGTCGGTCAGATCGGATAGCGCCCGGCGCATCTTTTCCCGGGCATAGCGCTGCAGGCGGCTGGCCCGGCTTTCCAGCGTTTCGGCGGATTGCGTCGTATAGTCCATCACAGTCCCCTGGGCAGTGTGTCCGTACTCCCCCGTCGCGGCGCGTAAGTGCGCAGTCCCTTCAGACGCAATCTTAACGCCTCGAACAGGATTCCGCCAACTGTCGCGAGGGTGTTCAGCGGCTGGGCGAGCTGGGCTTTCCAGAGAGAACGCGTCGTCAGCGCCTGCCGTTCCGCCTGCAGGATCGCGCCCATGATGCACGTCCCGTCGCGATAGTGGCGGATGCCCAGGCGCAGCGTGTCTTCGTCGCGGTCGAGCCGGAAGCGGTATTCGCCCTCGACCGGATTGAAGGGCGAGACGAAGAAGGTTTTCTCGCAGGCAAAGCGCAGCGGCGTGGCCGTGTCGTCGGGCACGTCGAAGGCGTAGACCTGCCGGCCGCCATGAAAATTCGCGACCTCGAACAGCACCGCGCCCAGACGGTCGTCGGCCCTGTGGCAGAAATAGACCGAGACGGGGTTGAACACGATGCCCAGAACGCGCGGTGCGGCGAGCAGCTGGATGCGGCCCGCTTCGAAATCGATCCCGTTCTGCTGCAGGCGGCTGCGCACCCAGTCGCGCAGCGCGCCATGACCGCGGCCATGATCGGCCGCATGCTGGCTGACGGGTGCAAACCGGTCGAAGGCAAAGCCGGCAATACCCCGGTCATTGCGGGCCGTACCATCGATGTCCGTGAGCAGCGACACCATGCGGTAGCGCAGGCTGTGGCGGCGCGGATGGTGCCGCATATGCCCGACATCGCCGGTGTAGAGAGAGACGGGAAGCGGTTTCATTCCGCAGCAACGGCCAGGGCCGGCTGAACCGGAGCAGGCGCCTGCGTCCAGGGGATGCGGGTGTCGCCGCCGGTGCAGGCCCAGGGCCGGCCCGGCGCACCGAGCGCCTCGGCGACGGCGAGCCCGGATTGCAGCCCGTCCTCGTGGAAGCCCGCCCCCAGCCAGGCACCGCAATACCAGGTGCGCCGGTGCCCCTGCAGCGTACCGAACCGGGCCTGCGCCGCGATCGCGGCCGCATCGAAGACCGGATGGTCATACTGGTCCGTGTGCAGCACACGGGCGGGATCGGGCGCCACGTCCGGATTGAGCGTGACGAGGACCGGGGTCTGCGTCGGCAGGGGCTGCAGCGCATTCATCCAGTAGGTCAGGCTGATGCGGCCGCCACTGTCGGCCGTGCGGGCGGACTCAAGATAGTTCCAGCTGGCCCAGGCCGAACGGCGGCGGGGCAGGAGGCCGGTATCGGTGTGCAGGATCGCGGTATTCGGCCGGTAGCGGATCGCCCCCAGCAGTTCGCGCTCCATCGGGTCCGGCGCGTCGATCAGCGCAAGGGCCTGGTCGCTGTGGCAGGCCAGGACGATCTGGTCGAACCGGCTTTCATCAGTATCGGTGCGGACCGTGACCTGACCGCCGGACCGGTCGATACCGCGCACCGGCGCGGACAGGCGCACGCGGCCCTTGATGGCGCCGGCCAGCCGCTCGACATAGCGATGGCTGCCGCCGGTGACGGTACGCCATTGCGGCCGGTCGGACAGCTGCAGCAGACCGTGATTGGTGAAGAACTCGAAGAAGGCGCGGGCCGGATAAGCCCGCATCTGGTCGACGGGCGAAGACCAGATCGCGGCGCACATCGGCAGGATGTGATCCTCGCGGAACGTGCTGGAATAGCCTTCGGCGCGCAGGAAATCGTCGAGCGAGCGAACCTCGCCGGCGTGATCGCCGCGCCGGGCATGATCGTGCAGACGCAGGATATCGCGGATCATGCGCCACATGCGCGGCCGGACCAGATTGCGCTTCTGGGCGAACAGGCCGTCCGGATTGGACGAGTATTCGAACCGGCCGCCATCCAGCGAGGCGGCGAAGGACATGCTGCTCGGGGCCGTCTCGACATCGAAATAGTCCAGCACCGGCGTGAAATTGGGGTAGTTGCGCGGATTGAAGACGATGAAGCCGGTGTCCACATCGACATGCTCGCCGCCGATCTGGGCGCTGACCGTATTCGCGTGGCCGCCGAGCCGGGGCGCGGCTTCGAACAGGGTGACGTCATGGACCAGCGACAGGCGCCAGGCGGCGGCCAGCCCGGCAATGCCGGAACCGATGACAGCAATTTTCTGTCCGCGCGTGTGAGTCATGAAAAGCCCTGTCCTTTGACGGCCGGAAGTGCGGCCATATCCGGGGTTTACGCGGGCGGCGCGGCAGCGGATCACTGATAGTGGCGCAGGCGGTCAGTGATCCGGCCGGGCGGTGCAATCGTATCGCGAAGCATGTACGCTGCCCTTCACACCCCGCCCGCAAGGGCCAGATGCGAAACGGTCGAGACCGGGAAGGCACGCATGACGCACGATACCGACCGCCGTCGGTCCATCTCCGACGCGGCTCGGCTGGCGGGCCTGCTCGAGCAGGTCGGCGAGAAGCGTGATGCGCAGGCTTTCCGGGCGCTGTTCGATCATTTCGCGCCGCGTATCCGCAGCTTCCTGATGAAGCGCCGGGTTTCCGCGGCCCTGGCCGACGACCTGACGCAGGATGTGATGCTGGCGATCTGGCGGCGTGCATCGAGCTTCGACGCGGCCAGGGCGTCGGCGGCGACCTGGATCTACACGATCGCGCGGAATGCGCACATCGATCACTATCGCAAGGCGGTTCGCGCCCGGAAGATCGACGAGCACGATCCGCACTTCCAGCCGCCGGACCAGCCCTTGCCCGACGATCTGTATGAACGGGCCGAGGCCGGTCAAAGCGTTACCGGTGCCCTGTCGGGGCTGCCGGACGACCAGCGCCTTGTGCTGGAACTGGCCTTCACCGAAGGCCTTTCGCACAGCGAGATTGCCGAGCGGCTGGACCTGCCCCTGGGAACCGTGAAGTCCCGCGTCAGGCTGGCCATGAACAAAATGAGACAAGGTCTTGGAGAATGGAAATGACCCAGCGCGGTCATGTGTTGGATGACAGCTGGTATCTCGACTACGCCGCGGGGACGCTTGGAACCGAGGCGCAGGACGTGATGATGGCGTCGCATGTGGAATTGTCGGACGAGGCCCGTGGCCGGGTCGCCGCGCTGGAAATGCTCGGCGGCGCCATGCTGGACGCGTCGGACAGCGGCGAAGCGCCGCTTGGTTTCAGAGTCGAGGATATCCTGCGGCGGGCCGGTGACGAGCCGGACGCAGCCGTGACCGCGGCGGCACCGGCGCCGGACGCAGATGACAGCCTGTGCCTGCCGCAGGCGCTGCAGGATTATCTGGCCCGCACCGGTACGCCGGTGCGCTGGGGCTTTCTCGGCCCCGGCATGCGCAAGGCGATCCTGTGGCGCGGCGAGCATGGCGAGCGGCTGTGGCTGCTGCGCGCCCGGCCGGGCGTCGCGATCCCGCACCACGGCCATAACGGTTCCGAGCTCACCCTCGTTCTCAAGGGCAGTTTCTGGGACGGCGACCAGGAGTATCGCCCCGGCGATGTCGAGGAGGCGCATCCCGGCGTCGAGCATGATATCCGTATCGGTGAGGGCGGCGAGTGCATCTGTCTCGCGCTGACCGAGGGCAAGCTGAAATTCGAAAGTCCTGTGCTGCGCGCTTTCCAGGTGTTCACCGGGCTCTGACTGCCGTGCGGCACCGCGCTGCAGTTGTCCCTGGGCATCAAGCGGGTATGCTGCGTTTGCGCTACCATCCGGTCAGCGATTGGACGCCAGAACCGGTACCCGACACGATGACTGTGAAAACGCGGGCCAACAAGCAATTCGGTGCCACCATCAAGGATGTGGCGCAAAGTGCAGGCGTGTCGGCGATGACCGTCTCGCGCGTGCTGAACGGCGAAGCGAATGTGCGTCCGGAGACCCGCGAGCGGGTCCAGGCCGCCATTCGCGACCTGCGCTACCGGCCCAATCTTTCCGCGCGGAACCTGGCCCGTGCGAACACCTGGTTCATCGGTCTGCTCTACGACAATCCCGGCGCCGGCTATGTCTCCGAACTCCTGATCGGGGCGCTGAACCGTTGCCGCGAGGCCGGCTATCATCTCGTGGTCGAGACTTGTGGCGCCAGCGAAGATGACTGGGCAGGCACGGTCGAAGCCTTGCTGGAGAGGGGCGGTTTTGACGGGCTGATCCTGCCGCCGCCGGTCTGCAATCATGCCGGCGTGCTGGCGGCGATCGAGGCGGCCGGTCTGCCCTTCATCCGCATCGCGCCCGATGAGGCCGGCGACCACGGACCCGGCATCATGACGGACGACCGGGCTGCTGCGCGCAACATGACCGCGCACCTGATCGAGCAGGGTCATCGCCGGATCGGCTTTATCGGCGGCCCGGACGGACAGCGCGCCAGCCGTGAGCGGCATGCAGGTTATTGCGATGCGCTCGCGGCGGCCGGGCTGGACGTCGATCCGGCGCTCATTGTCGCCGGCGAATTCACCTACCGTTCCGGCCTCAAGGCGGCCGAGCGCTTGCTCGCCATGTCGCCCCGGCCGACGGCGATCTTTGCCGCAAATGACGACATGGCGGTTGCGGTGATCGCCCAGGCGCATCGCCTGGCGCTCGATCTGCCGGGCGAGCTGAGCGTTGCCGGCTTCGACGACACCCAGAGTGCAACAGCGGTCTGGCCGCAGCTGACGACCGTCCGCCAGCCGGTCTCGCGGATGGCAGCGGAGGCTGTCGGGATTCTCGCCGATCGGCTGGATGCAGCGCGCGCAGGAGAAGAACGCGGCCGTGCGGAGCCGCATGAAATCGGGTCCGAGATCATCCTGCGGGAATCCGTCGCGCCTCCGGCAAGCTCCGGTTAGGCGCTCGCCGCTTGCCCGCATGCTGGAGTGGTGACTAAAGTCGCGCCCCTTGCGGGACTTCATCGCGGAGCGAACCATGTCCGACTGGCGCAACAAGCCGGAAATCGATAGCGCAGCCGTCCAGGCCCTGGTCGGAGCCGTCGGCGAATCCGTCTTTCGCGACATGAGCGTGCAATTCGTTGCTGACCTGCGGCGGCTGGTGGATACCTACTGGGCTGCCATGGACCGCGGGGAGCGGCCCGATGCCCACGCCACCGCCCATGCCCTGAAGGGCGCGGCCGCCAATATCGGGCTCACCCGGCTGGCAGCAGTGGCCGCGGCGCTCGAACAGGACGACAATGCCGCACGCGACGCGCTCAATGCCGAGCTGGAGGTGGCCCTGACCCGCCTGACCGAAGCGGTCTGACGAGCGCCCGCCGCTGGGGCGGGCCGGGGAGTGACGATGGAATACAGATCCGAATTCACGGGAAGTCCGGTCGTGGTCATGATCGAAGGTGTCCTCACCTTTGACGATCATGAACGTTTCCGCGAGCTCGTCGGCATTCTCGCTGACCAGGCACCGGGTCCGGTGGTGTTCGACCTGTCCGGTCTGACCATGATCGACTCGGCCGGTATCGGCATGCTGATCATGGCCAATGACCGCATCGTCAAGCGCGGGGGCGGTCTGCGGCTACGCGGTGTTTCCGGACAGGTTGCCAAGGTTGTCGAGCTTTCCAGGATCGAGCAGCTCATCCCGATCGACTGAGGCGCTGATGGACCTCGCACACTCCCAGTCCGAGCATGACGACCCGGCGCGCGACCGGATCCTCATTGTCGACGACCAGGCGTCCTCGCGCCTCTTGATCGGATCGGTGCTGGAAGCGGCGGGCTATACCTGTCTCGCCTATGCCGGGGACGGGGTCGAGGCGATCGAATGGCTCGCGGCCAACACGGCCGACATCGTCATCCTGGATATCCGCATGCCCCGAATGGACGGGTTCGAGGTGTGCCGCGAAATCCGCTGCCGGCTGGCGCTGGACCTTCCCATCCTGGTGCAGACCGGCATCCAGGAGGCAGACTGCCGGGTCGATGCCTTCAAGGTCGGGGCGTCCGACATCGTTTCCAAACCGCTCAATCCCGGCGAGCTGGTCTCCCGCGTGCGCCTGCATCTGGAACGCCGCCGCATGATCGGCCGGCTGCAGCGCTATCAGGACCGGATGGAGGACGAGCTGCGCGCGGCCCAGTCGATGCAGCTTGCGCTCCTGCCCGGCCCGGAAGATGTCGCCGCAATCCTGCAACCGCGCGGCGCCGCCATGACCACCTTCTACCGCGCTTCGCACATGCTGGGCGGCGATCTCTGGCAGGTCTTCCCGGTGGACGGGACCCGGTTCGCGGTCTTCATGGTCGATCTGTCCGGGCATGGCGTGTCGGCCGCCATCAACGCCTTCCGGGTCAACATGATCACCGCCGGGCTGGTCCGCGAACGGGCCGATCCGGACCGATGGCTGGCGGCGCTGAACCGGGCACTCGTGCCGATCCTGCCGGTCGAGCACTTCGCGACGGCCTTCTATGCCGTGATCGACGCGGCCGCCGGCGAGATGCGCTATGCCGTGGCCGGTGCGCCGCCGCCCCTGATCCTGCGCGGCGATGGCGGCTGGGAGGAATTGCCCGGGCGCGGCCTGATCCTGGGGTGCCTGGCGGATGCGGAGTATGAGTGCTCTTCGGTGCAGCTGGGACCGCAGGACCAGCTGTTCGCCTACAGCGACGCGCTGTACGAGGACTTCGAGAACCCCGAAGCCAGTCTCGGGGCCGGGGATATCGCCATTGCCGTGCAGGCCGAGGCGGCCGCCGGCAACGATGCCTTCTCAGCCCGGCTGCTGACGCGTCTTTTCGGCCGGCCCGATGCCGAATTCCGCGACGACCTGACCTTCCTGCTGATCGGACTGAATGCCCCATGAAACACCGCGACGACCTGATCTGGATGATGGTGTCCGACGGCCCGCTGGCGCGCCGCCTGGGCGACTATCTTCAAGGCGAGCCGCGCGGTGTGCTGGTTGGCGAGACGGCCCTGCCGGAGCGCGGCGAGATCGGTGTGGTGATTGCCGACGATGCGCATCTGGGGGCCCTGAAGGCGGCCCGGTTGCGGGCCGGTGAGGCGATGCAGTCGATCTTCCTGACCGAGCGCGCCGACAGCCAGGTCCAGGCCGATTTCGTCCTGTCGCGCGATACCGATTTTGCGTCGCTGAAGTCGGTCTTCGAGGCCGCCTGCGATTATCGCGAGCAGGTGCTGGAACTGCAGGCCGATGTGGCCCGCCGCAAGTCCGCCATCGGCACGATCATGAGCGGCCAGTTCGTCTTCCGCACGCTCGACGAGGCGCGCAACCTGTCGACCATGCTGGCGCTGGCCTGTCCCAATTCCGATGCCGTCGTGGTCGGTCTGCAGGAGTTGATGATCAATGCCGTCGAGCACGGCAATCTGGAAATCACCGGTGCGCAGAAGCGCGACCTGCTGATCGCCGGGACCTGGCGCGAGGAGGTCGAGCGCCGGCTCGCCGATCCCGCCTATGCCGGGCGCCGGGTGATCGTCACCTTCCAGCGCGGCGCGCGGATGATCGCCTTCACCATCCAGGACGAGGGCGAGGGGTTCGATCACGAGGCTTTCCTGACGGGGCCGCCGGCCGGTGGAGGCTATCGCGGGCGCGGGATCACGCTGGCGCGCACCCTGTCCTTCTCCTCGCTGACCTATATGGGCTCGGGCAGTGTGGTCGAGGCGGTGATCCTGCTGGACGGGCCGGCGGGCTGAGCGCCGCTGCGCCGACTTGAAACTTTCATTGGTCATTCCCGGCCGCATTCGGTAGGCCTGCGCGACCTGGAGCAGGAGCGTTTCCTGCGGGATCGCCCCTGCTCCGGAATCTTGAGCGGTCGCGCGATCGAACGGTGAACCGGTTTCCGCTTCACCGGATCACGCTCCAGCGGAACGAGGTCACGACGTGCATATCAAATCCTTCGGCCCGGCGGTTGTCCTGGGCGTCTTCCTGGCCGGTGCTGCCAGCGCCGCAACCCTTCAGGACACCGGCAATGATGGTGACAACTGGCAGCGCGCCCGCGCCGAGCTGGACCGCCGCATGGCGGTCGATGTGCGTCCGCAGCAGGCCCGCAATGTCATCCTCTTCATCGCCGACGGCATGAGCATCCCGACCATTTCCGCCGCGCGGATCTATGGCGGCGAACAGGCCGGCGACGGCGAGACGCACACCCTGTCCTTCGAGGCCTTCCCCAGCACCGCCCTGGTGCGCACCTACAATACCGACGCCCAGGTCGCCGACAGTGCCAGCACGGCAACGGCGCTGGTGACCGGTCACAAGACCCGCTCCGGCGCGATCAGTGTGCGGGCCGACCAGTTTCTCGATGCCTGCGCGCCCGGTGCCGACCTGCCGCCGACCCTGGTCGAGCTGGCCGAGCGCCGCGGCCTGGCCACCGGCATCGTCTCGACCGCCCGCCTGACCCACGCCACGCCGGCCACGCTCTACGCGCACAGCCTGATCCGTTCCTGGGAAGCCGACAGCGACATGCGGCCGGAAGGCGTCGCCGCGGGCTGTGTCGACATTGCCGCGCAATTGCTGGCCTTCGACGAGGGCGACGGTATCGAGCTGGCGCTGGGCGGCGGCCGGGCCCGTTTCCTGCCCGAGGCCGAGGGCGGCGTGCGTGCCGACGGGCGCAACCTGATCGCGGAATGGCAGGCGCACGACCGCGTCGCCGTGACCGATGCCGCCGGTTTCCGGGCCCTCGATCCGGCCGCCGGCGCGCCGGTGCTGGGTCTCTTCTCCGACAGCCACATGGCCTATGAGGCCGATCGCAGCGAGGCCGATGAGCCCTCCCTGGCGGAAATGACCGCTTTCGCCATCGACCGCCTGTCGCGGAACGAGGACGGTTATGTGCTGATGGTCGAGGCCGGCCGGGTCGATCATGCCCACCACGCCACCAATGCCTATCGCGCCCTGACCGACATGCAGGCCTTCGACGCGGCCATCGCGGCGGCGCTGGAACGGGTCGATCTGGACGAGACGCTGATCGTCGTCACCGCCGATCACGGCCACACCATGACCTTCTCCGGCTATCCCGGCCGCGGCAACCCGATCCTCGGCCTGGTGCGCCGCGCCAACCCGTACGAGCCGGGCACAGAGCCGCAGCTGACGCTGGACGAGACCGGCCGGCCCTACACCACGCTGGGCTATCAGAACGGCCCCAATGTGCGCGCCCATGAGGGCGAGCCGCTGGACGAGGAGACCGTGATGGCGCCGGACTATCTGCAGGAGACCGCCGTCGAACTGTCCAACGAGACCCATTCCGGCGCGGATGTGGCGCTTTATGCCACCGGGCCGCGGGCGCACTGGTTCGGCGGATCGATCGAGCAGAACACCGTCTTCCACCTGATCTCGGCCGCGCTCGGCTGGCCTCGGGATGAAGACGAGACTGCGGTGGAATAAAAATAACCGTTCAGCTGTGGTTCAGTAGCAGGATCGTCTAAACTGGGATCACGCTACCGGATGGGACGGCACAAGGGTGACCGGGCCGGCGGCTTGAAAAGGGGATCCGTCATGCAGTTTCGTTCTCTCGCCGCCGCGGCGGCCGTCCTGGCCTGCGCCGCTCCGGCCATCGCCCAGGATTATTCCGCGCCGCCCACCTATGGCAGCGTCAATCTGAACTCCGGTTTCACGCCGGATCCCTACACCGTGCGCATCACTTCCGGCGGCGCGCGCTCGGCGGCCAATGTGTCCTCGTCCTGCCGCGGCTGGATCGCCGACGCGCCGGACTATTCGGTCTACTACACCGCCGGAAACATGTTCGACCTGACCATCGGCGCCACGTCCAGCTCGGACACGACGCTCGTCGTCAACGGGCCCAGCGGCAACTGGTATTGCGACGATGACAGCGGCGAAGGGCTCAATCCGAGCATGACCTTCTCCAACCCGCAATCCGGCCGTTACGACATCTGGGTCGGTTCCTACAGCCAGGGCGATTATGCCGACGCAGTCCTCGCCATCTCAGAACTCGGCGGCTCCGGCGGCGGATACAATGGCGGCGGCAACAGCTATGGCGGGATCGATTTCTCCCTGCCGGCCAATTTCGGCAGCGCCAATCTGCGCGCCGGCTTCACGCCCGATCCCTACCGTGTCGACATCGTCTCCGGCGGCGCCTATCGCGCATCGGACGTGCGCAGCGGCTGTGCCGGCTGGGTCTCCGCCGCGCCGGACTTCGAGCTGCGCTACACGGCCGGCTCCTCCCTGCCGCTGATCCTGTCGGCTGCCTCCTCGTCGGACACGACCATCCTGGTCAACGATCCGAACGGCAACTGGCACTGCAATGACGATGGCGGCAATAGCGGCCTCAACCCGGCCCTGACCTTCCACAACCCGGCCTCGGGCACCTATGACATCTGGATCGGCTCCTACCGCCAGGGCGAGAATGCCAATGCGTCGCTGTCGATCTCGGAACTCTACAGCGAATAGGCCGTCCCGGCTGACACCAGAGCATGAAGGGCTGTCCGGACAATCCGGGCGGCCCTTTTTCTGTCTGCTTTCTTGTCTGCCGCCGGGCTTTCACGCTACAGCTTGTGAACGCTGTTCATGGGAGGGACGGGGCATGACACGGATTATTCTGGGCGCGATCGCCATCCTGCTGGCGGTGGCCGCCGGCCTCTTCTTCTACGTCATCCCCGTGCGCATCGATGCCGGACGCAATCTCGTCCTGCCGCACGAACCCTATGTCCTCTCCGCCGAGGCGCAGGCCCTGCACGCCACGCTCGACGTCGCCGATCTGCATTCCGACATGCTGTTGTGGATGCGCGATCCGGCCCGCCGCAACGATCGCGGCCATACCGACCTGCCGCGCCTGCGCGAGGGGCGGGTGGCCTTCCAGGTCTTCGCCAGCGTCACCAAGACGCCCTCCTCGATGAATTACGAGGAGAACTCGGCCGACAGCGACAATATCACCCCGCTCGCCATCGCCCAGCGCTGGCCGGTCGACACCTGGGGCTCGATCCGCAATCGCGCGCTCTACCATGCCGATCGCCTCAACCGCCTGGCCGATAATGACGACGCCTTCACCGTCATCCGCACGCGCGGCGATCTCGATGCGGTGCTCGCCGCCCGGCAGAGCGACCCGATGGCGATGGGCGGCCTCCTCGCCACGGAAGGCGCGCACCCGCTGGAAGGCGATCTGGCCAATATCGAACCGCTCTGGGAGGCCGGCTACCGGCTGATCGGCCTGCAGCATTTCTTCGACAACGAGCTGGGCGGATCGCTGCACGGCGTCTCCGGCGCCGGCCTCACCGATTTCGGCCGCGAGGCCGTCGCCGCCATGCTCGAGCGCGGCCTGATCATCGATGTCGCCCACTCCTCGCCTGCCGTGGTGGCCGAGGTTCTGGCGATGACCGACCGGCCGCTCGTGGTCTCCCACACCGGCATTCACGGCCATTGCCCGGTCACCCGCAACATTCCCGACGGGTTGATGCGCGCCATCGCCGCGGAAGGCGGGCTGATCGGCATCGGTTTCTGGGAAGACGTGACCTGCGACGACAGCCCGTCCGGCGTCGCCGGCACCATAATCGCCGCCATAGACCTTGTCGGCCTCGACCATGTCGCCCTCGGCTCCGACTATGACGGCACCATCACCACCACATTCGACGCGTCCGAATACGCCGTCCTCACCGACCGCCTGCTGGCGGCTGGCCTGAGCGAGGACGATGTGCGCCAGGTGATGGGCGGCAATGCGATCCGGTTTTTCCGGGAGCAGCTGCCGGAATAGGGGGCGGAGGCCGGCCCGGGTCTTCGGGGTACACCGGGTCTTCAGGGACACAGCGGCGCAAAATCCCTTTATCTTACCGATGTTTCATTGGTTCCGCCCGCGCCCGCCGGGTCTGCTGGTCCGTATCGGACCGATCCAGCAAACGGAGCCATGCCCTCATGCCCCTGACCCTCAGCGCCTTCGCCGTCACGCTCGCCACCCATGTGTGCACCGCGCCCGGCTGTCCGGACGCCGCGCCCTGGCCGGCCCCCATGCGCACGGTCGAGGCGGCGGGCACGCTCGTCTCGCCGCATCTGCCGGAGGCGCGCATCGTTGTGCCCGGCAGCGCGGTCTATGCCGNCCGCCGCCGCTGGGCGCTCTATGACGCGGTGGATGCCGAGATGCATCTCTTCGTCGAGGCCGGCGAGGACCGGGNGGTCGACCGGCTCTACTGGATCCAGTTCGAGGCCTATCTGCCGACCCTGCCGGAGGCCGGCTATGACTTCCACCTGTCAGACCTCGAACAGCGCGAGCTGGGCGACGCCAGTTTCTTCGTCCGCGCCCGCTTCGGCGAGGGCGCAAGCGATGTGCCGCAGGCCGGCTCCGACAATGCCATGATGCGCGCCGTGCTCGAAGAGGCGGGCTACACCCTGCCGGCCGAGACCATCAACGCCACCATGAAACACATCCTCGACCCCGATAATCCGCGCGAGGAGCTGATGATCATCTACATAGAAGACCTCGCCCCCACAGGCGCCTCCATGGCCGACATCATAAACGCCGGCCTGGACAGCCCGCTCTGGGAAGGCTTGGCGCAGGGCGTGCTGGACCGGGCCGAGGCGCGGGTTGTGGTGGAGTAGGGGGGCTGTGGGGAGAAGTCGCCCCGAATGCGCTAGGGTTCGCCTACCCGCCGCCTTAGGCTCAAAACCCAATCAGTCTATTGATAGGGTGCTGCAAATCATGATTCCAATGGCTTGAGGCTTTTGGAGGATGTTGGATGGCGCGCCTGTTTTGGCTGAGCGATGCGCAATGGGCGCTGATTGAACCGCATGTCCCGAGCAACCAACCTGGCGCGCGGCGTGTCGATGACCGGCGTGTGATCTCGGGCATCATCCATGTCCTGAAGACGGGCTGCCGATGGTGTGATTGCCCGGCGGAATACGGTCCCTCGACGACGATCTACAACCGGTTCAATCGCTGGTCCCGCCGGCGCTTCTGGACCGATCTCGTGGAGGCTCTGGCGGTGTCCGGGGCGGTCACGAAATCGACCTCCATCGACAGCACTTACGTCAAGGCGCACCGCTCGGCCCACGGCGGAAAAGGGGGGCGAAAACTCAGGCGATCGGCCCTTCGCGCGGCGGACAGACGACCAAGGTCCACGCCCTCACAGACACGCTCGGGCGGCCCTACGCCTTCGAACTGACGCCCGGCAATGTGGCGGACGTGAAAGCGGCCGGTCTCTTGCTGCACCGCGCCGCAGGCGCGCGCTACCTCATCGCCGACAAGGGCTATGACGCCAACGCGATCCGCAAGAGCCTGCGCCAGGCGGGAAAGGTCCCCGTCATCCCGGGCCGCTCCAATCGCAAGCGCAAGATCGTCCATGACAAGGCCAGATACCGTGACCGCCACCTCGTCGAAAACGCCTTCTGCCGCATCAAGGACTTCAGGCGTGTCGCCACCCGATATGACAAACTCGCCAGAAACTTCCTCTCAGCCGTCGCACTCGCTATCCTCGTCGCCTTCTGGATATGAATGAGTCTGGGGCCTAGAGATCGCCTACTACGATTCTGCCTCGGCCAAAGTCTGGGGAGAGTAGGAATGGCGAAGCCTTGGGAAGACTACCAACAAGTCATTGTCGAGACGTATCATGCGGTGAAGTCGGGAAAGGCCTCCCGAATTCACGCGCGCCCAGTAGAAGGAGAAGCCTTTCCGACAACTATGGATGTCGAATGTTCCCGCGCGATGCGGAAAGAACATCCGGTTGGAACTAGGTTCCGCATCTGGGCAAAAGAAACGGACCAGGAAGGAGGGAAGCCCTTTCTTTATACCTCATGGCGGTGGCCATATGAGGTCGTCGATCAATGACCCACACGCCGCGCACTACCGAAACCTACACATCCCGCGTTCCCGCGCTGAAGGTCTTGATGGCGTTGGGCTGGAAATCATCGCCCCGCCCAAATACCTCGATATGCGGGGCGGCACGACCACCTCGACAGGCTGATGGACGATTAGCATGGCCTTTCCGGGCCGAGCTGTCAGAGCAAACATGCGCGCTGACGCACTCCGCGGCG
>PANX01000011.1 GCA_002707795.1 Maricaulis sp.
CCTGGGACAGGGCGAGATAGTCCAGCAGCGCCCCCAGCGCGGCGCGCTCGGCCTTCGAGAAATCCCCGAACGCGGTCAGCTCCTGCACCTCGAACTGGGCCTTGAGCTGCCGCTCCGCTGAAGCGACATCGAACTTGGCCCGCGGCAAAGGCGTGAGCGTGGTGCGTGGCAGAAGGCCCGCCGCCTCACCGAACCGGCTCTCCTCGACCAGCAGCTCGGCCGGGTTCATCGCCGCCAGCTCGGCCGTCAGGGCGTCCCCGGAAACGGCGCAAACCGCAAACTCGCCGGTCGAGATATCCGCCCAGGCGATGGCGTTCTCGCCGGTCGCCAGTTGGGCCAGGGCGGCAATCCGGTTGGCCGAACGCGGATCGAGCAGGCTGTCCTCGGTCAGCGTTCCCGGCGTGACGATACGGGTGATGGCCCGCTGCACCACCGCCTTGGATCCGCGCGCCTTGGCCGCCTTGGGATCCTCGATCTGCTCGCCCACGGCGACCTTGAAGCCCGCCTTGATCAGACGCGCCAGATAGGCCTCGGCCGTGGCTGCCGGCACGCCGCACATCGGGATCGGCTCGCCCTGGNGCTCGCCGCGCTTGGTCAGCGCGATATCCAGCGCCGCCGCCGCCCGCACCGCATCGTCGAAGAAGAGCTCGTAGAAATCGCCCATGCGATAGAAGAGCAGGGCATCGCCCGGCGCCTGCGACCGCAGGGCCAGGAATTGCTCCATCATCGGCGTGGCGCCCTCGGCCGAGGGGAAGGCACGATCGGCGGGCATGGGAAGGCTGGACAGGGAATTCATCGGCGCAGACGGTGGCGAGGTTTCACCTTGCGTGCAAGGGTGTGAAGCGGCTAGAGCCCATACGATTGTCCATAATCAAAATAAAGCAGGGAAAACGGGGATGAACGACAGAACCAGCCACGTCGAGGACGAAGAAGCGCTCGCCTTTCACAAGGAGCCCGTTCCCGGCAAGCTCGCCCTGTCTCCGACCAAGCCGATGGCGACGCAGCGCGATCTCTCGCTGGCCTATTCGCCGGGCGTGGCTGCGCCGGTGAAGGCGATCGCGGAGAATCCCGACGCGGTCTACGACTACACCTCCAAGGGCAATATGGTCGCCGTGATCTCCAACGGTACGGCTATTCTCGGCCTGGGCGATCTGGGCGCCATGGCGTCCAAGCCCGTGATGGAAGGCAAGGCNGTGCTGTTCAAGCGCTTTGCCGATATCGACGCGATGGACATCGAGGTCGAGGAAACCGATGCCGATGCCTTCATCGAATGCGTCAAGCGGATCGGCAACACGTTCGGCGGCATCAATCTGGAAGACATCAAGGCGCCGGAAAGCTTCATCATCGAACAGCGCCTGCGCGAACTGCTCGACGTACCGGTCTTCCATGACGACCAGCACGGCACGGCCATCATCTCCGTCGCCGGCATCATCAATGCCTGTGACATCACCGGCCGCAAGATCAGCGATCTGAAAGTCGTGGTGAACGGCGCCGGTGCGGCCGGCATCGCCGTGCTCGAACTTCTCAAGGCGATGGGCGTCAAGCACGAGAACGCGCTGCTGTGCGACTCCAAGGGCGTCATCCACACCGGGCGCGACGGGCTGAACCAGTGGAAAGCGGCGCATGCCGCCGACACGGATCGCCGCTCGCTGGCCGAGGCGCTGGACGGCGCCGACTGCTTCCTGGGCCTGTCGGTCGCCGGCGCGGTGACCCAGGACATGGTCAAGGCGATGGCCAAGGACCCGATCATCTTCGCGATGGCCAATCCGGATCCCGAGATCAGGCCGGAAGACGTGCGTGCCGTGCGCGACGATGCCATCATCGCCACCGGCCGGTCGGACTATCCCAACCAGGTCAATAATGTCCTCGGCTTCCCCTACATCTTCCGCGGCGCCCTCGATGCGCGTGCCCGCACGATCAATGAAGAAATGAAGATCGCCGCGGCCCGCGCCCTGGCTGCGCTGGCGCNCGAGGATGTGCCCGACGAGGTGGCCGCCGCCTATCACGGCTCGCGCCCGTCATTCGGCCGCGNCTACATCATCCCCTCGCCCTTCGATCCGCGGCTGATCCACTACGTGCCGCCCTATGTCGCCCAGGCGGCGATGGACACGGGCGTGGCGCGCAAGCCGATCGCCGACATGACCGCCTACCGGGCCTCGCTGGCCCGGCGCCTCGACCCGACCGCTGCCCTGCTGCAGCGTATCCAGGGCGCGGTGATGGGCCATGGCCGCCGCATCGTCTTTGCCGAAGGCGAAGAGCCCTCGGTGATCCGCGCCGCCTATGCCTTCCAGAACCAGGAGCTGGGCAAGGCGATCCTGGTCGGCCGCGAAGAGATCACCCGCGCCAACATGCGCCAGGTCGGTGTGCCGGAAGACGCGATCGAGATCGTCAATGCCCGCCTCTCGGACCGCAATGCGATCTATGCGGACTTCCTGTACGAGCGCCTGCAGCGCAAGGGCTATCTGCGCCGCGACGTGCAGCGCCTGGTCAATAATGACCGCAATGTCTTCTCCGCCTGCATGGTGAAGCTGGGCGATGCCGACGGCATGGTGACGGGCACGACCCGCTCCTATGCCGCAGCGCTGAGCGATGTCGGCCTGGTGCTCGATCCGGCGCCGGGACAGCGCGTGATGGGCATGTCGATCGCCCTGGCCAAGGGCCGCACGCTGTTCATCGCCGACACCAATATCGCCGAGTTCCCCGACAGCGAGGCGCTGGCCGATATCGCCACGGAAACCGCGGCGGCGGCCAAGGGCTTCGGCTTCACCCCGCGCGTTGCCTTCCTGTCCTATTCCACCTTCGGCAATCCGCAGGGCCAGCGGTCCGACAAGCTGCAGGAGGCTGTGCGCCTGCTCGACGAGCGCGGCGTGAACTTCGAATACGAGGGCGAGATGAATGTCGATGTGGCGCTCGACCCGTCACACCGCTTCCTCTACCCGTTCTCGCGCCTGAAGGGTCCGGCCAATGTGCTGATCATGCCGGCCATCCACGCCGCCTCCATCGCCACCAAACTGCTGCGCGTAGCCGGCGGCGCGACCGTGATCGGTCCGATGCTGGTCGGTGTCGAAAAACCCGTGCAGATCGCCCGTCTCGGCGCCTCGGTCAGCGAGATCACGACGCTGGCGGCCCTGGCCGCCTATGACCCGGAAAAGCACGAGGTGGAGAGTACGCTGGCGGAGTAGGGCTACTCCGCCTCCACCGTCTCGCGTTCGGCGAACTTCTCCTCGCCGCGTGCGCCGGGCGGTCCGCGGAAGGCGACAAACACCAGCAAGGCGGCGGCGGGCAGGGTCCACGCCGCCGTCAGCACGAAGAACATCACCCAGCCGACCGCATCCGCCAGCACGCCGNAAAAGCCTGACAGGAATTTCGCGAACAGGGCGTAGAAGGAGCTGAGCAGCGCATACTGGGTCGCCGCATTCGCCGGATCGACCAGGCTGGAAAGATAGGCAATGAAGACGGTGGTGACGAAACCGCCGGCCAGATTGTCGCCGACGATGGCGATGGCCAGTTTCCAGGCATCGTCAGGCTGTGCGGTCGCGGCCAGCCAGGCATAGGCGCCATTGGTCACGAAGGTGATGCCCAGGCCGACCATCAAGGCCCGCATCATGCCGATGCGATAGGCCACCACACCGCCGAGAAACAGCCCGAAAAGCGTTGACGCGAGCCCCGGCCCGCCCTGGATGCCGCCAACAACTGCACGGTCGAATTCCAGGTCCGAATAGAGCGGGGCGGCCATCACACCCATGGTGAAATCGCTCATCCGGTATAGCGAGATCAGCGCGAAGACAGGGATGATCCACCATCCCAGCCGGCCGAAAATGGCCTTGAAGGGCTCATAGACGGCCTTGGCGACCTTCAGCCCGAAACCGCCCTCCAGCTCACGCTTTCCAGCGCCGGCCCTGGGTTCCTTCATCGCGAAGACGAGCCCGGCGGAGACGAGCATGGCACCGGCCATGGCGAGGAAGGACACGTCCCAGTCAGCCCACTCGGAAATGGCGAGGCCCAGGCCGGATGTCATGTAGGCGATGCGGTAACCGAAGGAGTAGGCCGCCGCCATGTTGGCCTGCATGTCATTGGGCGCGGACTCGATCCGCCAGGCGTCGATGGCCACGTCAAGCGTGGCGCCCGAATAGGCCAGCAAGAGCGCGGCAATGGCGACCGGGACAAGGCTGACCAGAGGGTCGGTCTGCGAGATGATGACCAGCGCGATCACCGTTCCGGATATCGCCGTGACAATCCAGGAGCGGCGCGCGCCGAGCAGGCTGTGCAGCACCGGGATCTTCACCCGGTCAACGACCGGTGCCCACAGCCATTTCAGCGTGTAGGACAGGGTGACGAAGTAGAAGAAGCCGATCGTCGAGCGTTCGATACCGGCATCGCGCAGCCAGTAGGACAGTTTCTGGAACACCATGTAGAGCGGCAGGCCCGACGCGAAGCCCAGGATCAGCATGGAGATCATGACCGGGGTGAAGTAGACGGTGAGCGTCTTGAGCCAGGTGGTGCGGCCAACCGCACCGATCTCCGCATTGCTGTCGGCCATGTCCCTGAAACTCCAGCGGGTTGAGATCAGCCCATGCTGGCCCGCTTTTGCCGTCCGCACAAGTTAACGAGGACGGCGGTGAGGCGGTCGGGGTCGAGGGGTTTGGAGAGGAATTCGTCCATTCCGGCGCCCAGGCACAGCTTGCGGTCGCTTTCCGAGGCATTGGCGGTAAGTGCGATCAGCGGCAGGGTGAGCCCGGCTTCGCGCGCCTTGGCNGGCAACATCCGGTCCGTCGCGCTTGGGCATGCGCTGATCGAGCAGGGCGGCGTCGAATTCCTGCACCGCCAGCGCCTCGCTGGCGGCCTCGCCATCGGTCACGAGCGTGACGGCAATGCCCAGGCTTTCCAGGCATTTGCGGGCAATGAGAGCATTGACCGGATCGTCTTCGGCGACCAGCAGGCTGAGTCCGGAGACATCGGGCTGTACGGACGGCCGCCGGGGTGCTTCGGTGTCCGGCGCGTCCTCCCGGCCCGTCAGCCGGTCGATCAGGGTTGCCGGGCGGACCGGTTTGACCAACCAGCCCTCACCCGGGCCGGCCGTTTCGATGACCGCCGCCTTCTGGTCCGGCGCGACGAGGTGCCAGGTCCGCACGACGCCGGTTTCGGCAGCGGCCGCCGCCCAGACCGGATCGACAAGAAGCTCCCGGCCATCGGCCTCCGCGGCGAGCATGTCGGGCGAGTCGATTGCCAGCGCGTCGGCGCCGAGCGCCTGCAGCTGGTCGCACAGGCTCGTGCGCAGAATGGCATTGGGCGCCGCGACCGCGACCCGATGGCCCGTCAGCGGCTGTGCATCCATCACCGCCTCGACGGGCAGGTCGAAAACGACCCAGAATTTCGCGCCTTCGCCCAGGCGGCTTTCCAGGCCCATCGTGCTGTCCATCGCCTCAACGAGGCGGCGGACCATGGCGAGACCCAGACCGGCGCCGCTTTCGGCGCCGTCACGCTCCGCGGCGCCGCGCTCGAAATGCTCGAACAGGGTCTGCTGATCGGCTTCGGCAATGCCGGGCCCGGTATCGCTGACGGAGAGCGCCAGACGCACCGCGCCGTCGGCGCCGGGTGTGCCGGTAATATCGACCCGCACACCGCCGGACCGGGTGAATTTCACCGCATTGCCGATCAGGTTGAACAGGATCTGGCGCAGGCGGGCGGCATCGCCGATGACACGCACCGGTGCACCGGCGGCCTGGACGACCCCGATCTCCAGCCCCTTCTCCCGCGCCCGCGGCGCTGCGAGTTCGACGGTTTCTCGCACCAGCTCGACCACGTCGACCGGTTCGGGACGCAGATCGAGCTTGCCGGCCTCGAGGCGCGACAGATCGAGAATATCGTCCACCATCGCCAGCGCATGGTCGGCCGATGTGGCGATCGAGCGGACATAGTCGGCCTGGTCCGGGCGCAAGGGTGTGGCTTCCAGCAGGCGGGCGACGCCGAGCGCGCCAGCCAGCGGCGTACGCAGCTCGTGGGTAACAGCGGCGAAGAAGAGGGATTTGGCGCGCTGGGATGCTTCCAGATCGTCATGCGCCTCGCGCCGGCGGGTGACGTCACGGCCGACGGAGATGACCCCGCCATCGTCGGGAAGCAGACGCTCGTCCCATTCGATCCAGAGCGGACCGGAGCGCGTGCGCATCAGCATTTCATAGCGGCGCTGACCGGCGGTCGAGACCGGCGGCGCCACGGAAAACCAGCGTCCGACCCAGTCGGTGCGCTCGCCGCCAAACGCCGTGAGAAAGGCGGCATTGACGTAGAGCACGCGGCCGCTGTGGCCGCGCACCAGCATCAGCTCACCTGCCGCATCCAGCGCTGTCAGAAGAACGGCATCAAGGGCGGGCTCGATATGAAAACGGCGCGGCCCGGACTCTCTGGCGTGGCCGGCGTGGTCGACGCCTCGGCCGGCGAGATGCGTGACAGGGTCCGTGTCCGGGTCCGGCACGCGATCCGGCGCCCGGTCCGGGCTTTTATCCGCGTCATGGCGTCCTGTATCACCGCGCGCCGTATCAGGGTGATCCGTGACATCGTGATCCGTGACATCGTGATCCGTGCCACCGCACCCGGCATCAGCACGACCGGCATCGCTTCGAACGGCCGCCTGCCGTGCTGCCGGGCCTGTCGGACGGACGATTTCAGCACGCCGGCGCATGGGGTCAGGCGCAGACGCTCGCGCAGCCCCGGCGCCCGCGCACCGGTCTGCGTCGTCCTGCCTGTCACCCTCGCCCGCGGCGCCGGTGCGGGAGCCGTCCCGCGGCGCGCCGGACGGGAGCCCGGAGGATCCATCTTTGCCGTCCCGTTTCATGCCGTCCTGTCTAGCAGGGGACGGTTAACGAAGCGTCGTGACCGCCCCCGCCCGCGCGCACCGCAAGGCCGGGCGCAGCGCAACGCCGGGCGCAACCCGGCAGCGGCAGGAGGTTGCGCCGCGCCGGATCGCGCCCGGGCCTCCGGAGCCCGGTTTCAGGAGCCGCTCACAGCTCCGCCCTCAGCCTGCCCGCAGATAGACCGGGCGCAGCACAACGGCCTGCATGGCCATGCCGCCTACTGCGCGGCGAGCGCTACACCCGCAGACATCTGCGTCGCCTCGAACAGGCCGCGCCGGCAGGACAGCGCTTCGGCGATATGGATGCGACGCACGCCTTCCTGGCCCTCCAGGTCGGCAATGGTGCGGGCGACGCGCAAGACGCGATGATAGGAGCGGGCGGTGAGATTGTGCGCTGTGGCCGCCTCGTTGAGCAGGGCCTCGCCCGGCCGGTCCGGCGTGGCGACATGATCGAGAATGTCCGTTGGCAGATGCGCGTTGAGATAACCGCGTGCCGCCTGGATCTCGCGGGCCCGGGCGACGCGCCGGGCAGCCTCGGCCGTGCCTTCGGCCGGCGGCGGGAGGGCCAGATCGGCGGGCGTGACCGCGGGAACATGGATCTGCAGATCGATCCGGTCGAGCATCGGACCGGAGATGCGTGCCTGATAATCGCGCGCGCAGCGCGGACCGCGGCGGCACCCGGTACCGCCATCCCCGCCACCGCCGCAACGACAGGGATTCATGGCAGCAACCAGTTGAAAACGCGCCGGGTAGACGATGTGGGCATTGGCCCGGGCGACGGTGATCGAGCCGGTTTCCAGGGGCTGGCGCAGGCTGTCGAGCACCTGGGGATGGAATTCCGGCAACTCGTCGAGAAACAGCACACCGCGATGGGCGAGCGAGGCCTCGCCGGGCCGCGCCCGCGTTCCCCCGCCGACCATCGCTGCCATCGAGGCCGAATGGTGCGGCGAGCGGAAGGGCCGTGTCCGTGTCAGCCGCCCGCGCTCGAGCAGGCCCGCGACCGAGTGGATCATCGAGACGTCGAGCAGTTCCTCCGGTGCCAGGGCGGGCAGAAGGCCCGGCAGGCGCTCGGCCATCATCGACTTGCCCGATCCCGGCGGCCCGACCATGAGGAGATTGTGATGTCCGGCCGCAGCGATCTCCAGCGCACGCTTGGCCGCTTCCTGGCCGCGGACCTGGGCGAGGTCGGGACCCGTGCCGGTATCGAGCAATTCACCTGGCACCGGGCGGGCGAGCACCTGGGTGCCCTTGAAGTGGTTGATCAGCTGGATCAGCGTCGCGGGCGCGAGAATGGCCAGGTCACCCCCGGCCCAGGCCGCTTCGGCACCGCACGCCTCCGGACAGATCAGCGACAGGCCGGCCGCATTGGCGGCCACCGCAGCGGGCAGCGCACCCGGTGCCGAGCGGATGCGCGCATCGGCCCCCAGCTCGCCGAACACCAGGTGTCCTTCGACGGCATCCTTGGGCAGTATGCCCATTTCCGCGAGCACGCTGACGGCGATCGGCAGGTCAAAATGCGCACCCTCCTTGGGGCGGTCGGCCGGCGCGAGATTGACGATCAGCCGCTTGGACGGCAGCGACAGCCCCAGCGCCGCAAACGCCGCACGTACCCGCTCCCGGCTTTCCGTGACCGCCTTGTCGCCCAGACCGACGACGGAAAAGATCGGCTGCTGACCGCCTGCTACCTGGACTTGTACGTCAACCAGGCCCGCCTCGGCCCCGTCGAACGCCACCGATGTCGTTCGAGCCGCCATGATTTCTCCCTGACGTACCGGGAAATTGAATCGCTGAGCAGCCGCATGCGTCGCAGAATGCCGCTCACCGTGCCTTTCTGCCACAGTCGCCCAGCGACCGCCCTAAAGGCCCATCATGACAAGGTTTTCCACAGACCCTGTCCACACCCGGATCAAAACAGGAACACAGAGTGAACGAAGAATCAGGACACGTCAAGCGTGTATTCTAGGCGGCCAGCCGGTTCTCGACGCAATCCCAGAAAATGGCGCAGGTATCGATGCCGGAGAAGCGCTTGAGCTCCTGCACGCCGGTCGGCGAGGTGACGTTTATTTCTGTCATCCGGCCGCCGATAACATCGATCCCGACCAGCACCAGGTCCCGCTCGCGCAGGACCGGGCCGATCACGTCGCAGATGGCGCGATCGGCATCATCGAGCTCGGAAGCCTCGGCCACACCGCCGACATGCATGTTCGAGCGGGTCTCGCCCTTCTGCGGTACGCGATTGATCGCGCCCACAGGCTCGCCATCGACAAGGAGAACGCGCTTGTCGCCCTTCTCGACCGCCGGCAGGAAGGCCTGGGCGACGACCGGTTCACGCGACTGGGCAAAGAACATTTCCAGCAGCGAGGAGAAATTGCCGTCGCCGGGGCGCAGCCGGAACACGCCGGCGCCGCCATTGCCGTAGAGCGGCTTGATGATGATGTCGGAATGGGTGTCGCGGAAAGCCCGCAACGCACCGGTATCGCGCGAGATCAGCGTCGGCGGGATCAGATCCGGGAACATCAGCGGCAGGATCTTTTCCGGGCTCGAACGCACCCAGGCCGGGTCGTTCAGCACGAGGGTCCGGCCCTTGAGGAATTCCAGGATGTGCGCGGCGGTCTGGTAGGCCATGTCAAAGGGCGGGTCCTGGCGCATCAGGACGACATCGACATCCTCGGCCAGGTCCAGCATGACCGGTTCGCCGAGATCGGCATGATTGCCCTGCTGGTGCCGCACGGTCACGGGACGCGCCCGCGCCAGCACACGGCCCTGCAGCCAGACCAGCTGGTCGGGATGATAGACGAAGAGCTCGGCGCCGCGGGCCTGGGCCTCTTCCATCAGGGCGAAAGTGGTGTCTGCATCCACATTCNCCGTCTCGATCGGGTCCATCTGGACCGCNACGCGCATGGTCATCAACGTGTCTCCGGGGCGCCCAGCAATTGCGGACCGGAGTTAGGGGTTTGCGCCGCCGGATCAAGGGCCGGGCGGGCTTCCCCCTCACACACTTCCGCGCGGCGCTCACCGCGGGCGGGCAGATCGGTGGGCACACCATCGATGCGCACATAGGTGATCACTTCTTCCACACCCTCGACCAGCGAGGCATGGCCGGAGGCGCGCTCGAGCTCGGCCCGGTTGCGGGCAACACCGAGCAGGTAGACATGGCCGTCGCGGGTCTCGACATTGAAATTGATCGAGCGGACGTTCCGGTCGGCCGCGAGACGCGCATTGACCCGCGCCGTGATCTGGCCGTCGCGGACCCGGTTGCGGAAACCGTCTCCCGGACCGATCTCCAGCTCGTTGGCGACATTGCGCACGGCCACCGACGACCAGGCCAGGCATTCCGCCATGCGGCGGTCGGCCTCGCGCGGCACGGCGCCGGTCAGAAGGGCAATCCCCTCTGTGACCTCCACATCGACCCCGTCGAGGGCATAGCCCTCGGTGCGCAGCATCGCGGCNTTGATCGAGACGGACGCGTTCGTGTCGTCCAGCTGGCGGCCGATCGAGCGCTCCTCCTGCACCGTTGAACAGGCGGTCAACAGGGCGAGGGCAGGCAGGGCCAGAATGCGGAACATGGGGACGCTCTCCAGTCGAATCGTGCGGTTCACTCTACGCGATGGGACGCGCAAGACCACGTCCCGGTTCCCGGCCCGGCTGCACGCCGTTGCCGCCGATCGGATTCAGATCAGGCTGACCGCGCCATCGCCGGGGACCCAGGCGGCGCGATGATGCACCGGAAGCCGGCCCGGCGCGACCAGAAACAGATCATAGCGCACAAACAGCCGCCGGAAGCGGGCATCGTGCCGGGCAAGCCAGAGGCTGGCTGCCCGTTCGATGCGCTGGCGCTGGCGCGGACCGACGGAGTCGCGCGCCTCGGCGACAGACGGACGCAGCTTGACCTCGATGAAGGCGATGTATTCGCCGCGACAGGCAACGAGATCGATCTCGCCGGCCGGCGTACGGGCGCGGCGGTCGAGCAGGCGATAGCCCTTGGCCGCCAGCCAGGCCATGGCCAGCCATTCGGCCCAGCGGCCGCGCGCTTCCGCTGCCTGCCGGGCCCGGCTCATCCCTTGTCCCGCAGCNCCAGGGCGCGGGCATAGACGTCGCGCCTGGCCCAGCCGGACTGGGCGGCGATCTCGGCCGCGGCGTCCTTGACCCGCATCTCGGCGAGCACGCGCTTCAGCGCCGCATCGATGCGCGCCTCGTCCCAGCCGGTCTCGCTGGCCGGTCCGATCACGATCACCACCTCGCCGCGCGGCGGCCCGGCCTCGGCATAGTGTTCGGCCAGTCCGGCAAGCGTGCCGCGACGCGCCTCCTCGTGCAGTTTGGTCAGCTCGCGGCAGACGGCGGCAGGCCGGTCACCCAGCACCTTCGCCATGCTCGCGAGAGAGGCCGGCAGGCGGGAAGCGCCTTCATAGACAACCAGACTGCCCGGCGACCGGCCCATTTCCGCCAGCCAGGTCTCGCGGGCTCCGGTCTTGGGCGGCGGAAAACCGGCAAAGGTGAAACAATCGGTCGGCAGGCCGGCAATCGCCAGCGCCGCCAGAACCGCGGACGCGCCGGGGATCGCGATCACTTTGTGGCCGGCCGCAATGACCTCGCGCGCCAGCTTGAAACCCGGATCGGAAACGAGGGGCGTGCCCGCATCGGAGACCAGCGCGATCCGCTTGCCCGCTTCCAGCGCCGCCAGGATGTGCGGCCGGACCTTCTCGCCATTATGGTCGTGATAGGGCTGCAGTTCGGCCCGGATCCCGTAGGCATCGAGCAGGCGGCGGGAGACACGGGTATCCTCGGCCAGAACCGTATCGGCGGCGGCAAGCACGTCGAGCGCACGCAGGGTGATGTCACGCAGATTCCCGATCGGGGTGGAAACCAGGTAGAGACCCGGCTCCAGTGCTTGCCCCTTTCCACCCGGCCAGATAGCTTCGCGAGAAATTTCACCGGGTAGTCCGCTCATGCCGTCCGTCATTCTTTCGCGTTTTCATTCCTGTCTTGCCAGCATGACACAAAGCGCGGGCTTGCGCGCCTTCGCTGTCATCGGTCTTGTCGGCATCGCCGTAGCAGCCTGCAGCACCACGCCGCCGCCCCCGCCGCCGGTGCAGCAGCCACCCGTTACCCGGCCGGAACCGGAGCCCACGCCGGAGCCTGAACCCGAGCCGGAAGTGCGCACCGGGCTCATTCCGCCGCACATGGCCGATCGCGACCTCGTCCGCGTCGCTGTCCTGCTGCCCTTCTCGGCCGAGAATGCCGGCGCCCGCGCGGAAGCCCTGCGCCTGCTGCGCGCCGCCGAACTGGCCCTGTTCGAGCGCGGCAGCGGCAATCTCCTGATGATCCCCAAGGACACACAGGGCACGCCCGAGGGCGCACGCGCCGCTGCCATGGCGGCCGCCGGCGACGGTGCCGACATGATTATCGGTCCGCTGTTCGGCCCCGCGGTGTCCGGTGCCGCCTCGATTGCGCGCCAGGCCGATATTCCGGTGATCGCCTTCACTACGGACACGACGGTGGCAGGCGACGGCGTCTATCTGATGAGCTTCCCGCCGGAGATCGAGGTCGAACGGATTGTGGAATACGCCGCCCGCCAGGGTGTCGAGCGCTTTGCCTATCTGGGCCCGCAGGACCGTTATGGCATGGCGGTCTATGATGCCCTGCAGAACAGTGCCGGGCTGAATGGCGGCTATGTCGCCGCAGATTCCTTCTATACCGGCGATGTCGAAGCCATGGCGCGCGCGTCGGCGCGCCTGGCCAGCGGTGTCTTCGAACCGCTCACCCCGGAAGACGCGCTCGAGCTGCAGCGCCAGGAATGGGTGCCGGATCCCGATGCCGCTTTCCAGGCCGTGATCCTGCCCGAGGGCAGCACCCGCTTGCGCGCTCTGGGCCCGCTGCTGGTCTCGCAGAATGTCGATCCGCTGGTCGTGCGCTTCCTGGGCACCGGCCTGTGGAACGATCCGGAATTGCTGCGCGAACCGGCGCTGCATGGCGGCTGGTTTGCCGGCCCCGACCAGGCTGCCCGCGAACGCTTCGAGACGGCCTATCGCGAAGCCTATGACAGTCCGCCCTCGCGCATCGCCAGCCTGGCCTATGATGCGATGGCCCTTGCCGCACACCTCGATGGCGGCGAGCGCGGCTTCTCGCGTGCGGCGATCGAGGAAGAGCAGGGCTTCATGGGGGCGGACGGCCTGTTCCGCTTCCGCTCTGACGGGATGATCGAGCGCGGTCTGGCGATTTTCGAGATCCGCCCGCGCGGCCTGCGCGAGATCGAACCCGCCCCGCTGAGCTTCGAACCGCCGGCTTTCTAGAGCGTGACCAGGTGAAGTGGGAACCGGTTCACCGGTTCGGTCACGCGACGGCTCAGGATTCCGGAGCAGGGGCGATTCCGCAGGAAANGATCCTGTTCTGGGGTACGAGTTCGCCGGAAACCCCGTCGGCCAGAAGACGGCCGGCGGCGGTCAGGCGTATCCGCGAGCCGGCCTGATCCACCATGCCCTGGCGCATCATGCGCGCCAGACCGTCAGGGTCGATCCCGCTGCCGGTAGTGGCGTGCAGATGATCGATGTCCAGCCCGTCCGCCAGGCGCATCCCCATCAGGATGCGTTCGGCGATCTCGTCCGCGACGCCAAGCGCCTCCTCGCTCGCAATGCCGGTACCGGTCTCTGTGACGCGGCGGATGTAGTCGGCCGGCCGCCGGGCGGCCTCTGTCGCCGCACGTCCGCCAGCGCTCGCGCGCCCGATGCGGCCATGGGCCCCCGGGCCGATACCGATCCAGTCGCCGCCCTCCCAGTAGAGCCGGTTGTGGACCGACTGGTCGGCGCGGCTGCGGGCGTGGTTGGAGATTTCATAGCCCTCGAACCCGGCCGCCGCGCACAGGCTTTCGGTCAGCTCGTAGAGGTCGGCGGCAAAGTCCGGCGGTGCGTCCAGCTGTTCGCCGCGGCCGGCGCGCTTTCCGAAGGCCGTACCCGGCTCGATGGTCAGCTGGTAGGGCGAGATATGCCCGACACCGCTGGCCAGCGCCTCGCCGAGTTCGGCTGCCCAGTCATCTGCCGTCTGGCCGGCGCGGGCATAGATCATGTCGAGCGAGACGCGGGCGAAATCACGCTGGGCCGCGTCGATCGCCCGGCGCGCCAGTGAAGCGTCATGATCGCGGCCGAGCGAGACCAGTGCCTGGTCGTCAAAGCTCTGCACGCCCAGCGACAGCCGGTTGATACCCGCCGCGGCCATGCCGGCAAATCCGTCGATATCCTTGGGATTGGCTTCCAGCCCGATTTCCGCGCCGCCGGCGAAGCCCCACAGACGCCCGGCCTCACCGATCACGGCGGCGAGCTGCTGCGGGGTCATCAGGGATGGCGTGCCGCCGCCGAAATGCAGGCTGGCGAGCGGCCGGGCACCGGTGCGGGCGCGCCAGTGCGCCATATCGGCCAGCATGGCGGCCAGAAGCGCCTCGTCATCGCCCTTCGGCCGGTAGACGTTGAAGTCGCAATAGGGACAGATACGGGCACAATAGGGCCAGTGCACATACAGCCCCAGCGCATTGCCGGGGCCGGAGGCCGGCCCGTCGCTCACGATCCGAATTCCGCCGCGATCATCGCGGTCAGGGCGCGAGCGCGGTGGCTGAGTTGGCGTTTTTCCTCGGGCGCCATCTCGCCGAAGGTGCGGCGCTCGCCCGCCGGGCAGAAGAACGGGTCATAGCCGAAACCGCCCTTACCGCGCGGCGGCCAGACGATCGTGCCCGCCACTTCGCCGCGATAATGGCTGATCGATCCGTCAGGCCGGGCGAGGGCAATCACGCTGACAAAGCGCGCCGTACGGTCGGCCGCCTCGCCCAGTTCGTCATGCACCCGCTGCATGGCCCGGCCGAAATCGCGCGGCTCGCCGGCCCAGCGGGCGGAATAGATGCCGGGCGCCCCGTCCAGCGCATCGACGGACAGTCCGGAATCATCCGCCAGGCAGGTGAGGCCCGTCGCCTCGCAGGCGGCCCGCGCCTTGAGCGCAGCATTACCCTCGAATGTCGGCTCGGTTTCTTCGGGTTCAGGAAGGTCAAGTTCAACAGCGCTTTTCAGGGCGATCCCGCGGGGTGCGAGAATGTCCCGCAACTCCTTGATCTTGCCCGCATTATGGCTTGCGAGAACCCAGGTTTCACCGTCTGAAATCGCCATTATTCCGGTCCTCTTTTATCGCCTTTCGAAAAATTCATATCGAAAAACGATATTTTTCGCTTGCGCACCCGCCGCCTCTCGTTTATCGATAAACAACAAGGACGGGAGACACCGTCCCGCGTACCACGAATGACAACGGTAATTGGTCAGATTAAAGCAGAAAGGAAACAGTCAAATGGTCAGGTCCGGAAATTCGAGCATGCAGGTCGTCGCGTCCATCGCGGTCAATGCCATGCTGCTGATCTCGGTTGCGGCCGGCGCGTTCTACGCGATTGCACCGGTTGCTGCATGATTGCTACTGACGGGTGAGGCCTGACGGGCGGACGCGCCGCTCACAGGCCTCATTCGCAAGCCGCATTGCCTATGGGAAGGGGCGGGCATGAAAACACTGGGCCAAGGATCGCTCGCATCCATTGTGAAGATCATCCTGGATGTCGTCTGGTATCTGGGCTGGGTCCTTTTGAGTTTCGCCGCGCTGGTCCTGCTGGCTGCCGCTGCCACGCTCGTCATGGATTTCCTCGGCTATTCGCCGGGTGTTGTCACAGAGCTTTTCCAGTCGATCCGCGAACACGGCTGGCTTTTCCCGCTGCTGGTCACCGAGATCATCGCGTTCGTGATCGTGATCGACCGGCTGCGCCGCATTTCCTCGACCCTGATCGCGGGCGACCCCTTTGTGCCGGAAAATGCCGGGCATCTGCGGGTCATTGCGATCGCCATCGCCGGCTACCAGGTTCTGCGTCACGTCACGCAGGGGGCCGTTGCGATGCTGCTGACCATGATGGACCAGCCCGTTCTGGGCGGTCTGGAACTCACGGCGACGGCGAATATCGACCTGGGCGCCTGGTTCGCGGTGGTCGCGCTGCTGGTACTCGCGGAGATCTTCCGCGAAGGTGCGAAAATGCGCCAAGAACAGAAACTCACGATTTAGGGAGGCGCCATTCATGCCCATTCGCGTCACCCTGGACCGTATGCTCCTCGAGCGCCGCATGTCGCTGACCGAATTGTGCGACCGTGTCGGCATCACCATGGCCAACCTGTCCATCCTCAAGACGGGCAAGGCCAAGGCCGTGCGCTTCTCCACGCTGGAGGCGCTGTGCCGCGAACTCGACTGCCAGCCGGGCGACCTGCTGAGCTTCGATGATGACGAGGATGAAGACGGCCGCGACGCCGCCGAATAGGCGCGGAAGGCCTCGGCAGAACACGAAACTTCGCCGTCCCTCATACCGGCGAAGCAGACGGCGGGGGTGGGCCTGCACGGAAGACCCTCCCTCACGGAAGGGGCCTTCCCAAAGAGCCCGTGCGGGCCATTTCCAGCCCCCCAGCGCACTCCCGCCGTCTGTCTCTTTCACGGCTTCAAGCGAAGCCGGGGGCGCAGAATAGCCCGCTGATCCCGCGTGACAAGCAGCACAACTTGAACACCACAGCCTGAAGCCGCATGATCCTGACGAAACGCGCCTTGATTGATACGCCGGAGGGATATGATGGACTTGAGCATAGCGGTGGCCGGGCTTTTCTTGCTCATGCAATCAAATAGTTATGTCGCTGATCAACCGGTATCGCTGACGCCGGACGGGGAAGACGGGTGCACGCTCGAGACACACGACTACTGCCGCCTCATCGGCGCCATCGACCTTCAGGCCGCCGAGGCACGACTGGCCGAGACAAATCAGACTTTCTGGCGCGAGGGCGACACCCTGTTTATCGCCGCGCGGAGATCGCCTGACACACCCCGGGTGCGCATGTGCTGCGCCCTCCAGACCGATATGGAGCTTCTGGGCGATGGCATCTGGGGCGTGGCCTACCGCCTTTCGCGAATTGACGAGGCTTTCGTGGAAGTCTGGCCGACACCCCTTCTGGACCAGGACGAGCTGGTGTGGCGGGATCGGCCAGTCTATCGCGGCCCGCACTCTCTGCCGCCGGTCGAGAGTGTACCGGAAGGCGCGCTTCGTGGACGTCTGGAGATGTTCGACGTCGAGAGCGAAGCTCTTGGAAAACCGCGCAGAGTGACCGTCTACGTACCGCAGGACGCTGGTCCATCAACGTCGCTGCCTGTCGCCTATGTCGCGGATGGCGGGAATGTCTACAGCTACGGCCCGATAGCCGAAGCCCTCGCAGACACATGCGCGGCCGCGCCTGTCATACTGGTCGGCCTCTGGAACGAAGACCCCGGTCCGGAAGAAGAACGCTCCCAGTCCGAATTGCGGGCCGCAGACTATCTGTGGGGTCACGACCCTGAGCGCTTCCAGGCGCACGACACCTTCCTGCTGGAGGATGTCATGCCGCTGGCGGAAGAGCGCTTTGGAGCCTCGCCCGAACCGGAAAACCGGATGCTGTCCGGCAGTTCGAACGGCGCTGCCTGGGCTGTCTCTACCGCGCTGCTGCACCCCGAATTGTTCGCAACCGTGAGCGCCGCATCGCTCGGCTGGATCGATGCCCTCGGCGCCGGCGAGATCCCGGATGATCGCGTCACCTTCCACATCAGCGCCGGATACTATGAGCCCCGTTTCCTGCCCGACAGCGAGGCTGCCGTCGAACAAATCAACGCGGCAGGCGGCACCGCCCACCTGACACGCTACGTTTCGGGCCATTCGCCCCTGGCATTCGAACAGCAATTCGCACGATCGCTGGCTGCGACCTTCCCGGCAGACGGGGATTGCGTACCCCTAACCGCAGACTAGCCTTCCCACACCGCTTCCCCCGGACCCCGTTCCGGGTCCCGGCACACGAAGGCATTTGTGCTCAGTTCGTCAGCGGTCACAGACCCCGGCCAGGGCCGGGGGAAAATATGGTTCTGCTTCCGCATTGCCTGTGGCCTCCGCAATTCACCGCGGTTACAGTAGCCGCAGGCACATCGGGGGATGGGTCGGTGCGGGTGTTTCCTTGACGGGGAGATGACCCTTGACCAGACCATGCCCGACGCCCTTCACCCGGCGATTTTCATTTGTCCGACTGGCCCTACCGGTGCTCACCGGTGTGCTGGCCGTAACCCTTACATCCACTTCACCGGCCTTCGCCCGGCAGGACGATCTGCAGGCCCTGCTGTCGGCCCCTGTGGGGGTCGAGCGCACGGCGCCGGTTTCCAGCGTGCCGTTCGAGACGCGTGTGCGGAAATTCTATCTCGACGCTTCGGTGAACGGCGAGACTCATGAATTCATCTTCGATACCGGCTCGCCGACCATCGTGTCGCGCCAGCTCGCCGATGCGCTGGGGCTGGAAATTGTCGGCCGGAATACCGGTCGCGATGCCAATGGCACGCCGGTCACCATGGATTTCGCGATTATCGACCGGCTGACCCTGGGCGATGTCACCTTCACCCGCGTGCCGGTGCTGATCCATGATTTCTCCGGCCTGGCGACCGGGGCCTGCCTGATCGATGGCGGGGTGATCGGGTCGGAAATCCTGCCCGGCAGTGCCTGGCGGATCGATGCCGCGGCGGGCCGGCTGGAGATCGCGGAAAGCGCCGCCGCCCTGGCGCCGCTGGAGACGGTGCTGTCTGCCCCTCTTCATGATTTCGGCTATCCGCACGCGCCCGTGCTCGACTATGCGCTCGGCGAGATTGCCGACAAGGCGCTGTTCGATACCGGCAGCGAGGAAGAGGTCGTTCTGTTCCACCAGGTTGCGGACAGCCGTCCGGCGCGGGCGCATATCGTGCGCGGTTCGGTAGTCACCGGCCAGGGCAGCGAAGGCGAAAGCGCGGGCGGACGGTCTGAAAACCGCGAACTGGTACGCTTCTCGCTGGAGGACTTCCGGATCGGCGAGACCTCGCCCGATCCTGTGCGCGCCACCACACGCACGGTCCCGCCCAGCCTGGTGGGTGCGGGGATGATGGATCGGTTCATCGTGACGCTGGACTATCCCGGCGCGGCCTTCACCCTGTCACCGCGCGACGCGCCGGCGCCGGAACGGGTCGAGCCTGGCTTTGCCCTGGCCTTCGCGGGTGAGGGAGTCGAAGTGGTGCAATTGTTCGAGGGCTCGCCGGCAGATGAGGCCGGGTTGCGCCTGGGCGACCGGGTGACTGCGATCGACGGGCGAGCGCTGGGCGGTCACGGCTGCGAGGACGTGCACTGGCTGATGGGCGAATACAGTGAGGCCGATGGCGGCGCGCTGACGGTGGAACGCGCGGGCGAAACGATGGTGATCGAGGTGCCGCCGGTGCGGTGAGGGTTTGGGGGCTTTTCTTTCTTCCCCACTTTGTGGGGAGAAGCACAATAACCGGTTTCCCCGGACCCCGTTCCGGGGCCTGTGATTGCTGGCGAACTGAGCACAGAACGTCTTCTTATGCCGGGCCCCGGAACGGGGTCCGGGGAAAGAACGGGGTCCGGGGAAAGAACGGGGTCCGGGGAAAGTGCGCTTGAGTGAGTGAAAAGTGCGCTTGAGTAGGAGAACTGCCCTATTTGCTGCCCAGCACTTCCACCGTCAGGTTCTCGTTCGTGTAGACGCAGATGCGGGCGGCGATGGCCATGGATTTGCGGGCGATGACTTCCGGGTCGTCCTCGTAGTCGAACAGCGCGCGGGCGGCCGAAAGGGCGTAATTGCCGCCGGAGCCGACGGCGACGATGCCGTCTTCCGGTTCCAGCACATCGCCGGCGCCGGTCAGCAGATAGGTTTCCACGCTGTCTCCGACGATCAGCATGGCTTCCAGGCGCCTGAGATAGCGGTCGGTGCGCCAGTCCTTGGCGAGCTCGACACAGGCACGGGCGAGCTGGCCGGGATATTGTTCCAGCTTGGCTTCCAGGCGTTCGAACAGGGCGAAGGCGTCGGCCGTGGCGCCGGCGAAACCGGCGACCACATTACCGCCGGCCAGGCGGCGCACCTTGCGGGCATTGCCCTTCATCACGGTCGGCCCGATCGACACCTGGCCGTCACCGGCGATCACCAGCTTGCCGGCCTTGCGGACCGCGACAATCGTGGTGCCCCGCCACTGGCTGGCATCGGCATAGTCGGTCGGGGAAGTCATGACGGTCTCTCCGCAATCAGGATGAGAACAGGATGTGGCCGACGCGACGGGCAGGATCAACCCCCGGGGTCTGCTGAAACCAACCGCAATTGTCATCCCGGCCGGATGGCCTGCGAAGGCCGGGCAAAGCGCCGGCAACTGTGTTTATGGTGCGTATGGCTTTTGGTCTCTGAGCATGG
>PANX01000012.1 GCA_002707795.1 Maricaulis sp.
CGGCCGGCCGGTATAGGTGGTCAGATAGATGGGATCCTTGCGCATGGTGATGGCTGAGATCTCGAACACCGGGAATTGCTCGACGGAGTTGTAGTAGCCGGTGTGGTCGCCATAGGGGCCTTCCGGACCGTATTCGTCCAGGAGGACGTGACCCTCCAGAACGATCTCGGCTTCGGCCGGCACTTTCAGCGGCACGGTCTTGCAGTCGACCAGTTCGGCCTTCCGGCCGCGCAATATGCCGGCGAACTGGTATTCCGACAGCGTGTCCGGCACGGGCGTGACGGCGGCGAGAATGGTGCCCGGGTCGGCACCGAGCACCACGGCGGCGGGCAGGGGTTCCGGGCGTTCCTTCTTCCAGCGCTGATAATGCTGGGCGCCGCCGCGATGCTTCAGCCAGCGCATCAGCGTGCGCGTCTTGCCGAGTTTCTGCATGCGGTAGATGCCGAGATTGAAATCATCCTGCTTGTCACCGGACGGGCCCTTGGTGACCACCAGCGGCCAGGTAATCAGCGGCGCAGGCTCGCCGGGCCAGCAGGTCTGGATCGGCAGGCGGTCGAGATCGATATCCTCGCCGGTCAGCACGACCTCCTGGCAGGGCGCCTTCTTCACGGTCTTCGGCCGCATCGACATCACGGTTTTCGCCAGCGGCAGCATCTCCAGCGCGTCCTTGACGCCGCGCGGCGGTTCCGGCTGGCGCAGGAAGGCGAGCAATTCACCGACCTCGCGCAGTTCAGCGCCCGTGGTGCGCGCCTCGCCGCCCAGCGTGACGGCCTGGGCGACGCGTTTCACCGTGCCGAACAGATTGACGAGGCAGGGCATCTCGCTCTTCTCGCCCTTTTCGTTGATCACATTCTCGAACAGCAGGGCCGGACCGCCGGCATGCAGGGTGCGGCGGTGGATCTCCGTCATTTCGCGATCCGTCGAGACGGGCGTGGAGATGCGCACGAGGTCACCCCCGGCTTCCAGCTGGTCGATGAAGTCGCGCAGGGATTTGTAGGCCATGCGGGTCGGGCTCCGGTGATATCGCATGACCGAAACTGCAACTTCACGGGCGAAAGTCCAGCGCGCGCTGCGTCGCACCTGCAGGGCGGCCGCGATTGCGGCGCATTTGAGTCAAGTTCGACTCGAATTTTCCGGCACGTGTTGAACCTTGCTTCAGACGCGGCTGCTAGAGCCCGCGGCCCGCTGGATGGAAGGGTGTCCGCATGCTGCACAGAATGGTTCTTGTTGCCCGCGCCCGGGTCCATCTCGGCGAGGGTGCGCTCAATGGCGATCTGGGACTGATGCTGGCGGCGCATATGAAGGCGAGCGTGGAGCGGGAGATGACCGGCGGGCTGGTCTGGCTCGACGGCTGGTTTCTGGACGTGCTGGAAGGCGATCGCGAGGCCCTGCGCAGCTTCTTCCTGGCGATCGCGGCCGATCCGCGGATATCGGACCTGCGCAGCGAGGAATTCCTGCCGATAGCTCGCCGTCAGTATGCGCGCTGGTCCGTCGCCCGGGGCGATGCGGCGATCTATGATACCTCCGCACTGCGGGCTTTGCGTGAAGGACATGCCAGCGCGGCGCAGGCGAGCGAGCTTGTCGCCCAGTGCCTGCGCAGCGCCACGCTCGCCGAATCGCCGCCGCTGGTCGCGGCCTAGCTGTTGGCCGCTGCCGACTCTCCGACGGTGCGGAATTGCTGCAGGAACCAGCGCCAGCCCCAGGGGTAGTCGGAGATGTCGACGGTGCGCGTGAAGCCGTCATGGACCAGATCGACCCGTGTTCCGGCACCGTCCTCGCTGAGCAGCCAGGTCACGCGCTGATGGGGAACGTCCGGATCGCCCCGCCAGTCCCGCCACTCCATCACCAGGCGCTCCGGTTCGGCGATCTCGAGCAATTGCATCGGCGGCACGACGACCTCCCGGCCGTTTTCCTCGTAGCGCCATCCGAAATCGAGCGTGCCGGCCGCAAGATCGATCACCGCTGCCTTGGTCAGCCACTGGTCGAGCAGGGCCGGGTCTGTCAGCGTACGCCAGACCGCCGCGCGCGGGGCATCGACATGGATGGAGAGTCTGACCTGCGGATGCGGGTCGGCGAAGTCGGGAAGCGTGACGGGCTGGCCGGACAGATGCGTGCCCAGGGCGCCCAGATGCATGCGCCAGAGATCGTCGACCAGCTCCCGGGCCCGTCCGATGGCGGGGCTGTCGGCCAGCACGTGCCGTGCCGTGACTGCCGTGCCGTCATCCTTCGGTGCCAGGCTCAGCGTGACGCGGCCGGCCTGGCCTTCCAGCGGCCAGTCGAAGGCAATCTCCCGATCCGGCTCGAAAGTGTGCAGGCGTGTCTGGATACCCGGATGAGCCGGGGTGCCGTAGGTGTGACGTCCCCAGAAGCTGAAGCCGCCGCCGGGGCGCGCATCGATCGCCACGCCCTCGGCAAACCAGACCGTCAGGTCGGCCGGGTCGGTCAGCGCCCGGAAGACGCGATCGGGCGGTGCGGCGATGGTGTGGGTGTAGCTGACATCGAGTGCAGTCATGAGCCGGTCTCCTCGTCCGGTAGCGATTCCGCGATCTGTTTGAGCCCCGTCAGGCGCGCGGACCAGTAAAGCCGGTAGGGCGCGATCCAGCGGTCGATCGCCGCCAGGCCCGCCGGGTCGAGCGCATAGATCCGGGCGCGTGACTCCCGGCGCTCGCGCACCAGGCCGGCGCGTTTGAGCACGCCGACATGGCGGGCAATGGCCGGCCGGCTGACGGGGAAGTTTTCGGCAATGGCCCCGGCCTGCATCTCGCCCTGGCGGAGCAGGTCGAGAATCGCTCGCCGCGTCGGGTCGGCGATGGCGTGAAAGCCGGGATGATCTGTCTGGGCTTTATTCGTAACCATATTGTTACGAATAAAGCGTGACACGATTCAAGACAAGCCCGATTCTTCCCGGCGCCGGGGCACCGGGTTCGCAAAGGCGGATACCGGAGACGTCAGTCCGCGGTGCCGATGTACGGGGCGGGGCGGTCGCGCAGGGCTGCGGCGACACCGGCCGCGAGTTCGCCGGCGCCGGAGGAGACCCGGTTGGTTGCGCCGAAGCGGACAATGACGAGATCCTGTTGCGGCATGATATAGGCCAGCTGGGACTGGAAGCCGCGCATCATGAAGGTGCCGTCCGGCAGGTTTTCATGATCTTCCGGCAGCCAGAACCCCATGCCGTAGGCGCCGTCCGAGCCTTCCGTCGGCAGGCGGACCAGATCGACCCAGCCCTCGGGCAGGAGGCGTTGCCCGTCGACGATCCCGTCTTCGGCATACAGCTGCGCCAGCCGGGCCCAGTCATGCGCCGTGGCATACATGTAGGACGAGCCCTGGAAGGTCCCGCTTTCGTCGGGTTCCAGGATCGCGGAATGGATGCCCAGGGGTTCGAACAGGCGGGCNCGCAGCTCGGTGACCTGTTCGGGCAGGGTGTCGCCGAGCTGCTGCTGCATGGCATGCGTCGCAAGGATCGTATTGCCGCTCATATACTGCCAGTGCTCGCCCGGCCTGTAGAGCCGTTCGCGCGTGGCGGCGAAGTGCGGCATGTCGGACCGGGTCATCAGCATCTGCGAGTTGGGATCCCAGCCGTCATTTCGCTCGGCAATCGCGAGCCCGCCTGCCATGCGCAGCAGGTCCTCGATGGTGATGTCGGTCAGGCTGTCATCGATGGCGGCGAGCGCGGGAACCTCGCCTTCCGCCTCGATATCGATCAACCCGTCGCGCTGCAGCACGCCGGCCAGCGTGGCCATCGTGCTCTTGGTCATCGACCAGCCGTGAAAACGCGTCTCGCGGCTGGCGCCGGGCGCATAGCGTTCCGCGACCAGACGGCCCTGGTGCAGGACGGCGACGCCCAGCGTGTTGCGCGGATCAGTGTCCGGATTGCCGAAGGCCCCGTCGACCGAGGCTTGCAGAGCGGTGACGTTGAAGTGCGTGTCGCGATGCTCCGTGTCGAGTTCCAGCGGTTCGAAGGGGGCAGCGAGCGGAACTTCCAGGTCCGGATCGAAATCGCCGCGGCCGTGGACCAGCGTACAGCCCAGACCCTCGCGATAGACGGCATGCTGGCGCCAGAACAGGCCGAACACGCCGGAGCGGACCTCGCGGGCCTCGGTGTCGATATCGTAGTGGATCAGGCTGCCGGCCCCGCCGAGCAGCGGGTCGATATAGATCGACTTGGCCAGATCGGTGTCGAGGCCGGATACGAAGGTCAGCGAGCAGGTCTGCTTGGCGACGAGCCCGGTCCCCGACGGCAGATAGCTGCGCCCGAGCGGCGACAGGTTGAGGGCGAGAAGCCCGCCCGCAACCACAATGGCTGCTGTACCGAGAAGAATACGCTTGGCCATGACGTTCCCCGTGATTCCGGTGGAAATCTAGAGCACTTTCAGCAAAAGTGGGCACCGGTTTTGCGGTTCGAAAATGCGACCGCTCAAAAAGCCGCGCCAGGCGCCTTGTGCGAGTCCGGGGTGCCTCAGCCCAGCTTGTCGAAATCCGGGGCACGGCGTTCCATGAAGGCGGCGGCGGCCTCGGCAAATTCCGGCGAGCGCAATTGTGCGGCGAACTGCCGGCCCTCCAGCGCGATCCGGTCGGTCAGCGGCTCCGGCGCGCGCCGCATCAGTGCCTTGGCCTTGGCCAGCGCGTCCGGTGCCTTGGCGGCGAGAATGCGGGCGGCGTTGCGCACGGTTTCCATCAGCGCGTCCGGCGTCGTGACGGCGCCGACGAGGCCGGTCTGGGCGGCCCGTTCGGCACTCCAGGTCGCGCCCAGCAGCAGGAGTTCAGCGGCCACGACATGGCCGAAAGCGCGAGGCATGGTCTGGCTGGAGCCGTATTCCGGCGCCAGGGCCAGATCGACGAAGGGCGTCTTGAAGCTGGACCGGTCCGAGCAATAGACGAGGTCGCAATGCATCAGGAGGGTGACGCCGATACCGATGGCGAGCCCGTCGACGGCCGCGATCACCGGCTTTTTCGCATTGAGCAGCGCTTGCATGAAATGCTGCACCGGGGACACCTCGTTTCCGTCCATCGCCGGCGGCTGTTCCATGAAGTCGACGATGTCATTGCCAGCGGTGAAGATGCCGCCTTCGCCGGTCAGGATGATGACCCGCACGGCGGGATCCCGGTCGCCATCCTCGATGGCTTCGGCGGCAGCGGAATACATGGCCCGCGTCAGCGCGTTCTTCTTGTCGGGGCGGTTGAAGGAAATCGTGCGGATACGCTCCGCGGTATCGACCAGAACCTGTTCGCTCACACGAGCCTCCCATGGATCGTTTTTCAGATGTGTTGCCGGGCAGGTTAGAGCATTCGGTACGGCTTTGGAAGGTCCGTTCCAGTTTACGTAAACGTCAAGAATGGTCAGTCGTCGCGTGTGACCAGACGGGTGAGTATGTCGTGCAGCCGGTCGGCATCGTCCGTTCCCAGCCAGGCTTCCAGCTCGAGATTGAGGTCGCGCAGCACATGGTCGGCGGCGTCGCCGACGGCGCGGCCTTTCTCGGTCAGGGATACGACGGCCGAGCGCTTGTCGGTGCGCGAGGCCGTCTTCACGACGAGGCCCAGGGCCTCCATGCGGTTGACCAGCCCGGTCACCGCCGGCGGGTTCAGCGACAATGTCTCGCCGATATCGCCCATGCGCCGCTCACCCTTGCGGGCCAGCAGGAACAGAACGGCGGTCTGGGCTGTGGTAACGCCGGCGGTCTTCTTCAGACGCGCATCCGCATCCCGGTTCATCCGCCGGGCCGCGATTTCAAGCAAAAGGAAAAGCCGCCGGTCGACGGCACGCGCGCGAGCCATGTCCCTAAAACTGCGCCGATTCTGAACCCGGGGGGAGATGAGTTGAAATACAATTTACAATAGCATAATATGGAATTACACGAACCACATTCAGGCTTCCCCCGTTTTTACGGGGGAAGTGGCCGACTCCGGCCGAGGGCCGGAGAAGGTCGAAGGGGGTGAGTCAAAAAATTGCGAGAGGACACGACAGTATCGCGCGCTCGGGCGCGCTCCATGAGGCGGTCAATGACCAAAGCGGAGCTCTGGCTTTGGCAGCGCCTGCGTGCCCGCCAGCTCTGCGGTCTGAAATTCAGGAGGCAGCACCCGATCGGGCCCTATATCGCCGATTTTGCATGTCTTCAGTGCCGCCTCGTCGTCGAGCTTGATGGTGCCTCTCATTCAACCGACCAGGAAATTGCCCATGATCGAAGACGGACAGCATTCATTGAACGCGACGGCTGGCTCGTGCTCCGATTCTGGAACACCGACCTTTATGACGATATCGACGAGACATTGAACAGGATCGCGGAAGTCGCCAGCGCCCGGACTTCCCTTGCGCAACGTCGTCCGCGCTGAAGGGTCCAAGCGCCGCTTCGCGCCGCCCCCTCAGTCCGCTACGCGGACAGCTCCCCCGCAAGCGGGGTGAGCCCTTTCGGTGTTGAGGCGGGGGGAGGTGGCCTGTCCTCAGGCGAAGCGCCAGACCTTTGCGAAGCGGACTTCGCGGTCTTCCAGCTCGCGCTGGACGGGGACGGTGTAGCGGGCGACTTCCTCCAGTTCGCCCTTGGGCAGGAAGGCGCGGCCGGGATCGCCGATCAGCACGGTGGCGCCGCGCCGGTGCAGGCCGGCCAGCCAGTCACCGATCCGGAGGGCAAGATCGGCCTCGTAGAAGACATCGCCTGCGAGCACGACATCCCAGCCGTCATCGCGGCCGACAACATCTTCCAGCCGTGCAGTGACAGTGACGTGGTTGGCGGCCGCGTTGGCCTCGATCGCCGCGATGGCAAAAGCGTCCAGCTCGCTGGCTTCGACCGTGCGGGTTCCGGACTTCAGGGCCGCGATGCCGGTCAGCCCGCTGCCGGCGGCAAAGTCGAGGACGTGCCTGCCGCGGACAATGTCCGGATTGTCGAGACAGTATCGTGCCAGCGCCTGACCGCCGGCCCAGGCGAAGGCCCAGAAGGGTGGCGGCAGGCCCAGTTCGCCGAGAGCCTCCTCGGTCTCCTGCCACAGCGCCACGGTTTCCACGGCAAGATGCAGCGGCACTTCCGGGACCAGTGGCGGTGGCATCAGGGCGGTGTGTTCGCGAACGAAGCGATACGGGTCGCGGATGGCGGGGGTGTCGGCCACGGTTTTCCCTGTCACACTGGCTGTCGCGTCGATAGAGCGATGACAGGCCGGGGGCAAGAATGACTGCGAAAATGACGGGCTCTACCTATGTGCTCGCCGTGCCGGATCTGGCACCGACGGCGCGTTGGTGGACGGAGTGCATGGGGTTCGAGGCGTGGCTGGACGTGGACGGCTGGGCCTTCCTGCGGCGCGACAACTGCTATCTGCGCATCGGCGAATGTCCGGATGCGATCCTGCCGCGCGATCTGGGCGATCACCAATACTTTGCCTATGTCGAACTGGACGATGTCGACGCCTATCACGCCGAGATCGCCGGACCGGGTGTGGACATCATCCATCCGCCCGAGGACCGCCCCTGGGGCATGCGGGAAATGGCCGTGCGCACACCGGACGGACACCGCATCATGTTCGCGACAGAGCTGTGAAAAAAGCGGCCGGACCCCGAAAGGCCCGACCGCCAGCCATGGCAAATCCGTGATCCGGTTATTCGCTGTCCGGTGTGATGATCCGCGCGCCTTGCAGTTGGGGCAGGGCCAGCACATCGGCCTGGATCGTCTCCAGATCGCCCACGAGCACCAGCGTCATCCGGTCCAGCGGCAGATAGGTGCGCGCTGTTTCCGAGATGTCCTCGTCGGACACCGCGAGGATGTTGGGCACATAGGCTTCCAGATAATCGTCCGGCAGTCCCCAGAAATCGCGCTGGGCGAGCTGGTTGATCAGCCCGCCGGTCGAGGCGTTCTGCAGGATGAAGATGCCGGCCAGCCAGTTGCGGATGCCCTGGGCTTCCTCATGCGGCGGGGTTTCCGTCTGCAGGCGGTCGATTTCGTAGAAGGTCTCGCGCAGGGCGGCCGCCGTGTCGGCGGCTGTCACATCGGCGTTGAAGGTCCACAGGCCGCCGTCCAGCATCCAGGTTTCACCCGAGCCGGGCGAGTAGGTATAGCCCTTGTCCTCGCGCAGATTGCGGGTAAGGCGCGATGTGAACGAACCGCCCAGAAGCGCATTCATGACTTCCATGGCGGGGGCGTCCGGATCGCCGATCGCAACGCCGGGAAAGCCCAGGCGGATCGTGGTTTGCGGTGCCCCGGGACGGTCGATCAGCTGGACGACCGGGCCTGTCGAAGCGGTTGCGCCCTCGGCGCTGTCCGGCTCGCCGGTCTCCCAGTCGCCGAAAGCTTCGCGCACGGCGGCTTCCATGGCGGCCTCGTCGAACCGGCCCGCGATATAGACCCGTGTCCGCCCTGCGCCGAAATGGTCTCCATAGAAGGCGTTGACGTCCTCGATCGTGTAACCGCGCAGCTGTTCTTCCGTCGGCAGGATGTGGCCATAGGGGTGATCGCTGCCGAACAGCAGGTCACGATAGGCCTCGTCGGCGATCGAGCCGGGCTGGGCGCGCGACACATCGACATCGCGCACGAGATTGGCGCGTACGCGCTCGAACTCGTCCGCATCGAGATTGGGACGGCGTACCACATCCGCCAGAAGCGCCACGGCGTCCGGTCCGTATTGCGACAGAACGCCGGTGGAGATGCCGGTCGTGTGTACGCCGACCCCGACATTGATATTGCCGCCCATGGAGGCAATCGTCTCGGCGAGCGCCTCCTTGGAACGGCCGCCGGCGCCTTCTTCCATCATGGCGCCCGTCAGATCGGCGAGCCAGGTCTGGGCACCGTCATCGATATTGCCGGCCCGGACCTGGACCGAGATATCCACCGTTGGCGCCAGACCGAAGGGGATGAAGGTGACCTCCAGCCCGTTATCCAGCGTGAAATGCCGGGTTTCCGGCAGTTCGAAGGCAACAGGCTCGCCGATCGGCGGCTGTTCGTGAATCTGTGCCTGCACCGCCGCCGACGGCAGGAGGGCGAGACTGGCCGCGGCCAGGGCCGCGCGGAGAGATGTCTTGGCCATGGGGCTCTTTCCCTTTGCGATCCCGGTCATTCTTCACCCTCCGGCGTGGTGCCGTCCTCATCGGCGAGGCGCACTTCCAGAACGGTACGGTTGCCCGGGCGCAGATATTCCTGAGCGGTCTGGCGGATCAGTTCCGGCGTGACCTGCTGGAAGCCTTCTGTGATGCGGTTGATGCGGCCCGGGTCGTCGTCGAACAGTGCGAAGGAGGCGAGCAGGTCGACCAGGCCGAAGCGGGTCGAGGTGTCCACGGTGCCATAGAAGTCGGCCAGCAGCTTGGTGCGGGCGCGTTCCACATCGGCCTCCGAGACCGGCTCGGTACGGATCTCCTCGATCGTGGCGTCCAGTGTCGTCATGACGTCGGACACGGTGAACTCGCTGTCGTGGATCAGGCCGACCGTCCACAGCATGGGGCCGTTATAGTTGAAGGCATTGCCCAAGAGGTTGATGCCGCCGAACACGCCGGACGCATAGCCTTCCTCATTGACGATGGCCTGGGTCAGACGGCTGTCATCGCCCTGGACCAGCAATTGGTCGAGCACGGCCATGGCGTAGTATTCCGGAGTGCCGCGCGGGGGCATGTGATAGCCCACGGCCAGCGCCGGCTGGTTGGCGAGATCGTCCTCGATGAAGGCAAATTTCTCTTCTTCCTGGCGCGGTTCCGACGTGTCGATTTCGGGCAGGGGATCGCCGGCAGGAATGTGGCCGAACATCTCCTCGATCCAGCCCAGGGTCTCTTCGCGATCGAAATCGCCGGCCACGACGAGCACCGCATTGCTGGGAGCGTAGAACTGGTCGAAGAAAGTCTGGGCGTCCTCCAGGCTGGCGGCATCGAGATCGGACAGGTCGCCGTAGAAGTTATGGGCGTTGTGCCAGTTCTCGTTGGCGGCCATCGGCAGGTCGATCCAGATCCAGCCGCCATAGGGCTGGTTGATCACATTGACGAAGACCTCGTTGCGCACGACCTCGCGCTGATTGTTCAGCTGGTTCTCGTCGAGATCGGGAAAGGCCATCCGGTCGGCCTCGGCCCACAGCACAGCCTGCAGGGCGTTGGACGGCACGACCTCGTAATAGTTGGTGAAGTCGTAGCGGGTGGATCCGTTGTTCACGCCGCCGGATCCGTAGATCAGATTGTCGAATGCGCCGTGCGGCAGATTGCGCGAGCCCTGGAACATCAGGTGTTCGAACAGGTGGGCAAAGCCGGTGCGGCCGCGCGGCTCGTTGCGGAAGCCGACGCCGTAATAGACGCCCACCGTTGCGGTCGGAACGGTGTGGTCCTGCGACAGCACGACACGCAGCCCGTTATCGAGCTGGTGATAGCTGACATCGACCGTGAAATCGGTCGAGACGCTGCTCGCGGTGCCGGAGCCGGTTTCGGCGGCGGCCGATGTATCGCCTGTTTCCGGCGGCGTGTCCGCCGGCTGACAGGCTGCGAGAACGAGGGCGCCGATACCGGCTGCCAGGCCTCGTTGGATGTCCATGATGTCCCCACCCGGTGCAATTGGTCCGAACGCATATCAGACGCTGCGGGGGCGTTCCGGTCAAACCGTCATGGAGAAGAATTAATCTTGGCCGCGGCTCAGATCAGCGCGCCCAGCGCCAGTGTCGCGACCAGCAGCAGGCCGCTGGTGCGGTTGGCCTTGAACAGGGCGAGACAGCGCGCGCCATCCTCCACGTCCAGCTTGCGGACCTGGTTGAACAGGTGGGCTGTATAGGCGGTGAAGGGCAGGACCACCCAGGGCGATGCGCCGCTCAGCCAGATCGCCAGGGCGACCAGAAGGGCGTTGGCGCCGTAGAAGCCGGCCACCCAGTAGGGCGTGCTCTCCCCGAACAGGCGGGCGGTCGACTTCACGCCGACCAGGGCGTCGTCCTCGACATCCTGGTGGGCGTAGATCGTGTCATAGCCGAGCGTCCAGAAGATCGCCGCGGCATAGAGCGCGATCATGGCGGGCTCGATGGCGCCGGCTGCTGCAGTGAAGGCAACCGGAATGCCCCAGTTGAAGGTCAGGCCCAGCCAGGCCTGCGGCCACCAGGTGATCCGCTTCATGAAGGGATAGGCGGCGACCAGGACCAGCGCCGCCAGACCGACCCCGATCGCCAGGAGCGGCAGCTGGATCAGGACCAGCAGCCCCACCAGAGCCTGGCCGGTCAGGAATATCCAGGCCTGGCGCAGCGGTACGGTTCCGGCCGCCAGCGGGCGGTCGGCGGTGCGGGCAACCTGCGCATCCAGATCGCGATCGACAATGTCGTTATAGGTACAGCCGGCGCCGCGCATGGCGATGGCGCCGATGGCAAAGATCACTGCGTACCAGAGATCGGTCCAGCCAAGGCCTTCGCCGGTGCGGGCCAGCATCAGGCCCATCCAGCACGGCAGACCGAGCAGCCAGAACCCGATCGGACGGTCATAGCGCGCCAGACGCAGATAGGGCCGCACGGCCGACGGTGCGCGATCCACCCAGGTCTTCGGAAGGCTGTCGGCGACTCGCCGGTCGAAGTTCAAAACCATATTCGCTGTGTGGCAAAACCGGCCGGGCAGTTCAAGCGGCACTTGACGCACCGGCGCAGCCCCGCCAAAGCGAAGACATGTCGACCGATCCCAGACTCTTCATCGGCCAGGATCTCGCCGCCGGACAGGCGGTCGCCCTGCCGAAGGAAGATACTCACTATCTCGTCAATGTGATGCGCCGCGCGGCGGGCGACACGGTGCGCCTGTTCAACGGTCGTGACGGCGAGTGGCGGGCGCAGATCGTGGAGACCGGCCGCAAGGCTGCGATTCTCGAACCCCTCGAACAGACGCGCCCCCAGGCCGGAGTGCCGGACCTCTGGCTGCTCTTCGCGCCGGTCAAACGCCAGAAGACCGATCTGATGGTGGAGAAGGCGACCGAGCTGGGCGTGGCGCGGCTGTGTCCGGTTTCAACGGCCCGCACCCAGAGCGAGCGTGTCCGCATCGATCGCTTCCGCACCATCACCAAGGAGGCGGCCGAGCAGACCGAGCGTCTTGACCTGCCGGAAATCGACGAGCTGGAGCGGCTGGACCGGGTGCTCGACGGCTGGGATCCGGCGCGGCGGCTGATCTATTGCGACGAGGCCGGTGACGAGGCGGGCGAGCCCTGGGGTGGCGCGCGCGGGCGCGGCCAGCCGATGGCCGCCGCGCTGGCCGGGCTGGAAGCAGGACCGGCGGCGATCCTGATCGGGCCCGAGGGCGGCTTCTCAGACGCCGAGCGCACCCGGCTGCGGGATCACGATTTCGTCACCCCGGTGACGCTGGGGCCGCGCATCCTGCGTGCGGAAACCGCTGCCATGGCAGCGCTGGTGCTGTGGCAATCCGTTCACGGCGACTGGCGTTGAGCCGCGGCCCGGCGTCGCATCACGGCGATCCGCAGATACCGGCCCTTGTTCTCGCCGGAACGCCCACATATCTGTTGCGGACATTGAAGACAGAGCGGGGGCGCCTGGCATGAGCGGCACCTATAATCCGGGCGGCGAAGGCGCACCCGTCGAAAGTCTGGACCAGCTGACGGCCTATTTTGCTGCCGGCTGCAAGCCGGAGGCCGGTTTCCGTATCGGGACCGAGCACGAGAAATTCGGGTTCGCGCTCGAGGACCACACGCCCCTGCCTTACGAGAATGGCGGCGGTCCGAGCGTGAGGAAGATGCTGGAAGGCCTGGTCGCCTTCGGCTGGACGCCGATCGAGGAAGAGGGGCATGTCGTGGCCCTCAAGCGCATGGGCGCCTCGATCACGCTGGAGCCGGGCGGTCAGTTCGAACTCTCCGGCGCACCGCTTGAAACCATTCACGAGACCTGTGCGGAAGTGAACGGCCATCTGCGCGAGGTGCGCGAGGTCGCCGACCGGATCGGCGCCGGTTTCCTGGGGCTGGGCTTCTCACCCAAATGGTCCCTGGAAGAGACGCCGATGATGCCCAAGGCGCGCTACAAGCTGATGAAGGCCTACATGCCCAAGGTGGGCACGATGGGGCATCAGATGATGTTCCGCTCGTGTACGGTGCAGACCAATCTGGATTTCGCCTCCGAAGCCGACATGGCGAAGAAATTCCGGGTCTCGCTGGCGCTGCAGCCGCTGGCGACGGCCCTGTTCGCCAATTCCCCCTTCAAGGATGGCGGGCTGAACGGCTTCCTGTCCTACCGGGCGCATGTGTGGACGGACACCGACAACAATCGCACCGGCATGCTGCCCTTCGTCTTCGACGAGGGCTTCGGCTTCGAACAGTACCGCGACTGGGCGCTCGACGTGCCGATGTATTTCGTCAAGCGCAACAATGTCTATCTGGACGCCACCGGCCAGAGTTTCCGCGACTTCCTCGACGGCAGGCTGCCGGTGCTGCCGGGCGAGCGTCCGGTGCTGAGCGATTGGGAAGACCATCTCTCCACCCTCTTCCCGGAAGTGCGCCTGAAGACTTTCCTGGAAATGCGCGGCGCCGATAGCGGGCCGTGGAACACGCTGTGCGCCCTGCCGGCCTTCTGGGTCGGTCTGCTCTATGACTCGACGGCGCTGGATGCCGCCTGGGATCTGGTGAAGGACTGGACGGCCGAGGAACGTACTGCATTGCGGCTCGGCGCGGCGCGCATGGGCCTGAAGACGCCCTTCCGCTCGGGCACGCTGCAGGATGTGGCCCGCGAAGTCCTGGCAATCAGCCGCAAGGGCCTGAATGCCCGCAAGCGCCTGAACGGGCACGGTGAAAACGAGTCGCTCTTCCTCGACGACCTGGACGAGATCGTGAAGACCGGCCGCACCCGGGCCGAGGACCTGATCGCGCGCTTCAATGGCGACTGGGGCGGTTCGATCGAACCGGTGTTTACCGAAGCCGCCTATTAGCGAACCTCTCCGGATCCCTCCTCATCGCGGGCAATTGATTGTCACAGCCGCGTCACGGGCTTGAGCCCGAATGCCGTGCATGGTCAATTGCGGGCCGGAAATTTGGCCCGCCGGTGGGGCGGGGACGGGGAGAACATGGTTATCAATCTGGTTGTTGCCATCGGCATTGTCGTGACCATCGCGACGGCAATTCCGGTGTTTCTCGAGATGCGCAATCACCCGAAAGGGCTGCACATCCTCTTCTTCGCCGAAATGTGGGAACGCTTCTCCTACTACGGTATGCGCGGTCTGCTGATCTTCTATCTGACCCAGCATTTCCTGTTCGACGATGCCTTCTCCAGCTCGCAATACGGCGCCTATACAGCCCTGGTCTATCTGTTGCCGCTGGTCGGCGGCTATCTGGCCGACAAGTATCTGGGCAACCGCAAGGCCATTGCCTTCGGTGCGCTGCTGCTGGTCGCGGGCCACTTCACCATGGGGATTGAAGGCGAGCCTGCGCGCGAGGCGATTGTCTATGATGGCGGCCAGTACGAGCTCGTGGCCGAAGGCCGCGGCGCTGCGCGCACCGTGCTGCTGGAAGTCGGCGAAGCCACCTATGACTTCTCCGCCAATTCCGCGGGCGATCTGGTGATTGAGGGCCTGCCGGCGAGCGCGGCCATCCCGGCGACCCTGCCGGCCGGCTCGTTCGAGACGCAGATCATCGAGCGCGACCGGATGTTCGTGAACATCTTCTACCTCGCCCTTGCACTGATCATCATGGGCGTCGGCTTCCTGAAGGCCAACATCTCCTCGATCGTCGGTCAGCTCTATGAAGAGAACGATCCGCGCCGCGACGGTGGTTTCACCCTCTATTACTACGGCATCAATCTGGGCTCCTTCTGGGCGGCCATCCTGTGCGGCCTGCTCGGCGAGACCGTGGGCTGGTGGGCCGGTTTCGGCCTGGCCGGCGTCGGCATGCTGCTCGGCTGGCTGGTCTTCGTCCGCGGCCGCGCGCTGTTCTTCATGCCGGGTACCAACCTGATCGGCCATGTCGGCAATCCGCCGGAGCCGGAGAAGCTGAAGCAGAAGGTCTTCGGACCGCTCAGCCGCGAAGGCCTGATCTACCTGCTGGGCGTCGCCGGCGTGCTGGTCGTCTGGTTCATGGTGCAGGCCCACACGATCATGTTTGCAGGCACCGACCTTCTGGCGGTTCTGCTGATCATCGGCGGCCTGCTCTTCGTCGGCTACATGATCTACTACATGGTCACCGAATGTACGACGGTCGAGGCGCAGCGGCTGATCCTGGCCATCTTCCTGATCGTGACCTCGGTGGTGTTCTGGGCCCTGTTCGAACAGGCCGGTTCGTCGATGAACCTGTTCGCCGCCCGCAATACCGACCTGTCGGTGGCGGAAGCGGCGGTCTGGAATCTCGGCCCGANCGGCATTGAGATNAGCCTGACGGCATCGCAGACGCAGTCATTCAATGCCGGCTTCATCCTGATCTTCGCGCCGGTCTTTGCCGCGCTCTGGGCTTTCCTGGCCAAGCTTCAGAAGAACCCGAACACGGTTCTGAAGTTTGCGCTGGCGCTGGTCCAGGTCGGCCTGGGCTTCATGCTGCTGGTCTGGGGTGTCAGCTTTGCCGACGACAGCTATCGCGTGCCGCTGATCTTCCTGGCGGGCGCCTACCTGCTGCACACCACCGGTGAGCTCTGCCTGTCGCCGGTCGGTTTGTCGGCCATCACCAAACTGTCTCCCGCCGCCGTGGTGTCCTTCATGATGGCGGGCTGGTTCCTTTCCAGCTCCTTCGCACAATACGTGGCGGGCATCATCGCCACCTTCACGGCGACCGACACGGTTGCCGGCCAGGTGCTGGATCCGGAAGCGGCGCTCAGCGGCTATGCCTCGGTCTTCCAGGCGATCGGCCTCGTGGCGATCGTGCTGGGTATCGTGGTCGGTGTGTTCAGCTTCCTCCTGAAGAAGCTGGGCCATGGCCGCGCCGAGGATCAGGTGAAGATCCCGGCGGCTGCCGAAGCGGCAGGCCCGGAACAGGACGCGCATCCCAAGGCGTGATGCTGTCCTGACACCGGCATGAAGAAGGCCGCGGAGCAACTCGCTCCGCGGCCTTTTTTGTCGTTCCTGCCACCCTATTCCTCGCAGGCATAGTCCGGTACGGCTGCGTCGATCTGGAAACTCCCGGTCTCGCGATCGACGGTGACCTCGGCATATTGCAGCAGGTCCATGCCCAGCACGATGGCGGGTTCGTTTTCCCAGCCCAGATGCTCGAAGATGTCGAGATCCGCGTGAAGCACCCGTAGCGAAGGGAAGCAAAGACCGCCCATGCGGAACTGGCGGATCGACAGCAGGCTGGCCTCTTCCACCTCCCGGCCGTCAATGCCGCCGACCGTCATCGCCCGCATGACCATGTGACGGGTCCCGACCAGGCGATCCAGCGGGACATTCGCGATCGTCCGCGCGCTGCCGCTGTCGAGCATCACCCTCACCGGACGGCTGGCGCGGAGCATGGCAGCGTCCCCGACAAGCAGACCGGCCGGATCAATACGGCCGTCGGCGCGGGATGCGGGGGAGGGGGCGAGTTCCAGCCGTCCAGCGGCGAAATCGACGCGATACCGGTCGGCGCGAATGGCATCGACGCCGAGGAGGCCGGCGACGGGGATGGGTTGCCCCTCTTCAACCGGAATGATCACGCTCAGGAGGTCGATCGGGGACTGGTCTCCGAAGTTGAGGCTGTGAAGCGCGAAACGCTCCGCCTCGAAGCGTGTTGTCAGTGCCTGGACATCGTCGACATGCTCCCACCGTGACTGGAAGCCCAATTGCTCTGCCACGGGGGCCGCGATCGCCGTGTGACTGGCGCCGGTGTCGAGAATGAAGGGGAAGGGGCCCGCATCGCCGATGGTCACCGGGAGCAGAAGGTGGCCGCTGGGCGTGCGTTCAAGCGGGATACCATCCCCGGCAAGAGCCTCACTGGACTGTGCGGCTCCCGTCGCAAGAACGGCCGCGGCAACCAGAGCGGCGCCGGAAGCTCTTCGTAATCTACGGGCATGCGACATGGTCCTGCCTCCCTGCAGGTTCGCCAGCAGCCCCTCGCTGGTCTGTGGTTCCGGATTTCGGCGCCTTTGCAGCGCTCTCTGTTGTCTTGATACTGTCACGATACGCCGCCCCGGCGGGCGGCTGCAAACGGGACCCGGGTGTTTCCGGGTCCCGCTGCGATCACTAAAACGTGTCCTGGAACCGCAGATAGGCAACCTGGCCCATCGAGATATTGCGGTACTCGATGGCGTCGATCACGCCGTCTGCTCGGGATCCGTCATAGAAGACCCGCCGGCGGTCGTCGCCATTGTTGAAGACCCCGTCCACGCCGGCTCGTACGGTCATGCCGAACCAGCGTGTCGTCTCGACATAGATGTCGAAATCGCCATCGGTGTTGTCGAACTCGCGATATTCCTGGGCCAGGAAGGTCTCGCCATCGGAGAGCCAGTGATAATCCCAGCCCCAGGCGAGCTGTTGCTGCGGAAAGGTCTGCCGGAAATCCAGGCTGAGTTCCCACTCGCGAATGCCGGACCAGTGACGGCTTTCGCCGGTGAGCGGGTCGTCGACCTTGGTGTCGTACCATTCCAGGAACACGTCGATCACGGCATTGGTCAGTCCGAACCGGTCGAGCGGCGAGGTCAGATTGCCGGTGACGCGCAGATTGGTCCCGTCGCCGATATTGCCCGGCGCATCGAAGACACCGTCATCGGTGACGATCGGCACCCAGCCGTCGAGATCCTGGATCCAGTCATAGCCGATCTGCAGCGAGAAGGAGCCGTCTTCGCCGAACCGCCGTTCCCATTCGGCCTCGATGGTCCAGGTCCGCTGGGGCACATAGTCCGGATTGCCGAGAACGGGATTGTCGTCGGCGACGTCGATGGAGCTGGCGAACTTGTCGAATTCGAGCTGGTCGACATCGCGCCGTGCCGTGAAGCGCAGCCGGTTCCGCTCGTCCTGGCGCCAGTTCAGCGTCACGCTGGGTTTGGCGTAGGTGAAGCTGCGCGACTGCTCCGCATCGCCTGTCTGGGTGATCTCGGAGAATTCGTAGCGCAGGCCTGTTTCCACACTCAGCCTGTCGCTGGCCGACCAGACATGGTTGGCGAAGATCTCGCTGCGGGTTTCCTCGACCCGCGTCGACGAGACCGGCAGCGGAATGGGCGTGACAACGGTGCCGTCATCCTCGAACAGGTCCAGGTCGGTATCGCGGGCATTGATCGCGGTTTCCGCCCCGATCTCGAAAGCGTGGGTCGGGTTCGGATTCCAGGACAGCGTCTGGCGAAGGGCGGTTTCTTCGTAATCGCCCTCGAAGCTGACGATGGTTGCCCCAAGGAAACCGGTTTCGACGTCATAGACTTCATAGGGTTCGGGGCCGTCGGCCCAGCGCTCGCGGCTGGCGAGCAGAATCGTTTCGGATGACAGCGCGTCCGTGAAATCGTGGTTGAAGGTCAGCGTCCCGGACCCGATGGCGCCATGGTTCTGGGTCTGGTTTGTCTCTATCGTCACGAGAGTGCCGGCCGCATCGCGCGTGAAGTCGATGGCGCCGCGGTGCCAGGTCCAGGCTTCAACCTGGCCGTCGAAACGCAGGCGCGACCGCTCGCTGATTGCCCAGTTTACAGACAGGCTGGGAATGATCTCGGAATAGGCACGCTGATCCGAGACGCGTGAGAAAAACTCCGGCTCGTCCTGCCCGTTGTGGAAGGCGTGGTGCCGGCGCAGCCGGTTGCCGTCGAAGCCGCCCTCTATCCCCATCACCACGTCGGCATTGCCGACCGGCATGGAGTAGGAGATTTCGCTCCAGTTTCCGGCACGCCCTGAATCCGACAATACAAACCGCGAAGCCCAGGAACCCGATCGTCCTGCGCCCTCGCGCAGAACGACATTCACGAGGCGCGGGTGGCCGCGCATGTCGTATTGCGGCAGGGCTTCCTGGATCAGCTCGACCCGGGCGACATCCTCTGTCGGGATACGCTGCAGGACCGTCTCCAGCGACAGCGACTTGTTGGATGGCCGCTGACCGTTGATCAGGAGATTGCCGAAACTGTCGCCCAGGCCGCGGCGATCGGTGTCGCCGCCCGAAAGCGAGAAGCCGGGCACCCGGCCGACCATGTCCAGCGCCGTGACCGGTGAATACGTGGCAAAGAAGGCCGGTGCGTAGATCGCTATCCCGGCTTGCGTCTCGATAATGGTGTCCGCAGTCCCAGCGTCTGCGTCATCCCGGAATGCCCAGGCTGAATCACCAAATAGTGCGGCTGTCGCGGCCCCTGCGACCACGCCGATAACTGTCCCTCGCATTGTACCCCTGACGAGTTGTGCCAACCCAGCGTCCCTTGACGACTGGGGTAGTACATGGCGGGACCTTATAATACGTAAGCTTTCGTAAGGTGCATCACGCGCCTGTTATTCGGCTGTGTTGCTGCGGCGCGGCATCAGCTGCCGGCACCGCCCACCGTCAGACCCGAGATCTTAAGGCTGGGCTGGCCGACACCGACGGGTACGCCCTGGCCGGCCTTGCCGCATACACCGACGCCCGGGTCCATCTCGAAATCGTCGCCGATCATCTCGATGCGGGTGAGGGCGGTCGGCCCGTCGCCGATCAGCGTGGCGCCCTTCACCGGTGCAACCACTTTCCCGTCCTTGACCCGGTAGGCCTCGGTGCACTGGAAGACGAACTTGCCGGAGGTGATGTCGACCTGGCCGCCGCCGAAATTCACGGCATAGATGCCGTCTTTCAGGCTTTCCAGCATTTCCTCGCGCTTGTGATTGCCGGCCAGCATGTAGGTGTTCGTCATGCGCGGCATGGGCGGGTGGGCATAGGATTGCCGGCGGCCATTGCCGGTCGGCTTGTGGCCCATAAGGCGGGCATTCATGCGGTCCTGCATGTAGCCGGTCAGGATACCGTCCTCGATCAGCACGGTGCGCTCGGTCGGCGTGCCTTCATCGTCGATGGTCAGCGAGCCGCGCCGCTTCTCCATCGTACCGTCATCAATCACGGTGACGCCTTTAGCGGCGACCTGCTGGCCCATGCGTCCGGCAAACGCGGATGTGCCCTTGCGGTTGAAGTCGCCTTCCAGGCCATGGCCGACGGCCTCGTGCAGCAGCACGGCCGGCCAGCCTGGACCCAGAACCACGTCGAACACGCCGGCCGGCGCATCGACGGCGTCCAGATTGACCCGGGCGATACGCAGTGCCTCGTCCGCCAGCGGCTTCCAGGCGTCCGGCGCAATCCAGCGGTCGAACTCGGCGCGACCGCCGGCACCGGCGGATCCGGTTTCGCGGCGGCCGTCGCGTTCGACGGTGACCTGGACGTTCAGGCGTACCAGCGGCCGGATATCGGTCTTGATGTCGCCGTCGGCGCGGATGATCGAGATATTGCGCTTGGCGCCGGCGATGGAGGCGGAAACCTGAACCACGCTGGCGTCCTTCGTCCGGCAGTAGGCGTCGATCTCCTGCAGCAGCTTCACCTTGGTGTCGAAGGCGGGATGCGCCACCGGATCGACGGCGTCGTAAAGCTTGCGATTGGTGCCGGCCGGCGGCGGCGCCAGTACGCCGGCATGGCCGCGCTTCACGGCACTCGCGGTTTCCGCGGCGCGCTTGACAGCATCCAGCGTCGGATCGGAGGAGTGCGCATAGCCGAAGGCCTCACCCGCCACGCAGCGCAGACCGAAGCCGCGATTGGAGTCGAAGCTCGCAGACTTCAGGCGCCCGTCGTCGAAAACGAGGGATTCAGAAACGGCCGTCTCCAGAAAAAGCTCGCCATCGTCGGCACCGGACATGGTGTCGGCAAGGACCGGTGTAACGTCCTCGACGTCGAATTCGAATTGTTCGATCGGTTCCTCAGACATGGCGGCACTCCAGAAGCGGTTTCACGAGCATGACATAGTCGACCGGGGAGGACGAGGGAACACGCGCAGGTCAGCGAAGCCGCACAGCCGACAGGCAATACCCGAGCATTCCGTTCCAGGCGGCTGAGACGTTTGGCCGCATACTGAGTCGGTGTCAGCGGCCTATAGTCGCATCTCCAATCGGGGCTTAGGCGCGCGAATGCTTCGCAGTGTCGGTTGGACGGGGAGTGTAGAGCTTTTAAAATCAGTGAGTTGCCGGCTATTCTGATATCATGTGCGAATGCCGGTACAAAAAATGCCGTTGACGGCCTGACACGGCCGTGACCGGGCTCTATATTCCGCCGCCATCGGCGGGGGATTCCTGCCTTAATGCCTGACTTGTATGGGGAAGCCATGCGATTCCTGACCGCACTCGTGCTTACTTGGACAACCGCCGCTGCCGGCGCACTCGCAACGCCCGGCCAGCCGACGGACGGCCATCTGGGTTTTCAGCCGGCCGTCACGCCGATCATGGAACGCGTGACCAGTTTCCATAACATCCTGCTCTGGATCATCATTCCGATCACGCTCTTCGTGATGGGTCTGCTGCTCTGGGTGATGATCCGCTACAACCGCAAAGCCAATCCGCAAGCCAGCAAGAACAGCCATAACACGCTGCTCGAAGTCGTCTGGACGGCGGTGCCGGTCATGATCCTGATCGTCATCTCGGTCTTCTCCTTCCCGCTCCTGTACTTCCAGGACGAGATTCCGGAAGCCGACTTCACCATCAAGGCGACGGGCTATCAGTGGTATTGGGGCTATGAGTATCCCGACCACGAAGTGCCGCAGTACATCTCCACGATGGTTGCGGAAGAGGATCTCTCCGAAGGCCAGCTGCGCAACCTGTCGGTCGACTATCCGCTGGTTGTTCCGGTTGATGCCGTCGTTCGTCTGCAGGTCACTGCGGCCGACGTGATCCACAACTGGGCGATGCCGTCCTTCGGCACCAAGATGGATGCCATTCCGGGCCGCATCAACGAAGCCTGGTTCCAGGTGACCGAAGAGGGCACTTATTACGGCCAGTGCTCGGAGCTGTGCGGCATCCGCCACGCTTTCATGCCGATCGAGGTTCACGTCGTGTCGCAGGACACGTTCGACGCCTGGGTCGAGGCCGGTCCGGGTTCGGACGAGGCCAATGCCGTGATTGCTGAATATTCCGCCGCGCGGGAAACGCGCCTGGCGCAACTCGACTAGGGATGGGCTGAACCATGTCTGCTGACGCCGCTACGCACGACGATCACACCCCGAGCATGTGGGACTGGCGCCGCTGGGTGCTGTCGACCAACCACAAGGACATCGGCACGATGTACCTGGTCTTCGCGATTTTCGCGGGGATCATCGGCGGTGCCCTGTCCGGCCTGATGCGCTGGGAGCTTATGGAGCCGGGCCTGCAGGTCTTCAACAACGGCTTCTGGGGCAACGAGCACAATTATAACGTCGCCACGACGATGCACGGCCTGATCATGATCTTCTTCATGGTCATGCCGGCCATGATCGGCGGTTTCGGCAACTGGTTCGTGCCGCTGATGATCGGCGCGCCGGATATGGCCTTCCCGCGGATGAACAACATCTCGTTCTGGCTGCTGCCCTTTGCCTTCGCGCTGGCGGTGATGTCGATGTTCGTGCCGGGTGCGGGTGGCGATCACGGCTTCGGCGGTGGCTGGGTGCTCTACCCGCCGCTCTCGACCTCGGGCCATAACGGTCCGGCGATGGACCTCCTGATCCTGTCCCTGCACATCGCGGGTGTCAGCTCGATCCTGGGCGCCATCAACTTCATCACCACCATTTTCAACATGCGCGCGCCGGGCATGACGATCCACAAGATGCCGCTCTTCGTATGGTCGGTGCTGGTGACGGTCTTCCTGCTGCTGCTGTCGCTGCCGGTCCTGGCCGGCGCCCTGACCATGCTGCTGACGGACCGCAATTTCGGCACGACCTTCTTCGATCCGATGGGCGGTGGCGATCCGGNGATGTACCAGCACCTGTTCTGGTTCTTCGGTCACCCGGAAGTCTATATCCTGATCCTGCCCGGCTTCGGCATCATCTCGCACATCGTGTCGACCTTCTCGCGCAAGCCGATCTTCGGCTATCTCGGGATGGCCTACGCCATGGTGGCGATCGGTTTCATCGGCTTCATCGTGTGGGCGCACCACATGTACACGGTCGGCATGCCGGTTGATCTGAAGGCCTACTTCATTGCGGCCACGATGGTGATCGCGGTGCCCACGGGCATCAAGATCTTCTCCTGGATCGCGACGATGTGGGGCGGCTCGATCGAATTCCGCACGCCGATGATGTGGGCGATCGGTTTCATCTTCCTGTTCACCGTGGGTGGTGTGACGGGCGTCGTTCTGGCCAATGCCGGCGTCGACCAGTCCCTGCATGACACCTACTATGTCGTGGCGCACTTCCATTACGTGCTGTCTCTGGGTGCCGTGTTCGCGATCTTCGCTGGCTGGTACTACTGGTTCGAGAAAATCTTCGGTGTGAAGTACAACTCGATCCTGGCGCGTCTGCAGTTCGCCTTCTTCTTCATCGGCGCGAACGTGATCTTCTTCCCGCAGCACTTCCTGGGTCTGCAGGGCATGCCGCGCCGCTATGTCGACTATGCCGACGGGTTCGCCCTGTGGAACTACGTGTCCACGGTGGGCTACCTGATCATGCTGGTGGGTATGGTTCTGTTCTTCCTGGTGCTCATCGACGCGATGGTGCGCCGCCGGAAGGCCGACGCCAATCCGTGGGGCGAAGGCGCCACGACGCTGGAGTGGACCCTGTCCTCTCCGCCGCCCTTCCACCAGTTCAACGAGCTGCCGAAGATCAAGTAGGTGGCCCCTTGGACACGCTGACCCAAACCGGCGTTACGCGCGCAGAGGGCGGGGCTGTTTCGACAGCCTCGCCCCGCGACTTTTTCGACCTGATGAAACCGCGGGTGATGACGCTGGTCGTCTTCACCGCCTTCTCCGGTCTGGTCGCGGCCCCGGCCGACATGGACCCGTTCCTGGCTTTCATGTCGATCCTGTGCGTGGCCATGGGCGCCGGTGCGGCCGGTGCGCTCAACATGGCTTATGACGCGGATATCGACGCCACGATGAAGCGCACCCGCAAGCGGCCCGTGCCGCGTGGCGCGGTGTCGGTGTCGAATGCCTACGGTTTCGGCGTGGTGGCGGCCGTGCTGTCGGTCCTGCTGATGGCGCTGTCGAGCAATTATCTCGCTGCGGGTCTGCTGGCCTTCTCCATCTTCTTCTATTCGGTCATCTACACGATGATCCTGAAGCGTTCGACGCCGCAGAATATCGTCATCGGCGGGGCCGCCGGCGCTTTCCCGCCCATGATCGGCTGGGTTGCAGCCACGGGCGAAGTTTCGCTCGATGCGGTTGTCCTCTTCATGATCATTTTCCTGTGGACGCCGCCGCATTCCTGGGCGCTGGCGCTCTACAAGTCCGGCGACTATGCCGCGGCCGGCGTGCCGATGATGCCGGTGGCCAAGGGCCCCAAATCGACCCGGCTGCAGATCCTGCTCTATTCGATCGTCATGGTCGTGTTCGCCGGTGCGCCCGTCCTCACGGGGCTGGGCGGTCTGGCCTATGCCGCGACCTCGCTGGGCGGCGGAGCGCTGTTCATGCTGCTGGCCTGGCGCGTTTTCGCATCGCGGGCCGGTGAGGCCGGTTCGGCCGAAGAGGGCGAGCTTTACGCCGTCCGCGCCGGTGACAAGGCCGCACGCGATCTCTTCGCCTATTCGATCGGCTATCTGGCCGCGCTGTTTGCCGCCCTCATTGCCGAACACGGGCTGGGCGCCTATTTCGCTGTTCCGGGAGTGACGGGATGAGCGATCGCGACGACAATTTCGGTTTCCATCATCGTGAAGGCCAGGCCACGGGCGAGCATGTCCGTCTGACGCCGGAACAGGAAAAGGCTCGCAAGCGCCGCAATGTCTACATTGCCTGGGGGCTGGTTGCCTTCATGGTTGCGGTCTTCCTGATCACGGTTGTGCGCCTGAGCCAGAATATTGCGGGAGCGGCCGGATGAAGCGTCTTTGGCAAAATGCGAACACGCGCGTCGCGCTGATGGCCGGCGCCACGGCGGTGGCAATGGTCGGCGCGGCCTTTGCGGCCGTCCCGCTCTACAACCTGTTCTGCAAGGTCACCGGTTATGGCGGCACCACAACGGTCGCCATGGGCGAGGCCGGTGCAATCCTCGATCGTGAAGTGACCGTGCTGTTCGACGCCAATATCAGCCGCGACCTGCCCTGGGAATTCCATCCCGTGCAGCGATCGATGACGGTGCGGATCGGCGAGACGGCCCTGGCCTATTACACGGCCACCAACACGTCCGACCACCCGATCACCGGTGTGGCGACCTACAATGTCGCGCCCTTCAAGGCGGCGTCCTATTTCTCGAAGCTGGAATGTTTCTGCTTCACCGAACAGACCCTGGAACCGGGTGAAAGCGTCGAAATGCCGGTGCTGTTCTTTGTCGATCCGCTGCTCGACGAGGAACGCCGGCTGGACGACATCTCGACACTCACCCTGTCCTACACGTTTTTTGAAACCGAGGGGGATGCGGCCTCGTCCGACGCCGCGCCTTAGCATTGAACCTTGACGCCCCGCCCTGTAATCAGGGCGCATCAAGGGGCTGATTTGAAATCGCAGGAGATTCGCGATGGCTGGGCATGCCGCAAAGCACGACTATCATCTGGTTGATCCGAGCCCGTGGCCGTTTGTGGGCTCGCTCGGTGCCTTCCTGCTGGCCGTGGGTGCGGTCGGCAATATGAAGGGCCTGGTCGGCGCGGATCACCCGCTGGCCTTCATGTATGGCGACGGCGCCTTCGGCGGCCTGCTGCTCGGCTTCGCAGTTGTGATCTATACGATGATCGGCTGGTGGGGCGACGTGATCAAGGAATCGCGCCGCGGTGACCATACGCCGGTCGTCGACCTGCACCTGCGCTACGGCATGATCATGTTCATCGCCTCCGAAGTGATGTTCTTCGTCGCGTGGTTCTGGATCTTCTTCGAATACGCCATCTTCCATGAAGTGCGTGCCGGCTGGGACGGCGCAACGCTGGCCGCCGACTTCCAGGGCCTGGGCACCTGGCCGCCTGTCGGTGTGGAAACCTTCAATCCGTGGCACATCCCGCTGATGAACACGCTGATCCTGCTGCTCTCGGGCACCACGGTTACCTGGGCGCACCACGCCCTCCAGCATGGCGATCGCAAGGGTGCCACGCTGGGCCTGATCTTCACGGTCATTCTCGGTGTGTGCTTCACCTCGCTGCAGGTGGTCGAATACATGGAAGCGCACTTCGCCTTCTCGATCGCCGATGGCGGCAATCTCTACGGTTCGGCCTTCTTCATGGCGACGGGCTTCCACGGCGCGCACGTGGTCATCGGGACGATCTTCCTGGCGGTTTGCCTGTTCCGTCTGCTGGCCGGCCAGTTCACGCCGGAGAAGCATTTCGGTCTCGAAGCCGCTGCCTGGTACTGGCACTTCGTCGACGTGGTCTGGCTCTTCCTGTTCGCCTTCGTCTACGTAACATTCGGCTAGGAGCCGGACCGTCATGACCAAACCCTCCCCGTTCCAGGCCGGCGTCTCAGGGCACTGTCCGAAATGCGGGGAGGGGGCCATGTTCGACGGCCTCCTGAAGATCGCGCCGCGCTGCGATGTGTGCGGTGCGGACTTCGACAAGGCGGATGTGGGCGACGGGGCATCGGTGTTCGTGATGTTCATCGTCGGCTTTCTCGCCGTCATTCTCTACCTGCTGGTCGAGGTCGCCTTCTCGCCGCCCTGGTGGGTGCACCTGATCTTCCAGATCCCCTTCATCCCCGTCGTCTCGATCCTGCTGCTCCGGCCGATCAAGGGGCTGCTCTTCGCGCTGCAGTTCGAACACGACGCGCAGGAAGCCCGGCTCGACGACTAGACGGGCTGCCTTCCGGCCGCAGACATTCAAGCTTCCCGGAGGGACCGGGCATCCCATGCCGCACTTCCGACCGCTTCCGCTCCTCACCCTGTTCAGCCTGCCGGCGCTCGCCCTGCTGCTCACCCTTGGCACCTGGCAGATGCAGCGCATGTCCTGGAAGGCCGACCGGATCGATGCCTTCGAGGGACGTGGCGAGGTGGCAAGCTTCCAGGCCGCATTGTGCAACGGTTTCGAGGGCGATTTCGGACCCAGCGTCACCGGTCCCGCGCCGCTGACGGGGGAAACCCTTAGGGTCTACACGCTGCGCGACGCGCCGGGCTGGGCCCGCGTCGGCCTGATGGCCGTGCCGGCTTGCCAGGCCGGAGAGCCGGACCGGCTGGTCTTCGTGGAAACCGGGTTTGAAACCCTGATGCACGGCGATCGCACGCCGGTCTCGCAATGGCGTATCGAACCCCTGCCGGCGGCAGGCGTTTTCAGCGGACGCAACGATCCGGATACCAATCAGTGGTATCGTTTCGATGTTGACGCCATGGCTGCGGCGCTGGGCGCCGATCCGGCGCGCATTGCCCCGGTGTGGGCGCGGGCCGATCTCGGCCTGCCGCAGAGCCTCGCCCAGACCCCGCCTTCGCGGCATCTGGGCTATGCGCTGACCTGGTACGGGCTGGCACTCGCGCTGGTCGGTGTCTACGCAGCTTTCCACGTCGCGCGTGGCCGGCTGCGTCTTTGATGCGGCGCACGCCGGTCGAATGATGTAGAGAGAAGGCGGACAACAAGCCGCCCGGACGGGAGAATGGACTGGTGGCAGTTTGGCGCGAAACCCCGTGGGACGACCCGCTGATCGGCGAAGGCATCCGGCTGCGCATGCCGCAGCTGGAGGATTACGAGGCCTGGGCCCGCCTGCGCAGCGCCAGCCGCGCGCACACCGAGCCGTGGGAACCGGCCTGGACCCAGGACGAGCTGTCCAAGGGCGCCTTCCGCCGCCGTATCGAGCGTTATGACGCGGACCGAAATGCTGGAACCGGCTATCCCTTCTTTGTCATGCGTGCCCGCGACAATGTCCTGCTTGGCGCCTGCAATCTGAACAATGTCCGCCGCGGCGTGCTGCAGAGTGCGGATATCGGCTACTGGATCGGCAGTCCCTATGTGCGCCAGGGCCACACCCGCGCCGCGGTGCGCCGTGTCCTGGCCTTTGCCTTCGACGAGTTGCGCCTGCACCGGATCGAGGCGGCCTGTCAGCCGGCGAACACGGCGTCCCGCACGCTTCTCGAGGCCGTCGGCTTTACCCATGAAGGGCTCGCCCGTGCATATCTGAATATCGCCGGGGAATGGCGCGACCACGAGCGCTACGCCATTCTCTCGACCGATCCGCGGTCATGACGGGAACCGACTTCGAGGCCGGTGCCCGGGCGGCCGGCGCAGTCGCCTTCGCCTGCGATACGGTTGCGGGCCGGGTGCGTTTCACCGGCGATATCGCCCGCTTTGGCCTGGATGAAGCCGAGCTCGCCTGGGCCGGCTTTCTCGATCGCCTCGGTCCCGCCGACCAGTCGCGCCTGACCGCTGCCCTGGACCGGGACCGGATCGATATCCGCCTGCGACTGATCGGTGACAAGGGACGGCTTGCCTATGTGCGCCTGCTCGGCCGCCGCAATGGCGAGGGGCGGGTCGAGGGCCTGATGACACCCGCCGGCAGCACCGCCGATGGAGCCGGCCGGATCAGCGAGGAACATGCGCTGGCCAACGGCGTCGGGAACGGGGAGGTGCTGGCCTGGTACCAGCCGGTGATCGATCTTTCCACGGGCCGTCTGGCGGGCTTCGAGGCACTGGCGCGCTGGGAGCGGCCGGGGCTGGGCGTGCTGGCGCCGGACGATTTTCTCGACATGGCCCAGGATCTCGATCTGCTCGAGCGCATTTCCGATCAGGTGCGCAGCAGTGCGGTCGCAGACCTGTCGTCCTGGCGCACCGCTCATGTGACATCCGGCGCCCTTTTCGTGGCCGCCAATGCAACAGTTTCCGAACTTGTCGACCCGGTTTTCTGCGACCGTCTGATTGCGACGGTGAAGGAGGCGCAGCTGCCGGACGGGGCCTTCAAGCTGGAGATTGCGGAAACCGAGATCATGCGCGATCCGGAGCAGGCGGCGGGCGCGATGAAGCGTCTGTCCGAGGCGGGGATTGCCCTCGCGCTGGATGATTTCGGCACCGGCTATTCCTCTCTCGCGCGGCTCGACATGCTGCCCTTCGATGTCGTCAAGATCGACCGCTACTTCATCCGCGCCATGACCGCGGACGAGAGCGCCGGGACGGTGGTGAAGTCGGTGATCCAGCTGGCAAACCATTTCGGCATGAAAGTCGTGGCCGAGGGTGTCGAGAGCACCGAGGCTGCGGATCGGCTGCGCGAGATGGGCTGCCAGTTCGTACAGGGCTATCGCTATGCCGGCGCCCTCTCGCCGGACGCGGCAGCCGATGCCGTCGCCAATGGTATCGCCGGGCGCTTTGCGGCGCCGGGCGTCTAGGCCAGGGCGCGCAGTGCGAAAATCGCTGTCATCAAGCCGCCGGTCGCGATGATCACCCCGCGCACCACGCTGTCGGGCAGGGCCCGCGCCAGCGGTGCACCGAGATAGCCGCCGGCGGTCGCTGCGGCCATCATCGCCAGCGCCGGTGTCCAGGCGACGAGGCCGGCCAGCGCAAAGGCGGCAACCGAGACCGCCGAGACGATCAGCGAGACGGCGGTCTTCAGCCCGTTCATCGTGTGCAGCCTGGTCATGCCCTGCAGCGCAAACAGCGCCAGCAGCATGATGCCCAGCCCGCCATTGAAATAGCCGCCATAGGCACAGACGAGAAACAGGCCAGCAGCGCTGGCGAGCGGGCTCGTTGCGGTGGTGCCGGCCAGCCAGGCCCGCAGGGTGTCGCCGAAAGCAAAGGCCAGGGTGGCGACAAGCATCAGCGCGGGGATGATTTGGGTGAAGGCCGTGTCGGGTGTGAGCAGCAGGAGCCCGGCTCCCGCAAGGCCTCCGGCCAGCGCCGTGCCGGCCTGATGCAGCAATTGCGCGCGGGGCAGAGTGCCGAGTTCGCGGCGATAGCCGGCCATGCCGCCGGCATAGCCCGGCAGGACGGCGACCGCGCTGGTCGCATTGGCAGCGACGGGCGGCATGCCGGTCAGCACCAGTGCGGGGAAGGTGAGGAAAGTGCCGCCGCCGGCCAGCGTGTTCAGCACACCTGCGGCGAAAGCAGCGGCGATGAGGATCAGGAGATCGGGCACGGCGCCGGCGGCCTAGCGTTCGCGCAGCCGCTTGATCGTGCCGGAGAAGTTCAGGCAGGGCTTGCCCTCGGCGGTGATCACCCCGCGCACGAAGATCAGCGAGCCGCCGGCCCGCAACACCTCGCCGCGCGCTTCCATGTAGTCGCCCTCGCGCGCACTGCCGAGAAACTCGGAGGTAAAGGCGACCGTGACGCCATAGCCGGACGGTCCCATCTCCTCATGCGCAATGCCGAACAGGGCGAAGTCGGCGAAGCTCATCAGGCAGCCGCCATGAATGATGCCCATGCCGTTCAGCTGCTTCTTCTGCACCCGGAAGGCACAGACCGCCTCGCCGTCGACATGGCGATAGAAAAAGGGACCGGCGGCTTGTTCGAAAGGATCGGTCGGCCAGTAGTGCCAGCCGGCGAATTCGCCGCTTTCAAAGGTGTGCGCATTCATGAGTGGGTCTTTTCGTTGCGGGGAGGTCGTTCGGCTCAGGCGTGGCCGGAGATCATGGACAGGTGTTCGGGCGTTACGCCGATCAGGTCAAGAGCGGCCTCCCACTTGCCGGCATCCTCGGTGTCGAAGATCAGCCCCTCGTCCGGATCGGTGACCAGCCAGGCGTTGGCGGCCAGCTCGTTCTCCAGCTGGCCGGCGCCCCAGCCGGCATAACCCAGCGCCATCAGGCTGCGCCGCGGCGGGTGGTCCGATGCGATGGCTTCCAGCACGTCACGGGTGGCGGTGAGCAGGATGCCGTCGCAGACGGGCAGCGTGGACTCCTCGGCGTGGAAGTCGGTCGAGTGCAGGACAAAGCCGCGATCCCGGTCGACCGGACCGCCCAGCAGGACCGGCCGGTCGGGCGCGCCCTTGCCGCCCGCGATATCGAGCTGCTGGAACAGTTCCGGCATGCGCAGGCCTTCGACGGGCTTGTTGATGACAATCCCCATCGCGTGATCGGCGGCATGGTCGCACATCAGGATCACGGCGCGGTCGAAGCGCGGATCGCCGATGCTCGGCGTGGCGACGAGAAGCTTGCCGTTGAGGAAACTCTCGTCCACATCTGTGTCGGTCGCACGGTCCATGGCCGCCATGTTCGCCGCAAAGAGGGGATGCGTCCAGCCAGGTTCCCGCTATCTTGCCGTGCGTGTTTGCATGAATACTAACTCACAGGAGAACTGACATGACCCTTTCGGTCGGAGATCGCCTTCCCGAAGCCAGCTTCATGACGATGACGGCGGACGGGCCGACGAAGCTGTCGACGGACGATGTGTTCGCGGGCAAGACCGTGGCGCTGTTTGCAGTGCCGGGCGCCTTCACGCCGACCTGCTCGGCCAAGCACCTGCCGGGCTTCGTTGAAAAAGCGTCCGAGATCAAGGCGAAGGGCGTCGATACGATCGCCTGCGTGTCGGTGAACGACGTGTTCGTCATGGACGCCTGGGGCAAGTCCCAGAATGCCGGCGAAGACGTGGTGATGCTGGCCGACGGCAATGGCGAGTTCGCCAAGGCTGCCGGCCTGGAAATGGACGGATCCGGCTTCGGCATGGGCACGCGCTCGCAGCGCTTCTCCATGATCGTGAAGGACGGCGTCGTGTCCGAACTGAACGTCGAGGCACCCGGCGAATTCAGGGTGTCATCCGCTGACCATATTCTCGGTCAGCTCTAGGGATCTGCCCTGGACCGGTCCGGGCGGCATGGCGCCGCCCGGCCGCCGGCAGGACAAACAAGAAAGGGGTTCCGCATGGATTTCGGTCTGATCGGTATTGGCGTTTTCTTCCTTCTGGCACTCTTCATCATCGCTTCGGTGATCAAGACGGTGCCACAGGGGCGGGAATTCACGGTCGAGCGCTTCGGGCGCTTTACGCGGACCCTGAAGCCGGGTCTCCACTTCATCGTGCCTTTCATCGACTCCATCGGCTACAAGATGAACATGCGCGAGCGCGTACTGGACGTGCCCAATCAGGATGTGATCACCCGCGACAATGCGACGGTGTCCGTCGATGCTGTCGTCTTCATCCAGGTGCTCGACGCGCCGCGCGCGGCCTATGAGGTCGACAATCTGGAATTCGCCATCATCAATCTGGCCCTGACCAATGTGCGGACCGTGATTGGCGCCATGGACCTGGACGAGACCCTGTCCAAGCGCGACGAGATCAATGCGCGCCTCTTGGGCGTGATCGATGCTGCCACCAATCCCTGGGGCGTGAAGGTCACCCGGATCGAGATTCGCGACCTGTCGCCGCCCGTCGACATTACCGAGGCCATGGCGCGCCAGATGAAGGCGGAACGCCTGAAGCGTGCCGAGATCCTCGAGGCGGAAGGCGCCAAGCAGTCCGCCATCCTGCGCGCCGAGGGCGAGAAGGAAGCCGCCATCCGCGAGGCCGAGGGCCGCAAGGAAAGTGCCTTCCTCGACGCCGAGGCCCGCGAGCGCGAAGCCGAGGCCGAAGCCAAGGCAACGCAGCTGGTCTCCGACGCCATTGCCAAGGGCGATGTGTCCGCCATCAACTATTTCCTGGGCCAGAAATACGTCGAGGCCTTCGGCAAGCTGGCGACCAGCGAACAGCAGCGCACCGTTATCATTCCCGCCGAATTCTCCAACATCATCGGCACGATTACCGGTGTGGGCGAACTGGGCAAGGCGGCGCACGACGCCATCAGCGAGGCGACCCGCAAGGGTCAGGGCTGAGCAGACAGGCGACAGGAGGTTTTTGTCATGGATATCCTCTTTTCAGTCTTCGACCGCATGAACATGTGGGCCTGGTGGGCGATTGCCGGCGTCATCCTGATCGCCGAGCTGCTCACCGGCACCACCTATCTTCTGTGGCCGGCGGCCGCGGCTTTCCTGACCGGTTTTGTGGCGATGGAAACCTTCGGCGTCAGCTGGCCGATCCAGCTGGGTGTGTTCATCGTGCTGACCCTGCCGCTCCTCTGGGCCGGCGACCGCTGGGTCCGTCCGGCGCTGAAGTCGGGATCGGACAGCGGTCTCAACGACCGGTCCGGCCGGATGGTCGGACAGCGGGTGACCGTGGTCGGGGCCTTTTCAGCGGGGCAGGGACGGGTACGCTATGGCGATACGGAATGGTCGGCGCAGACGGCGGACGGATCCGATCCGGAAACCGGTGCGCACTGGTTCGTGACCGAGGTTCGCGGTGTGATCCTGACGATTGCGCCCGCTGCAGCGGCACCCGACTCGCAGGCCACTGCATAAAGTTTCGGGTTCGATAAAAATTTAGGGATTCCGGAAGCGAGGTGGCAAGACACAGGCCCTAAACCTTCGCTCGCAAACGCACCTAACCTCGCTGAGTGAACGCCATGAACAAGAACATCCTCTCCGCCTGCCTGTGCCTTTCCATGATCGCCGCCCCGGTTGCCCTGGCCGGCGCGGCCTCTGCCGCCGACGCGCCGGAGCGCGAAGCGATCGAGCGTGTTGCCCCGGAGTATCCGCGTGGCGCCGAACGCCGCGGTATCGAAGGCTCTGTCCGCGTGACCTATTCGGTCGCCCCGAGCGGTGAAGTCGTCAATGCCGAGATCGCCGAAGCCACGCCGGCCGGCGTGTTCGACCGCGCCGCCCTGTCGGCCATCGAAGCCTGGCGCTTTGCGCCGGCCGCGGCCCAGACCGACGGTCATTCCTACGAGCTGGAATTCCGCCTGAGCAACTAGCCTCCGTCTTCGGGGGACGGCAAAGCCGGCCTGGGGCCGCGGCATCACTGCCGCGGCCCTTTGTCTTTGTGGCTCGAAGTATTTGTTGCGATGCAGCGAATATTCGTATTCGAACGCAAATGCACAATCGCCGTTTTTAAATCCATCGTAACGCGCAGATCCTAGGCTCGTGGAAAATCGGGCGCGCAATGACAGGCCGCCCGCTTGTCCGGGGGTAGGATTGGCTGACCGTCACAGCACACCAGCACTCGAAAACGCCGATATCGCGACGGCCAATGAAGTCCTCGCCGCGATCGCGCGTGTGCAGAGTGTGTTCATCTCCGGCGAGGGCGCCGAGCGCGAAGCGTTCGACGATCTGCTGGAGACGGTGCTGCGCCTGACCAAGAGCGAGTACGGCTTTATCGGTGAAGTGCTGCAGGACGCCGGCCGCCCCTATCTCAAGACCTGGGCGATCACCGATATTTCCTGGAATGCCCAGACCCGCGAGTTCTATGAGACGAATGTGGCAAGCGGTCTGGAATTCCGCAATCTCGACACCCTGTTCGGCTACAGCCTGAAGACCGGCGACCGGGTCATCGCCAACACGCCGGTGGAACATGCTGCAGTAGGCGGATTGCCGCCCGGGCATCCGCCGCTCAACGCCTATGCCGGTATTCCGCTTCACTCGCATGGCGAGTTCGTTGCCCTTCTGGGGCTCGCCAACCGGCCGGATGGATATACGGATGCTGCGTTGAAGGATATTTCACCGCTGCTGCAGACCATCGGCGATATCATCTATGCACGCCGCACCTCCAGCGACCGTGACAATGTTCTGCAGCGGCTGGCTGAGTCCGAGCGCCGCTTCAGCCTGGCCATCGCCGGCATGACGGCCGGCATCTGGGAAGTCGATCTCGTCAACGATGAGCTGTTCACCTCGAACCGCCTGCTCGAGATTATCGGCCGCCCGCCCAGTGCCGAGGACCGCGGCACCTATGCCCGTGACGGTCTGGATCTGTTGCTGTCGCGGATTCACCCGGACGACCGGACGCGGGTCCACGAGGCCCTGCAACACGCCTGGACAACCTGTGAGCCGCTGGAGATTGCCTACCGTTTCCAGCACGCGGACGGCCACTACCTGCATCTGCATGTGCGCGGACAGGCCGAGCAGGACATGTCCGGATGCGCGATCCGCATGGCCGGTTCGGCCGAGGACATCACCGAAAAGATGCGCCTCGTCGATGTCGAGGAGCGCACGCGCGCCCGGCTTGCCGCTGTCACCGAGCTGAGCGGGATCGGCAGCTGGGAAGTCGATCTCTTGACCGGTGCAGTGGAGTGGGACGCAACCACCCGCCGGATCCTTGACGTGCCGCCGAACCGCGAGATCACGCGCGAGGATCTCATCTCCTTCATCGCGGAAGAGGCACGCGCGGATGCGCGCACGACGGTCGACGGATTTATCGGCGATCTGGGCAGCTGGGACATGGAAGTCCCGATGGTCACGGCTCGCGGCCGCCGCATCTGGGTGCAGGTGGTCGGCAAGCCGGTGATTGCCGATGGCCGCGCGATCAAGCTGATCGGATCCTATCGTGACGTGACGGAACGGCGCTCACGCGAGGCCGAGATGGCAACCCTGTCGAGCCGTTTGTCCATGGCACTGGAGGCGTCGGCCGTCGGCGTCTGGGAGTTCGGCATCGACAAGCCGTATTTCTGGTGGGACGAGGCCTGCAACCGCATCTTCGGGCGGGAGGGTTTCGACGAGGAAATGACCTTCCAGAAGTGGCGCGAATGTGTGCATCCGGATGATTTCCACCGGGTCATGGCCGTTGTCGATGAGGCGATCGAAAGCGGCGGGCCGGCCATCTTCGAGTACCGCGCCATTCTGCCGGACGACAGCGTCCGCCATGTCCGCGTGAGTGCGTCCATTGTCCGCCGCTATGACGGAAGCCGGGTCATCTCCGGTACCAATTTCGACATCACCGACGATGTGAACACGGCCCGCGAGCTGGACCGCCGCCGCAAGGAAGCCGAACAGGCCAATGCGGCCAAGTCGCAATTCCTGGCCAATATGAGCCACGAGATCCGCACACCGCTCAATGGTGTTCTGGGCATGGCGCAATTGCTGAAGATGACGCACCTCGACGGGGTGCAGGCGAACTATGTCGAGACGCTGCAATCCTCCGGCCGGGCATTGCTCAGCCTGATCGAGGACGTGCTGGATATCTCCAAGATCGAGTCAGGGGTGGCTGAAGCGGCCTTCGAGCCGTTCGACCTGCACGACATGGTCGCCGATGCGCTGCGTGTGGTCGAACCGATGGCGCGGGAGAAAGGCCTGGCGGTCGCTTGCGACATGGCGGCCGATGTGCCGGCCATTGTGGGCGGCGATGAGGCGCGGCTGCGCCAGGTGCTGATCAATATCGCCGGCAATGCCGTCAAATTCACCGATACGGGCCATGTCGACGTAAGAATCTACCGAACAGAGGGCGACCGGATCCGGTTCGAAGTCCGTGACAGTGGTCCGGGTATTCCGCAAGACCGGCTGGAGCACGTCTTCGACCGCTTCGCACAGGTCGATGCATCCGTGACGCGCAAGCATGGCGGTTCCGGGCTGGGCCTGACCATCTGCCGGGAGATCGTCCGGCAGGCCGGCGGCGAGATAGGCGTCGACAGCCGTCTGGGCGAGGGCGCCTGTTTCTGGTTCGAACTGCCGCTGCCGCAAATGGCCGCTGTCGAGGACGAGGATTTACGCAGGGAGAATCCGGCGCTGCCGGTGGCGCCGGGCCGGATTCTCGTGGTGGACGATGTCGAGACCAATCGCGTCGTCGCCGCTGCGCTGGTGCGTTCGCTGGGTCACGAGGTGGATACCGCCGCCGACGGGCTGGAGGCGATCGAAGCCCTGGCGAACACGCCCTACGATGCGGTGCTGATGGATATCCAGATGCCCGTCATGTCCGGCGAGGACACGATCATCCAGATCCGCAGTTCGGGCGAACGCTGGGCCGATCTGCCGGTCTTTGCCGTCACCGCTGACGCGACGGCCGGCGCGCGCGAGCGCTATCTCGATATCGGCGCGACGGACTATCTGTCCAAGCCGCTCGATCTGGAAAGCGTGCGCCGTGTGCTGGATGCGGCCCTGCCTGCCGAGCGGGAGTCTGCGGAGCCGGACAGCCATGAGACCGGCGGCCGGGCAGCGTCGGGTTAGCGCGCTTCGGCGAGACCCTCGCGGGCGAGTTCGTCGGCCCGTTCGTTCTCGGCGTGGCCGGCATGGCCCTTGATCCACTGCCAGTCGATATCGTGCTTTTGCGTCAGCGCGTCGAGGCGCTGCCAGAGATCGACATTCTTGACCGGCTTCCTGTCAGCGGTCTTCCAGCCGCGCTTTTTCCAGCCATGGATCCACTTGGTGATGCCGTCGCGCAGATAGACGCTGTCGGTGACCAGTTTCACCGTCTGGCCGGGGCGTTTGAGCGCTTCGAGCGCCTGGATCGCCGCCATCATTTCCATGCGGTTATTGGTCGTGTCGCGCTCACCGCCCTTGAGTTCCTTGCGGTGGCCGTTCCACTCCAGGATCGCGCCCCAGCCGCCGGGCCCCGGATTGCCGGAGCAGGCGCCGTCGGTGTGGATCACGATCAGGGTCATTCGGGATATTTTTCCGCCATGTCGGCCAGGCCGGCCCGGATCAGCTCTTCGAGCACGTCCAGATCGACATCGGCCAGCTTGTTGATATTGAGGCAGGACTTGCCGGACTTGTGCTTGCCCAGGCGGGCGAGGATGGCGCTGTGATCGGAATAGCCGGGCATGATGTAGACGGCCATGTTCGCCTTGCGCGGCGAGAAGCCGGTGCGCATGAAATCGCCTTCCCGGCCGCTGTCATAGCGATAGTGATACTGCCCGAAGCCGACGATTGCCGGTCCCCACATCTTCGGCTCCCAGCCGGTGATACGGGTCATCATCTCCAGCAGGGTTTCCGCATCGGCGCGGCGCACCGGATGCTCGATCGAGGCGATGAAATCTGAGGGCGAAACGCTGGTCGGCCGGGTCTTGTTCTGGCTCATCGCCGGTGTCCTCAGGCCACCGCACGCGGCAGTTTGAAGACCACGTCTTCCTTGGTCACGCTGACATGCTCGACGGTCACATCATAGCGCTCGCGGAATGCCTCGATCAGACCCTGGACCAGGTCTTCCGGTGCCGAAGCTCCGGCCGTGATGCCCACGGTGGAGACCTCGCCCAGCGCGTCCCAGTCCACATCGGCAGCGCAGGACACAAGTTCGGCGCGCGGTGCGCCGGCCCGTTTCGCGACCTCGACCAGGCGCACCGAATTGGAGGAGTTGGGCGCGCCGATCACAAAGACCATGTCGCTGCGCGAGGCGACGGCCTTCACCGCGTCCTGGCGGTTGGTGGTGGCGTAGCAGATGTCTTCCTTGTGCGGCGCCTTCATATGCGGGAAGCGCGCCTGCAGAGCCTCGACGATGGCCGAGGTGTCGTCGACCGACAGCGTGGTCTGGGTGACGAAGGCCAGCTTGGCCGGGTCGCGCGGTTCGAAGTGCTGCGCATCCTCGACGGTTTCCACCAGCGTGATGGCGCCGTCGGGCAATTGCCCCATCGTGCCGACGACTTCGGGGTGGCCGGCATGGCCGATCAGCACGATCTCGTCGCCATTGGTGAAGTGGCGCTGGGCTTCGACATGGACCTTGGAGACGAGCGGGCAGGTGGCGTCGACATAGATCATCTCGCGCCGCTGCGCTTCCGCCGGCACGCGCTTGGGCACGCCATGGGCGGAAAACACGACCGGCCGGTCATCCGGACACTGGTCCAGCTCTTCCACGAAGATGGCGCCCATGGCTTCCAGCCGTTCGACGACATGCCGGTTGTGGACGATCTCGTGGCGCACATAGACCGGCGCCCCAAAGCGCTCGAGGGCGCGTTCGACGATCTGGATCGCCCGGTCCACACCGGCGCAAAAGCCGCGCGGTGCGGTCAAGAGAAGGGTGAGTGGTGGTCGGGGCGCGCTCATCGGCTCGCAATCTCCTTCAGCGATGCCGTTGCGGAAGCCGCATGTGCATCGTATGACCGTCCTAACAAAGTGCCCGGCCGCTATCCAGTGGCGGGGTCCGTTTCCAGGACAGGTAGTGCACAATGTATTTCACTCGGGCGTTTTCCAGTCACGTGCGGTCCATCGCCGCCCTCGCTGTCACAGCCGGCCTGCTGAGCGGCTGCCAGTCGGTGTCCGATGCCCTCTCGTCGCCGGAACCGAATGCCGGACCGTGCCCGTCGGCCCTGTCGCTTTACGAAGCGCAGCGTCTGGTCGAGCTGGAAGGCGGTGAAGTGGCCTACGAGAATGTCGGCTTTACGGGTGAGATTCTCGCTGTGCGCTCATTGTGCAGCTATTACGGCGAACGTCCGATCCTGGCGAATCTCGAGATCGATATGGGCTTCGGCCGCGGTCCCGCCGCACGCGGTGATGCGCGCACTTATGAGTATTTCGTCGCCATTACCCGCCGTGACTACGACGTGATCCACAAGGAAGTCTTCCCGATCCGTGTCGAGTTCGACGCCGGTGAGGACCGCGTCTACCTGACCGAGGAGATCGACGCGATTTCGATCCCGCGGGCAGACGAGGGCACGTCGGGCGTGAACTTCGAGATCATCGTCGGCTTCGAGCTGACGCCGGAACAGATCGCCTTCAATCGCTCCGGTCAGCGCTTCCGCGTGGCAGCCGGCCAGGACTAGAAACATGCCTTCTATTGCCGAACAGCTCAGCGGTGTGCTGGGCGACGCGTTTGCTTCCCTCGAGCTTCCGCGGGAGCTGGGCCGTGTCACCCCGTCCAGGCAGAACCCGGAACGCTTTCCCTTTCAGTGCAATGGCGCCATGCCGGCGGCCAAGCAGGCGGGCAAGCCGCCGCGCGAGATCGCCCAGGCCGTGCTGGACCGGATTTCCGGTGATGCGCTGATCGAGAAGGCCGAGATCGCCGGACCGGGCTTCATCAACCTCCTGCCGGCAGGCGCGGCGATCAATGCCCGCGCTGCCGAGATCGCGTCGGACGACCGTGCCGGTGCGCCACAAGTGTCCGAGCCGCGCAAGGTTATGATCGATTTCGGCGGGCCGAATGTGGCCAAGCCGATGCATGTCGGCCATCTGCGCTCTTCGGTGCTGGGGGACAGCCTGCAGCGCCTGTTCCGCTTCCGCGGCGACACGGTGATTTCCGACATCCATCTCGGTGACTGGGGTCTGCAGATGGGCCACCTGATCACCGAGCTGGAAGAAGAACAGCCCGATCTTCCCTATTTCGACGCCGCGATCACGGATGGCTATCCGTCCGAACCGCCGGTCGATATCGAGGATCTGGCGCGGCTCTATCCGCAGGCCTCGAAGAAGGCCAAGGAAGACGCTGACCGGCTGGCAAAGTCCCGCCGTGCGACGGCCGAGCTGCAGGCCGGCCGGGCCGGTTATCGCGCCCTTCTGCGCCATTTCATCGACGTTTCCGTTGCGGCGCTGAAGAAGGATTTCGGCGATCTGGGTGTCCATTTCGACCTGTGGAAGGGCGAAAGCGACGTCAACGATCTGATCGACGGGCTGGTGGCCGACTTCAAGGCGCGCGGTGTGGCCGAGGAGAGCGAAGGCGCCTGGGTCGTCCGGGTCGCCCGTGACGGCGACAAGAAGGAGCTGGCGCCGCTGATCCTGGTGACGTCGGAAGGCTCCTCGCTCTACGGCACGACCGATCTGGCCACCATTCTGGACCGCAAGCAGTCGGTCGGCCCCGACCTGACGCTCTACGTCGTCGATCTGGCGCAGTCGGACCATTTCGAACAGGTCTTCCGCGCCGCCGACAAGGCCGGCCTGGCACCGGAAGGGTCGCTGGAACACGTCAAGTTCGGCACGGTCAACGGCACCGATGGCAAGCGCTTGCGCACGCGCGATGGCGGGACGTTCCGCCTGGCCGATCTGATCGCCAGCGCCATCGAACGCGCCGATGAACGCCTCAAGGAGGCCGGTCTCGCCGAAGATGTCGGCGCGGAAGAGCATGACCGGGTGGCGCGCATGGTGGGCCTTGCCGCGATCAAGTTCGCCGACCTGCAGAACTATCGCACGACGAACTACGTCTTCGACCTGGATCGTTTCACCAGTTTCGAGGGCAAGACCGGTCCCTATCTGCTCTATGCCGCGGTGCGGGTGAAATCGCTGATGCGCCGGGCGGCCGAGGCGGGCGTCGAGCCGGGGCCGATTTCGGCCGAGGCGGCCGAGGAGCGCGATCTCGTTCTGGCGCTGGACGCTTTCGGCGCGGCGCTGGAGCAGGCGTGCGAGAACCGGGCGCCGAACGCGATCTGCGACCACGCCTTCACGCTGGCCCAGGCCTTCTCGAAATTCTATTCGGCCTGCCCGATCCTGTCCGCCGGGACGGATGCGGTGAAGCGTTCGCGGCTGGCGCTGGCCGAAGCGACGCTGAAGCAGCTGGAGCTGTGCCTCGGTCTGCTCGGTCTGGAAGCGCCGGAACGGATGTAGCGCTCTCCCCCGAACGGGGGAGTTTGCGTGCCGGGCGATCGGGTAGGGTGGCGAAAACCGGGAGTTTCCGCATGATCCTGACCGTCCTTGCCACGTTTCTTGTCGCGTCCGAACCTGCGACCTTCTCCGAAGATCCGGCGGATCATTCTGCCTGGATGCAGCACGCCTGCCGTATCCAGCAGGTCGACCGCAGCGGCGGCCTGCCCGAGGACCACGACGCGTTCTGTTCCTGTCTCGATGGCTATCTGCAGGACAATGCGACACCGCAGGTCTACCGTCTCTTCGCACTGGGCTCCCAGGGCGCTATCCAGGACCGCTCCATGCTGACGGACTGGGAAGCGGCCCGCGATACATCCGCGGCCGAGGCGGCGGCGCTTCCCGCGGAGGAACAGGCTGGTTTGATGGGATTGCTGCAGGGCGGTCTGGGCGCCTGTTTCTCGCCGTGGGAATCGGTGGATTAACGGCGCTGCGACATTGACTCCGGGGCGCGGATTCATAGAGTCCGCTGCAACCGCGAGGCGGGCGCAGTGTGCGCCTTGCGGGACCAAACTCCCCGCGGGAGAGACCGGCAAATAACGCCGGCGCCGAAGGCGCAACCGCCCCGGAAACGCTCAGGCCGAAGGACCGCGGGAGAGATAAACGCTGGAAAGTGGATGGGGCTCGCCTTCATCCCACCGACGGAGCAAGCGACTTCCGCCGTGATCGGACGGCATGAGGAAGGTCGCGGAATCTCTCAGGTTATCGGGACAGCGGGGGCGAAGGCTTGCAGGCACACAGGCTTGCAGGATCGCCCCCATGCAAGGACCCGATCGATGACCGGCACGCTTTTCAAGACACCCCTTCACGCGCTCCATGTCGAGCTGGGCGGCAAGATGGTGCCGTTCGCCGGCTATGACATGCCCGTCCAGTATCCGCTGGGGATCATGGGCGAGCACAAGCACACGCGCGAGAAGGCCGGCCTGTTCGACGTCTCCCATATGGGCCAGGCGCGCTACATAGGCGACGAGGCCGCGCTGGAAGCGCTGCTGACGGCCGACCTGTCGGCGATCAGCGCCGGCGAACAGAAATATACCCTGCTGCTGAACGAGACCGGCGGGATCCGCGACGATCTGATGGTATCGCGCCCGGACGGGGAGGGGATTTTCCTCGTCGTGAACGCGGCGACCAAGGATAATGATTTCGCGCTCATCGAGAACGCGACCAAGGGCAAGGGCACGCTGACCCGCATCGAGGACCGTGCTCTTCTGGCGCTGCAGGGCCCGGCGGCGAAGGATGTGATGGAACGCCTGTGTCCGGACGCCTGCAAGATGGTGTTCATGCAGTGCGGTGCCTTTACGCTGGACGGCGCGCACGTGCTGATCTCCCGGTCCGGCTATACCGGCGAGGACGGGTTCGAGATTTCCATCCCGGAAGGCGATGCCGAGCGTATCGCCCGCCTGCTGCTCGAGCAGCCGGAAGTCGAGGCGATCGGTCTGGGCGCGCGCGACTCGCTGCGCCTGGAAGCCGGCCTTTGCCTCTATGGCCATGACATGGACGAGACCCGCACACCGGTCGAAGCCTCGCTGATCTGGGCCCTGTCGAAGACACGGCGCGAGCGCGGGGATTTTCCGGGCGCTGACGTGATCGCGGCGCAGATCGATGCGAAGACCTGCCAGAAGCGGATCGGCCTTACCCTGTCCGGCGCGCCGGCGCGCGAGGGTGCCGAGATCGCGTCCAAGGACGGCAAGGTGATCGGCATTGTCACTTCGGGCGGTTTCGGCCCGACCGTGAACGGTCCGGTCGCCATGGGCTATATCGATCGCGATTTCATGCAGCCCGGTACCGAGGTCGACATCCTCGTGCGCGGCAAGCCGCGGGCCGCGAAAGTGGTGAAGATGCCGTTCGTGACGGCGAATTTCTATCGGGGCTGATGCCGTGGACCGGGCAGACCGGACAGGCAGGCGCCAGGCGTTTTTCAGGCTTTTATTCTGGGGCAGGAGACAATCATGACCACCCGCTATACCGAAGACCATGAGT
>PANX01000013.1 GCA_002707795.1 Maricaulis sp.
GCCAGACCATCGCCGCCTCCTGTCCAAGAGACGAAATCCAAGCCACAAGGTGTCAACCATGTCTCCGAACACCCGTTAATGATGTCCCCGGGCTGAACAACAAGGCCGGGGAAACAGAGGGAGGAGACAGGAAAAGAAAGCGGCCCGACTCAGGTCTGGCCGGTCTTGATCCGGACGTCGGCGGGAGGGGCGTGGTAGGTTTCGAACGCGGCCAGCAGCGTGTCGATGCGGTCGGCAATCATCAGCGAGCGGCGGTGATTTTCCGCCAGGAAACGCTCGTGCGTCATCCGGTCCAGGAAGCTGATGAGGTCGTCGTAATAGCCCGCGGCATTGAGCAGGCCGACCGGATGGGTGTGGTGGCCCAGCTGGGTCCAGGTCCACACCTCGAACAATTCCTCCATCGTGCCGATACCGCCCGGCAGGGCGATGAAGGCCTGGGACATCTGCACCATCATCGCCTTGCGCGCATGCATGGACTGGACGACATGCAGTTCGGTCAGGTCGAGATGGGCGATTTCCTTGAGGGCGAGGAATTCCGGAATGATGCCGACCACCCGGCCGCCGGCATCCAGCGCGGCATCGGCCAGCTCGCCCATCAGACCGACCCGTCCCCCGCCATAGACGACATCGATGCCGCGTTCGGCGAGCGTCCGGCCAACCCCGCGTGCGGTGTCGACGAAGGCCGGATCCTCGCCAGGATTGGAGCCGCAATAGACACAGATCGATTTCATCGGAACTCCAATCGACTTGGCATGCAGATCAGCTGTCGTATCCTGCCGGAAACGTGACGGGGGACAAGCATGAAACGGATGTTCGCTCTGATAGTCGTGCTGCTGGCTGCAGGCAAGCTTGCCGCGCCACCACCGGCCGCCGCCCGCACGATCGATCCGGTCGTCCTGCCCTCGCAGATGTGCCGCGGTTATTTCTTCCTGCCGGTGACGCTGGACGTGCGCGACGGCGAGACGGCGCAAGACCGGACGCTCTGGTTTCTCTACGATACGGGTGCGTCGGCCAGCTATGTCGATCCGGACAGTATAGAGCGCGTCTCCGGGCAGCGGCTGGACAGCGGCGTGCGGGCGAATTTCGGACGCGTCACCACCGGGCCCGTCGCCCTGACCGGCCTGCGGGCGGGAGTCCGCGAGCTGGATCACCTCTCGATTGCCCTGGGGCGCGAGATCGACGGCATACTCGAATATGACGCCTTTGAGGACGTACTGCTGACGCTCGATTACGGCCTGGGCGAGATGCGGGTGGAGAGCGGCGCCCTGCCCCGCCCGGACGGCGTGACCGTGTTCGATGCGAACGGTCCTGACACCCGCCCCTGGATCCGCGTCAGCTTTCCCGATCGCACGCGACGCCTGCTGATCGACAGCGGCGCAGCGCTGAGCCCGATCGTCCTGCGCAATCTGGAGCGCTACGACACGGTCGCGCCGCCGCGCGCGACGGGCGCCGCCGTCCGCTTTGCGGAAATCGAGCGCCGCTCCGCCGCACGCCTCGCGGGAAATGCGCAGATCGGCGATAATGTGCTGATCCAGCCGGTGATCGAGTCCACGCCCGAAACGGAAATTCTGGGCGGACAGGCCATGCGGCACTTCGTGTGGACCTTCGACCAGCGCCATGAACGCGTCCGCATGGTGCGTCACGACCCGGACACGCCCATCACCTTCGAACCGCTGATCACACACGGTCTGGTCCTGGTGCCGCAGGGCGACGGCATGCGCGTGGCCACCGTGATCGCCAACTCCCCCGCCTTCGATGCCGGTGTGCTGACAGGCGACGTCATCACCCATTTCAACGGCCGCACGATGCGCGACCGGGATTGTTCGATCGACGGCACACCGCCCGAAATTCTCGATCTCAGCCTGTTGCGCAATGGCGAAGCGATGGACGTGCGCCTGACGCTCTACCCGCTGGTCGACTGAGCCGCGGTCACGTAGGCGCCCATGGCGCGGATAGCGTCGACAATGCGCATGATATCGGCCTGGAAAGCCCGTTCGCCGACACAGAGCTCCAGAGCGGGCACCGGGTCGTGCTCGAAATGCCAGAACCGGTTGCCGAGCCAGACACCCGTTGCCTCGGCCGCGGCATCGCGGGCGGCTTCGGCCGTCGCGATATCGCAGTCCAGCCGGACATGCATCATGTTCACCTGCGGCGGATCGGGCGTGATCGACAGGCCGGGCTGGTCCCCCACACCCATCGCGATACCGCGCGCCCGTTCCACGAAGAGCGGGATCTGCGGCAGCCTCGTGTCCAGAACGCGCAGGGCATCGGGCACCATCGGCCAGGCCGAGACGAGACGTCCGCCCATGCGCGCCAGCCACAGGCGGGCCTCGTCCACGAAGTCCGCCTCGCCGGCCAGGATAGCGCCGCCCGAGGCGCCGAGATCCTTGTAGAAGGAGGCGTAGACCGAGGCGAAGCCGTCGCAGATTTCGGGCAGGTCATGCCCGGGCCAGGCTGTCGGAAGGGACCAGATCCGCGCGCCGTCCATGTGCAGCGCCTGGCCGGTTTCCCGCGCACGCGCCTTGATTGCCTGCAGCGTATCCCAGCCGGGCAGCGCACCGCCATTATGGCGCTGCGGCAGTTCGATGATGGTACACCCGGCATCGGCCGGCAGGTCGTCCGCACTCAGAGGACGGGGCCACGCGCCACAGCTCACCGGCTCCAGCCCGTGCAGATGGATATGGCCGTCTTCTTCGTGCAGGGCGAGATGCGAGGTCGGATGCAGGCCGAGACGGGCATTGCCGGCAGCCTTGCAGTGCAGGCGGGCCGCGACACCCTGGGCCATGGTGCCGGAGGGAAACCAGACCGCCGCCGGCTTGCCGAACAGGCTCGCCATGCGTGCTTCCAGCCGGGCGACGCTCTCACCCGTCAGATAGGCTTCCGCACTCAGGCCCGCAGATCGCATATAGGCAGCAACGCGTTCGAGCCGGTCTGCCGGACTGCCATCGGTGTGGAAGGGAAAGCCGAGATCGAGATCGCAGCGGGCTCTCAGCGCGGCATTCATTCCGGGGCCGTGAGCCTGGCCAGCGTATCGCCGCTCCAGCCCACAATGACGGTGTCGCCGGCCTCGATGACGGGCCGCTTGATGAGCGTGGGATAGGTGATGAGCAAACCGGCGGGATCATCCTCGGCGATCAGCTTGTCTTCTGCCGACAGATTCCGCCAGGTCGTCGACCGGGTGTTCACGAGCTTCTTGGCGCCCACGGCATCGATCCAGGCCGGTACTTTGCGAACCCGGTCGAGCTCGTCGCGGATATCGACAAACTCGTGATCCCGGCCGGCCTCTTCCAGCTCCTTCACCGCCTTGCGGCAAGTATCGCAATTCTTCAGCCCGTAGATCCTGACCTGCATGATTTTCCCCCAACCGGAGAATCCGCGAATCCGGACTCTCCCCATGCGTGCATTTCACTAAACCGGCAACGGTCCGGAAAAAAGCCCGTGCCACAACCAGTGCCCGGCCGTCCAGCCCTCTTATTCCGCAGCGGTCTCCGCCATGCTCTCCGCGCGCATCTGCGCGGCGCGGGCCTCGACCATCTCGACGATGTGATCGATCATCTCCTCGTTGGAGACATTGTGATCCGGCCGCCCGGACACGTACATCTTGCCACGGCCTGCTCCGCCGCCCGTGAAACCCAGGTCCGTCATCAACGCCTCGCCGGGACCGTTGACCACGCAGCCGATGATCGACAGCGAGATCGGCTCGGAAATATGCGCCAGCCGCTGCTCGAGCTTTTCCACAGTCCGGATGACATCGAAACCCTGCCGGGCGCAGGACGGGCAGGCGATGATATTGACGCCGCGGGTGCGCAGGCCGAGCGATTTGAGAATGTCGAAGCCGACCTTCACTTCCTCTTCCGGTTCGGCCGACAGCGAGACGCGGATCGTGTCGCCGATCCCCGCCCACAGGAGCGAGCCGATGCCGATGGCAGATTTCACCGTGCCCGTGCGCAGCCCGCCGGCCTCGGTGACACCGAGGTGCAGGGGCGCATCCGTCGCTTCGGACAGCGCCTGGTAGGCCGCCACGGTGAGGAAGGCGTCGGACGCCTTCACGGAAATCTTGTAATCGCGGAAATCGAGGTCTTCGAGGATGCGGGCATGATCCAGCGCGCTTTCCACCATCGCCTCGGGACAGGGCTCGCCGTATTTCTCCAGCAGGTGGCGCTCCAGCGAGCCGGCATTGACGCCGATCCGGATGGCACAGCCATGATCGCGCGCCGCCTGGACGACATCCTTCACCCGGTCCATCGAACCGATATTGCCCGGATTGATGCGCAGGCAGGCCGCCCCGGCCTCGGCAGCCTCGATGCCGCGCTTGTAGTGGAAATGGATGTCCGCGATCAGCGGCACTTTCGCCGCCCTGGCAATCGTGCGGAAAGCCGCCGTGGAGTCCTCGTCGGGACAGGAGACGCGCACCATGTCGGCGCCTGCCTCTTCGCAACGGCGGATCTGGTCGATCGTCGCGGCCGCGTCCGCCGTCGGCGTATTGGTCATGGTCTGGACCGTGATCGGCGCATCGCCGCCCACTTCCAGTCCGCCCACGCGGATGGTGCGGCTCTTGCGGCGCTCGATCATGCGCCACGGTCTCACGCTGCGGGGATCCTTACCGGCTTGCAACATCCGTCACTCCCTTCGCGGCCGTCCAACAGCCGTCCAGTGCGCATATAGCGTCAATGCGGCGATGTTTCGACCGGGGTGCGACAGATTACTGCGGCTGCACGTCGTCCTGGGGCTGCAACTGGGCGAGAACCGGCAGGTTCTCGACCGGTGCACCGAGTTCGCCGAGCGTGCCGACGATCTCGCCCTCATGCTCCAGCTGGATCGCGCCTGCATCGGTTGCCGACACGGTCAGCCCCGGCTCCAGCGCCTGATAGGTCTCGCCGGCGGCGAGTTCGCGGGCGAACAGGATACGGCCGGACGCGTCCTGGACCTCGATCCAGGTCGGCGACAGGGCGCGCATCACCACCGTGCCGGCGGCCGTTCCGGCCTTGCCGAGCGGAAGTCCGGTCCAGATATCGTCGAGACTGGGCGCCATCGCGGCCACGTCGAAACCGGGACGCGCCCATTCCGGCGCGGCATCCGGCGGCGAGGGCGGATTGCCCAGAATACCGCCCGTGCCGACCTGCTGGGAATACCACCAGGCCACACCGGCCAGCGCGGCAAGGATGACCACCACGCCGAACAGACCGCGCGGCAGTTTGATCGGCTTGCGCGTCGGGGTCGCGGCACTGGGCGCTGCCCGGCCGGTCTCGGTATCGACCTCGCGCTTGAACTGTTCGACGAGCCCGGCGGGCTCGAGCGACAGGAAGCTGGCATAGGTGCGCAGATAGCCAACAGCATAGGCCCGGGCCGGCAGGCCGCGCGGGTCCATGTTTTCAAGAGCTTCAAGATAGTCGGCGCGGATCCGGGTGCGTTCGGCAGCCTGTTTGAGCGACAGGTTCATCTTCGACCGCGCCTCGCGCAGCCGGTCGCCGGCCGTCAACTGGACATACCCGATGCTGTCGTCAGCATAGACAGCATCCACCGGAACAAAGTCCGCACCCGATGCTTGACCCATAATAGCCATCTACCGCTCTCTCCCCGGAGCGATCGTCACCCAAGAACGCAATTAAGGGTAACTTTGCCCTAACCCCGCTCTATAAGATCAAATCCCTCGACCGTTTTCAACAGCCTCGCGAGGCAATCCGGCGTCTTCCCCTGCCTGGAGGAGAAGCGGACGCAGACTGTCTGCGGGGCTCTGAAGCCGGCTCGCAAGCCAGGTGCCAAGTTTTTCGACGTCGAGACCGGAGACGAGTTTCTTGATCGGGCCGATATTCGGTGCGGCCATGGAAAGACTTCGGTAACCAAGGCCTATCAGCACGGCCGCCTCCAGCGGCTTGGAGGCAATTTCGCCGCATACGGACACCGGCGTGTCGTGTTCGGCGCAGATATCGCGTACCCGTTTGAGAAGGTCGAGAGCAGCCGGGCTGAGCACATCGTACCGATCCGAGACACGCGAATTCTGCCGGTCTGCCGCGAAGAAATACTGCATCAGGTCGTTGGCGCCGACGGCGACGAAGTCGACAGCATCGATTGCATGCTCCAGCGCCCAGGCCATGCCCGGCGTCTCCAACATGATACCGACCTTCACATCCGACGGCATGACATAGCCTGCCCGTTCGGCATGACGCAGCTCGCGGTCGAGCATGTCGCGCGCCGCCCGCACTTCCCAGGGCGCCGAGATCATCGGAAACATGACTTTCAGGGGCCGGCCCGCCGCGGCCAGGATCAGGGCGCGCAGCTGGTAGCGCAGCAGGCCGGGGCGATCGAGGCCCATGCGGATGGCCCGCCAGCCCAGCGCCGGATTGGGCTCCTTGGTCGAGGGCGCAAAGGGCGCGACCTTGTCGCCGCCCAGATCGAGCGTGCGGAACACGACCGGCCGCTCGCCTGCCGCATCCAGCACCGACTTGTAGACCGCCGACTGGGCCGACAGGCGCGGCAGCGTCTCGGCCACCATGAACTGGAATTCGGTGCGGAACAGGCCGACACCGTCGGCGCCCGTCTCGTCCAGCGCCATCAGCTCGATCAGCAGGCCCGCATTCATGTGCAGGCCGATCCGCACGCCGTCGGCCGACACCGCCGGTCCGCGCAGCTCGGCATAGGCCAGCCGGCGTTCCGACAGGGTCTGGATGCGGGCGTCGTAGGTTTCGGTGACATCGACCTGCGGCCGGATGTGCAGCACGCCGAACTCGCCGTCCAGAATGACCGGATCGCCATCCTCGGCCTGGTCGAGCGCGCCTTCCAGGCGACCGACGAGCGGAATGCCGAGCGCCTTGGCGACGATCGCGGCGTGTGACTGGGCCGAACCTTCTTCCAGCGCGATGCCCTTGAGCTTCTCGCGGTCGAACTCCAGCAGTTCGGCCGGACCGATATTGCGCGCGATGATGATCGCATTGTCCGGCAGTTCGGCCGTGGACTTGGCGCCGCCATTGAGGTGGCGCAGCAGGCGGTTGGCGAGATCTTCCAGATCGTGCAGGCGCTCGCGGAAGGTCGGGTCCGCCGCCTTCATCAGCCGCGCCCGGTTCTCGTTCCGCACGCGCTCGACCGCCGCCTCGGCGGTCAGGCCGCGCCGCACTGCCTCACGCAGCCGTTCCAGCCAGCCGCGGTCATGGGCGAACATGCGATAGGCCTGCAGCACGTCGCGCGTCGGCCCACCGAAGGGGATGCGGCCGCTGTCCAGCATCTCGTCGATCTGGATCCGCAACGAGGAAATAGCCGTGTCGAGCCGCTCTTCCTCGCGGCCGGGATCGTCGGCAATCAGCCGTGCCGACTCGACATGCGGCTCGAACAGCACGGCGACACCGCGCGCAATCCCGCCGGAGAAGGCGCCGCCCTGGAAGCGCTCGGGCCGTGACTGGCGCACGTCCAGCCCGGCCATCTCCTCTGAGTCGACAATGTCGCCGGAGGCGACGATCTCGGCGAGCACCATGGCGACGGTCTGCAGCGTCTCGATCTCGTCCGTCGCGACCTGGCGTTCCTGGGAGGTCTGGGCGGTCAGCACCCCGACCATGCGGCCGCCGCGCAGGATCGGCACGCCGACAAAGGTGTTGAAGGGCTCCTCGCCCGTCTCGGGCTTGTAGGAGAAGGCCGGGTGCGCCCGCGCATTCGAGGTCGAGAGCGGCCGGGCCCGGCGGGCGACCAGGCCGACGAGGCCCTCGCCCGGCTGCAGGCGCACATGGTGCACGGCCTCGGCCTTCAGACCGAAGGTGGCGCACAGTTCCAGCGCATTGGACTGGCGGGACAGATAGATCGAGCAGACATCCCACCCCGCCTCTTCCGCGATCATGGCGGTGAGGTGGTCCAGGCGCGCCTGGGCGTTCTCCTGCACCGCCATGAGCTCGCGCATGCGCTTGAGCAGGCGGCGCGGATCGCGCATGGGAGGGGTCTTCAGGTCGTCCATGCGGCTATACCCGCTCCAGTCCGTAGGCCGTGTGCAACGCCCGCACGGCGCGCTCGACGGCGTCATTGTCGATAAGGGCGGAAATCTTGATTTCCGAGGTCGCCAGCACCCTGACGCTGATCCCCTGCTCGCCCAGCACTGCAAACAGGGAGCGCGCGATATCGGCCCGCTGGCGCAGCCCCGCGCCCACAATAGAGACTTTTGCCAGCCCCGTCTCCGACGAGATATCGGCGCCGGACAGCCCGGCTTCCAGCGCCGCCTGGGCGCGGGCCAGGTCGCGGTGGGCGACGGAAAACTCGATATTCACACGACCCGGCGTGCGGGTGTGTGCCTGGACGATCATGTCGACCCCGATCTCCGCGTCCGCGAGGATGGCAAAAGTGCGGGCGGCGAGCTCCGAGCGGTTGGACGCCCCCAGGAGAGCAATCCGCGCCTGGTCCCGCGCATAGGCAACGCCGGACACGATGCGGCGTTCCGCGATGTCCTGCGTCTCGACGACATCCGTGCCGCGGCTTTCGCCGGCTTCGAGGAAGGAGGACAGGACCCGCATCGGCACACCGCGCGATTTCGCGAACTCGACCGAGCGTGTCTGCAGCACCTTGGCGCCCTGGGCCGCCAGTTCCAGCATCTCGTCATGACTGATCGCATCCAGACGCCGGGCCGCCGGTTCGATGCGCGGATCGGTCGTGTAGACGCCGTCGACATCGGTATAGATATCGCACCGTGCGCCCAGCGCCGCCGCCAGCGCGGCTGCGGACAGATCGGTGCCGCCGCGCCCCAGCGTGCGGATCTCGCCCTGCGATGTGATGCCCTGGAAACCCGCCAGCACAGGGATGACCCCGGCCTGCATCGCCGCCTCCAGCGCGGAGACATCCATGCCGGCAATCCGGGAGGCCCCGGGCGGACCGTCCGTCACAACCGGCAATTGCCAGCCCTGGAAAGAGCGCGCCTCGAACCCCGCCTCGCGCAGGGCAAGCGCCATCAATGCAGACGACACCTGTTCGCCGGCCGCCAGGGCGACATCGGCCTCGGCATCGCCGAGCCCTGCGCCGAACGCACCGGCCAGACCGAGAATACGGTCGGTCTCGCCGGCCATGGCCGACACGACAACGGCCAGGCTCTCGCCCCGCCGGACAGCGTCAGCCACGAGGCCCGCGGAATGCCGGATACGCTCGACCGATCCGACCGACGTGCCGCCGAATTTTGCCACGACGCGTGTCATTCGCCCGCTTCCTCGAACCCGTCCCTCAACCTGTCCCTCGCGCTTTTACTTGCCGGCGGGTGCGCCCATAACGTCGCACCGGGCTCGATTAGCGGCATCGGCAAGGCCATATTAAGACCGGCGCCCATGTCGTCGCGCTCGCGGTTAGGTAAGCGCAGACGGCCGGGCACGCAACGCTCGAACGCAATCGCGGGCACGCTCGCCTGCAAGGAGAAACACGGATGGCAACGGCGACAGCGCCCGACACCCTCACCCGCCCCTCGGTCGATCCGGAGGAAGTCGAGAAGTTCTCGCGCATGGCGGCGGACTGGTGGGATCCGGATTCCAAGTTCAAGCCGCTGCACAAGTTCAACCCGGTTCGCCTGGGCTTTATCCGCGACACGATCTGCGAGCATTTCGGCCTGTCCGGCGCGACGCCCCTTGAAGGCCTGCGCATTCTCGATATCGGCTGTGGCGGCGGGCTGGTCTGCGAACCCATGGCGCGGCTGGGCGCACAAGTGACGGGTGTCGACGCTGCCGAAGCGAATGTGAAGACGGCCTCGGTTCATGCCGAAGAGCAGGGGCTGGAGATCGACTACCGGCACGGCGTCGCCGAGCAATTGCTGGAGGCCGGCGAGCCGCCCTTCGACGTGGTTCTGAACCTGGAAGTGATGGAGCATGTTGCCGATCCGCACGCCTTCCTGGTCGACTGTACGAAGCTGGTGAAACCCGGCGGTCTGATGATCTGCGCGACGATCAACCGCACGCCCAAGGCCTTCGCCCTCGCGATCGTCGGCGCGGAATGGATCATGGGCTGGCTGCCGCGCGGCACGCACCGCTTTGCCAAACTGGTCAAGCCGGCCGAAATCCGCGCCGCATTGCGCGAAGGCGGGATGGAAATGAGTGAACCGGTAGGTGTACTCTACAACCCGCTCAACGACCAGTTTTCGCTGGGTGAGGATATTGCAGTCAATTACATGGCGGTTGCACAGAAACCCTCCCGAAATTAAGCCTTTGGAAATCGCAGGACGGTAATTTGACGGCCTCATTTCGCGAGGAATCCGTCATGACCCAAGCCGCCCGAAAGACCTCTGCCCGCACTTCCGGTTCCAGTTCGGTCGATGACCTGCAGGCCTTCCTGCGCCCCGACGGCTGGAGCGTTGACGAAGGCAAGGAAGTCTGGGCGGTTCTGGAGCCGGCGCTGGAAAGCATTCTCGACGATTTCTACGCCGATCTACGCAAACAGCCCGAACTCGCGGAAATATTCGCGCCCTTCGAAGAAGGCATGGCCGGCATCCGCAAGCGGCAGATGGCACACTGGAAGGGCCTGCTGACCGATCCGCCGAGCCTGGATTTTGAAAGCCGCGCCATCCGCATCGCCGAGGCCCACACGCGGATCGGCCTGCCCTCGCACTGGTATCTGACCGCCTATGGCCGCGTTATCCTGCAGGCGATCCCGGTCTTGATGTCGAAACATCGCCACTCGCCGCGCAAGACACAGGCCGCGCTGCAGGCCTTCATCGGCCGCGCTTTTCTCGACATTGGCCTCGCCCAGGAAGGCTATGAGAACGGCATTCGCCAACGGCTGGAAGACCGGGTGAACCGGGATGCCCGGCTGGGCAATCTGCGCGGTGTCGCCAACACGATTTCCAGCGTCAACGAGATGATGCTGAACATGGCCGTGCTGCAGTCCTCCACGCAGGAATCCACCGCGAACAGCGAGTCCATCTCGGCGGCAGCCGAGGAAATGGTCGCCTCCGCCGAACAGATCGCCCAGAATTCCGACGCCGCCGCCGACGAGGCCGAAGAGACCAATACCTCGCTCAGCCGCAGCGTTGCGGCCATGGGCGAAGTGGCGACCTCGATCGCCGAGATTGACCGCACCTCGCAGGACAGCGCGTCCAGCCTGGTTGAACTCAACGATGCCGCCGAACAGATTTCCGGCTTCCTCGGTGTCATCCAGACCATTTCCGACCAGACCAATCTGCTCGCCCTCAACGCGACGATCGAGGCCGCCCGCGCCGGAGATGCCGGCAAGGGGTTTGCTGTCGTGGCCAGCGAAGTGAAGAGTCTGGCCAACCAGGCCGCCAAGGCCACCGAGGACATTGCCGAGCGGATCACGGCACTGAAGAACGGCATGAGCGTGATCGAGAATGCCATCACCAGCTCGCGCGCGGCAGTCGAGCGCGGCCGTGAAACCATCGACGGCGCCAATTCCAGCATCCGCACGGTCGGCGAACAGGTCTCCAGCGTGTCGCAGCGCATGCAGGAAATCTCGACCATCCTGCAGCAGCAGAAGAGTGCCAGCGCGGAAATTTCCGAGAAGATCGCCGGCGTCGCCGACCGCGCCCGGTCCGACAGCGGCCGCCTCGGAGAAATGAACACATCGCTGCAGGCCTCAAACGATGCCTTCCTGGCAAATGCCCAGTCCTGGTTCCGCGCCGACTGTCACCGGTCGCTGGTGCAGATGGCCAAGATCGATCACGTCTTCTTCAAGAAGCGCATTGTGGACATCATTGTCGGGCGCACGACCGGCAAGTCCGGCGATCTGCCAACCCACCACCAATGCCGGCTGGGCAAGTGGTACGACACGCTCGATGTGGCATCGGTGCGCAACCACCCGGCCTACAAGGCGCTCGAGGCGCCGCACGCCCGTGTCCACGACATTGCCCGCGAGGTCCTGCAGGCGCACGAGGCCGGCGCGGACAAGCGTGCCTTCGAGCGCCTGGCCGATCTGGAGACGGCGAGCCAGGAAGTCCTGCATCTGCTCGACACGCTCGCCGAGGCACTCGACACCGACCTGCATGACGCGGACAGCCGCAGCTATGCCCGCCGCGCGGTTGAAGGCGTGACCGGCCGCTTCACCTCGTCCGAAGCGGCCGGCGAGATTGTCATTCGCGACATCTCCGAAACCGGTATCGGTGTGGCAGGTCCCAATCTCGGCGAGGCCGGGCGCGCCATGCAGCTGGAGGTCAACGGTCAGACCGTGCTGGGCGAGATCGCCTGGTCGAACGGCCAGGGCGCCGGCATCCGCATCCTGAAAGGCGAAGTCTCGCTCTGACACCTGCAGGGCGGTTGACGCGTGTTTCGGGAATTCCGAATGTCGACGGTGGCCACGCCGCGAGGGAATTCGTCATGACCGCCAGCGTCGCCCCGTTTTTGATGTTCGAGGGTCAGGCCGAAGCCGCCATGTCCCTCTACACCTCGCTGTTCGAGAACTCGCAGGTGCTGGACGTCGAGCGTTATGGCCCGAAGGGTCCAGGTCCCGAAGGCAGCATCGAGAAAGCCGCCTTCACCCTCAATGGCCGCCTGCATCACTGCATCGACTCGCCGTCGAAGCACGATTTCTCCTTCACACCGGCGATATCGCTGTTTGCCGAATGCGAGACAGAGGCTGAACTCGACCGGCTGTTCGACGCCCTGTCGACCGACGGGCAAATCCTGATGCCGCTCGACACCTATCCCTTCGCCCGCAAATTCACCTGGATTGTCGACCGTTTCGGCGTGTCCTGGCAGCTGCGGCTGGCCTAGGACAGTGCTCAGACGGTCTGCGAGGACGTGTCCGGCTGCAGGGCCTCGCGCTGGTCGGCCCAGGTCAAAAGGGCGTCCAGCGCCGGGCAAAGCGCCTGGCCCCACTCGGTGAGGCGATATTCGACCCGGGGCGGAACCACGGGATAGACCTTCCGGAACACCACGCCATCGCTTTCCAGCTGGCGCAGCTGCTGGGTGAGCATCTTTTGCGAGATGGCCGGGATCGCGCGTTCCAGCTCGGAAAAGCGCATCACCTTGCCGTCGAAGAGATGGAAGAGGATCACCAGCTTCCATCGCCCCTCGACGATGCGCAGCGTGTTGACCACGCCTTCGGCGGCCGTCTCCGCCGTGAAGGCTTCTAACTTACTTTTTGGTGCGTACCAGACTTTATCGTGCGTACTTGTCATTTTCCCAGTGTCGCTCCACTTGCCTTCCAGATCAATCCGGAGGCGCGGCCTCCGCCAACCAGGAGATGGCCATGACGCAGACACTTCCTTCTTCCATCGCCGCATATTTCGACGCTGCCAATCGCCGCGACCTCGATCGCGCCGCTGCACAGTTTTCCGCGGATGCCCGCGTCCGGGACGAGAGCCGGGATCATATCGGCAGGGCCGCGATCGAAGCCTGGCTGAAGCAGACGGTCGACGCATACGACTTCCATGCTGACCCCGGCCCGGCAGAGTACAGGGATGGCGCCGTATTTGTGCCGGCCACGGTGTCCGGCAGCTTTCCGGGCAGCCCGATTGCATTGACCTACCGCTTCGGGATGGACGCCGACCGGATCGCCTCGCTGGAGATTGCCTGATGCCGTCTGTTGCGACACCGGAATTCACCGGCAAGCGCGTCCTGGTGACCGGCGGCACCAAAGGAACGGGCTCAGCCACTGTGGACCTGTTCCGCAGCCGCGGAGCCCGCGTTGCCACCGCCGCCCGCTCGACACCGCCCGGCGGTGTGAATGCCGACCTGTTCGTGCAGGCTGACCTGACGCAGCCGGACAGTGTTCAGCTCTTGGCCGACGCGGTCACCGATGCCTTTGGCGGTATCGACATCCTGGTCCATTGCCTGGGCGGATCGACGGCGCCGGCAGGCGGCTTTGCAGCACTTTCGGACGATATCTGGCACGGTGAGCTGCAGCTCAACCTGCTCAGTGCCGTCCGGCTGGACCGGGCCTTCCTGCCCGGCATGCTCGCCCGCCAGGAGGGCGCGATCATCCACGTCACCTCGATCCAGCGGCGCCTGCCCCTTCACGACTCCACCACAGCCTATGCCGCCGCAAAGGCGGCGCTGAGCACCTATTCCAAATCGCTGTCGAAAGAGGTCGGCCCGGCGGGCGTCCGGGTGAATGCCGTGGCACCGGGATGGATCTATACCGAAGCCGCCGAAGCCCTGGTGCAGCGCATCGCCGAGAATGCGGGAACCGGCGAGACCGCCGCAAGGCAAAGCATTCTGGACGCGCTCGGCGGCATTCCGATCGGCCGCCCGGCCCGGCCGGAAGAGGTCGCCGAAACGATCGCCTTCCTCGCATCCGACCGCGCGAAGGCCATCCATGGCACCGAGGTGACGATTGACGGCGGCACAGTCCCGACGGTCTGACCGTGTCGCAGGGCGGAGCCTGGCCTAGTTCGCCTTCTTCGGCGGTGTCGGGGCCATGATGTCGGGGAGCGGGGCGACCGGGACGCCGTCATCGAGGAGCTTGCGGCTCTCTTCCGGCGTGGTCTCGCCATAGATCAGGCGTTCCGGCTTGTCGCCCGCATGCATGGCCCTCGCCTCGCGGGNGAAATCGCCGCCGACATAGTCGTAATTCTTGCGGATATGCGCCTTGCCCCGGTCGGCAAGGTCGCGGAACTGCGCCTCCGGAGACGCCGCCTCGCGCTTGCGGGCGGTCGATACGGCCGGCGCCATGAGCGCCTTGTGCACGTCGCTGGATCCGCATTCGGGGCATTGCACCAGTTCGCGTTCGATCTGGTCGTCGCAGGCATCGGAACTGGAGAACCAGGCCTCGAATTCATGGTCCTGGTCACAGCGCAGCGCATAGCGGATCATGTCGGTGACGGCATGTCCGGACCGGCAAGATCGCGGTCATGCTCCAGGGCGGGAATGCGGCGGCGGGCCTCGGCGACCTTGTCGAGATCGATCCGCGCGCTCAGCACACCCGGCTCGGCATCCTTGCGGACGGCGACGACCTCGCCCCAGGGACCGATGATCATCGAATGCCCCCAGGTCTTGCGGCCGTCCTCATGCAGGCCCGACTGCGCCGGCGCGATGACATAGCTGCCGGTCTCGATCGCCCGGGCCCGCAGCAGCACCTCCCAGTGGGCACGTCCGGTCGGCCGGGTGAAAGCGGCCGGAACGGCCAGGATCCGGGCACCCGCCTTGGCCAGGCGCCGGTAGAGATAGGCGAAGCGCACATCATAGCAGATCGACAGGCCCAGCCGGACACCGGCCGCATCCGCCACGACCAGCCGGTCGCCCGGCGCGTAATTGTCGCTTTCCCGGTAGGTCTCGCCCTTGCCCAGGCCGACATCGAACATGTGCGCCTTGTCGTAGGTCGCCAGAAGGGCACCATCGGGGCCGAACAGGAAGCTGCGGTTTGCCGCCCGGCCGTCCGGCGTGCGCACGGCAAGCGAGCCGATCAGCAGCGTGATGCCCAGTTCGCGCGCCAGGGCCGAGAAGGCCGGCAGGGCCGGTTCGGTCTCCGGCGCGTGCAGCACCTTGAAGGCTTCCGCGGCATTCTTCTGCACGAGATGCGTGGTTTCCGGCGTGGCGACAAGCTGCGCGCCGGTGGCCGCCGCATCCCGGATCAGGCGGATGGCGTCCTTGATGTTTGCGGCGGGGGCGATCCCCGAGCACATCTGCACGAGGGCAATGTCGAGTTGGCTCATCAGGCGGCGAGCATATCATCCAGCTTGCCGGCCCGTTCAAGAGCCATCATGTCGTCGCAGCCGCCGATATGGATATCGCCGACGAAAATCTGCGGGAAGGTGCGGCCGCCATTCGAGCGCTGGATCATCTCGTTGCGCTTGGCCTGGTCGAAGCCGGCGTCGATCTCGTTGAACGCCACGCCCTTCTGTTTCAGCAGGGAAATCGCGCGGGCACAATAACCGCACATCGGGCGCGTATAGATAGTCACTTCAGCCATGAAACTACTCCGTGTACAGGCCGGCCGCGACGGGCGGACGGCCGGAAAATCCGTTCAGCCTCCCTAGATAGTGGGATCCGTGGACCTGACAACGCGGCACAGTGTCATAACCGATACGTGCGCCGCACCCGCCCGTTTCAGCGTCCGGGCACAGGCCGTCGCCGTCGCGCCTGTCGTGAAGACATCGTCAACCAGAACCAGCCGGCGGCCCTCGACGCGGCTGCGCTCCGGCACATGGAAGGCGCCGGCGACATTGCGCTTGCGCGAACGGGCGCTCTGTCCGGCCTGGCTGGGGGTAGCGCGACGGCGCAGCAGCCAGCCGGTTTCCATCGGCACACCGGACAGCCGGGCGATCGCAGCGCCCAGCAGCGCCGACTGGTTGTAGCGGCGCGCCAGCAGGCGCCGCCAGTGCAGCGGCACCGGCAGGATGGCATCGGCACCGTCAAGGCCGTCGCGGCCCGCCGCAATCATCCAGCGGGCGAACTGATCGATCATCTCGCGCCGGCTGCCATGCTTGAACCCGAGCACAAGCGGACGTGAGGCATCGTCATACGCCAACGGGGCACGGACGAGGTCGTAAACGGGCTGTTTTGCGACACACAGGGCGCACAATGTTGCAGATGTGGACGCACTGCCGCCGGGATAGGGAAAGGGCAGGCCGCACACGCCGCACCAGGGCGCATCCAGAAAGGTCAGCCGGGCCCAGCCCGCCGCTTGCAACCGGCCGCTGGCATCGACAGCGCCGCCCGTCACCGGGCAGACCGGCGGCCAGGCCAGATCGGCCAGACGGCTGGCAATTTCGCCAATCACACACCCGCCCCCTTTCCCCGGCGCCCCTTAGACGGCATATCCCGCACCATGAATTCCGACACGCCGCCCCGCCTTTTCGACCGGACCCTGCTGCGCACACGCCGCAACCGCGCTGCGGCCCGTCTGGCAGACTACAACTTTCTCGTTCGGCGTGCATTCGACGATATCTGCGACCGGGTGGAGAGTGTCACACGGGACTTCGAGCGCGGGGCCATACTGGGTGGCGGGCCGGGTCTGGCCGACGAGCTGACGGCCCGCCCTGCCGGCGGCAAGATCGGCTGGCTGGCCAGCGCAGACCTGTCGCCGCAAGTGGCTGAAACGCTGGACCGTCCGGCCCTGGCGCTGGACGAGGAGGCCCTGCCCTTCGCGGAAGAAAGCCTGGATCTCGTCCTGGCGCCCTGGGGGCTGCACTGGACCAACGACCTGCCCGGCGTGCTGGTGCAGATCAATCACGCGCTCAAGCCGGACGGTTTCTTTGCTGCGTCCATGCTGGGCGGTTCGACCCTGAACGAGCTGCGGCGCTGCCTGATGACGGCAGAGAGCGAACTGACCGGCGGTGCCAGTGCGCGCGTTTCGCCCTATGCCGGCACGTTCGACATGGCGGCACTGATGCAGCGCGCCGGCTTTGCCATGCCGGTTGCGGATATCGACCGCGTGACCGTGCGCTACAACAATGTCTTCGCCCTGATGGCCGATCTGCGCGGCATGGGCGAGACCTCGGTCCTCGCCGACCGGCCCCGGAACCCGGCCACGCGGGCGCTCTTCATGCGGACGGCAGAGCTTTATGCACAGCAGTTTGCCGACGAGGACGGCCGCATCCGGGCGACATTCGAGATCGTGCACGCAGCCGGCTGGGCGCCACACCCGGACCAGCCCAAGCCGAAGCGCCCCGGTTCCGCGACACACCGGCTGGCGGACGCGCTGGGCGTTCGTGAACAGTCGCTGGGAGAGAAGGCCGGCCGCTAGAAGGGCGCCGAGGCCTGGTCGAGCATGTCCATGATGGCCGGACCGATCAGGGTCAGGCCGCCGATGATCATGATCGAAATCAGCACGGCAATGATCGAGTATTCGATGGCCGTGGCACCGCGTGTGTCATGCGCGAAATCGGACAGGCGCCGGATCAGAGCCGGTCGCGAATTTCCGCGGCCAGCGACCGGTCCGCCGGCGAGAGCCGGTACTCNCCCAGCTTTTCCTTGCGGACCCAGGCGATCTCCTGCCCCTCCAGCGGACGGGCGAACCCGTCCCAGGTGCGGCACAGGAAAAGCGGCATCACGATATGAAAGGTCTCGTAGGGATGGGATACGAAGGCGAAGGGATGCAGGCATCGCTCGCATGGCTCCACTCCCAATTCCTCACGGAGCTCCCGGACAACGGTCTGCTCCGGCGTTTCCCCCGGCTCGATCTTGCCGCCGGGAAACTCCCAAAGCCCTGCCATCGGTTTGCCCTCGGGCCGTCTGGCGATGAGGATCCGTCCATCCGGATCCAGCAAGGCACAGGCGGCGACATGGATCACCGGTTTGGGGCCACCAGCCGACATCGTGCGTGAACTCCTTTAAGATCGGGTGCAGAAACGCGGTGAATACCGGCTTAACCCGGCTCGTCCGGACTGTCGTCCTCGCCGGGCAGATCGCCGTCATGAGCCTCCGGCCCGGCAGAGATGTCCGGCTCTTCACCCGACCGGGGCTCGATAACGATCTCCGGCCGCTCGATCTGTGCATCCGCCCGGAGCCCGTCAATCAGGGCCTCCAGCTGATCGAAGGTGTAGAAGCGCACGATGTTGGGGCGCAGCGCCTCGATCGAGGGCGGCGGCTGGCGGCGGCGGTCGACCACTTTGAGCAAGTGCCAGCCGAATTCGCTGCGGAAGGGCTCGGATACCTCGCCCTCGGGCGTCGAGAAGGCCACAGAGCCGAAGGCGGGCAGAATACCCTCGCGGGTGAAATAGCCCAGATCCCCGCCTTCCAGCCGCGTCGCCTGGTCCTGGCTCATCGTGACGGCCAGCTCGGCAAAGTCGCGCCCCTCGGCCAGAAGCTGCGCGATCGCATCGGCCTCGGCGCGCGTATCGACGAGGATATGGCGCGCCCGCACCTCCTCGCCCAGCGGGATCAGGCGGATCTGCTCGCGATAGATACGCTGGATGGTTTCTTCCGTCACGGCGTCGGCCAGCGCCGTCTCGACCAGGACATTGCCCAGGATGCGCTCTTCGGCGAGCGCCATGCGGCGGCGCGCCTCTTCCGACTGGTGAAGACCGCGCCGGCGTGCCTCCAGAGCCAGCAGGCGCTGATCGATCAGCTCGTCCAGAACCCGCTCGAACTCGGCATCGCCCGGCTGCAGCACCATCTCGTCATCGCCCGATTGCGAGCGCGCCTCGCGCTCGACATCGGACCGGCGGATCACCGTACCGTCGACCCGTGCCACGACGGGGTCCGCCTCGTCGGGCGCGACGCGAACCGCCGGATCGACGCCCGGTTCTGCCGGCCGCCGGGGCTCCGGACCACAGGCCGCGAGGCTCGCGGAAATCAACAACAGTCCTACAAAAAACCGCAGAATGGCCACGCTGGCAGTCCTTTACGGGAAATTGCCGCATGGCAGGCGCCGCGCGGCTTGATTGACACCCATCCCCCCCATCCTTAAGTCACCCTGACGTTTCAAAGCAATGTTGGCGTCTCCGGCGAGAGGGACGGACTCGAGCGCCGGACGCCGGTCCAGTTGTACGCAAAGCCAGAACCACATGCTGTCTATAGCCCGCAAGATCTTCGGAACCGAGAACGACCGCAAACTTCGCCGCATGCGGCCGATGGTCGAAAAGATCAACGCCCTGGAGCCCGACTTCCAGGCACTCTCCGACGACGCCCTGAAGGGCAAGACCGCGGAATTCCGCGAAAGGCTCGGCAAGGGCGAGAAGCTGGACGACCTGCTGCCGGAGGCGTTTGCCGCCGTGCGCGAGGCCGCCAAGCGCGCTCTGGGCCTTCGCCCGTACGACGTGCAGCTGATGGGCGGCATGGTGCTGCACGAAGGCTCCATCGCCGAAATGAAGACCGGTGAGGGCAAGACGCTGGTCGCCACCCTGCCGACCTATCTCAACGCGCTGACCGGCAAGGGCGTGCACATCGTCACCGTCA
>PANX01000014.1 GCA_002707795.1 Maricaulis sp.
CGTCAATGATCGCGGCCCCTTCGTGGACGACCGGATTATCGATCTGTCCCGCGCTGCGGCAACCGAGCTGGATTATATCGGTTCGGGACTCGCCCGGGTCCGGGTCCGCTATCTCGGTCCGGCCCATCCCGATGCACCGCCACCTCAGCGCAATGTCCGGGTCGCCGGTGCGGCTGCTACAGCTCCCGCTATGCAACCATCCAGCCCGGCCACAGCACAGACCGTGGCTGCCGTCGACAACATCCCGGTCCGCGCCGGACGGGATGTGACGTTGCAGCTCGGCGCTTTCAGCGATGCGGACAATGCCGACCGGCTGGTCCGGCGCGTCGCCGGAGCGGGCGAGGTGTGGGTCGAGCCCGGCCAGTCCGACCATGGCCCGATATACCGGGTCTTCTTCGGGCGCTGGGCCGATCGCAGCGGTGCCGATGCGGCACGGGCCAGCCTGGCCGACTGGGGCGTGTTCGGCGCCCGGATCGTCGCCCTCGACTGAGCCTGCTGCGTCCGTGGCGCTGGACGCCATGGTCTTGCCGCGCTTTGATGCTTCCTGTTGCCAAGCCGCCCCATCTGATTCCGGCCAGGGAGTTCCTCCGTGCGCAGTCTTCTTGCGATTCTTCTTTTCGCCATTCCGGTTGCAGCCGCACCGGCCGCCGCCCAGAACACCTATGAGACCGATGCCAGCCATGCGGTGATCATGGATTTCGAGACAGGCACGGTCCTGTTCTCGAAAAATGGCGACGAGCCCATGCCGCCGGCCTCCATGTCCAAGATGATGACGGTGCTGATGACCCTGGAAGCCATCGAGTCGGGCTCGCTGTCGCTGGACGATGAACTGCCCGTCTCCGAAGAGGCCTGGCGCCGCGGCGGCGCGGCCTCAGGGTCGTCGACCATGTTTCTGGACGTGAACAGCCGGGCCCGCGTCGAGGACCTGCTGCGCGGTGTCATCATCCAGTCCGGCAATGATGCCTGCATCGTTCTGGCCGAGGCGATCGGCGGCAGCGAGGCGGCCTTTGCCGACATGATGACCCAGCGTGCCCGCGAGCTGGGCCTGGAGAATGCGCACTTTGCCAATTCCACAGGCTGGCCCGACCCGGATCACATGGTCAGCGCGGAGGATCTTGCCCGCATCGCGCAGATCCTGATCCGCGATCATCCGGATTTCTATGGCATCTGGGCCGAGCGGGAATTCACCTATAACGGCATCCGCCAGTATAATCGCAACCCGCTGCTCGGTGTGTTCTCCGGTGCCGACGGACTGAAGACCGGCCATACGGAAGACAGCGGCTACGGCCTTGTCGGATCTGCCGAACGCGATGGCGAACGCCGCATCATCGTCTTCAATGGCATGGACTCGAATGCGGCCCGCGCCGCCGAGGCCGAGCGCATGATGCGTGCGGCGCTGACCGATTACGGCGTCTACGATCTTTTCGCGGCCGGTGACACGGTCGAGCATGAAGCCGAGGTCTTCATGGGCACGGCGTCCACCGTCGCCCTGCGTGTCGACGAAGACATTGCCGTCGGCCTGCATCGCCGGGCCCGCCGCGACATGACGGTTTCGGTGAACTATGACGGCCCCGTTTCGGCGCCGGTCGCGGAAGGCGATGTCATCGCCACGCTGACCGTCGAAGCGCCCGGGATGGAGCCGCAGGATTTCCCGCTGGTCGCAGCGAATGACGTTCCCCGCAAGGGGCTGATGGGCCGTATCGGGGCTGCGCTTGTCCACATGATCCGGGGCTGATCGGCGTGCGGGGCAAGTTCATCACACTTGAAGGCGGCGAGGGCGCCGGCAAGACGACACTGATCAAGGCCGTGCAGGCCGCTCTTGCGGCAAAAGGCCTGGATGTGGTCGTCACCCGGGAGCCCGGCGGTACGCCGGGCGCGGAAGTCCTGCGCGACATCCTGCTCAAGGGCGCGACGGATCGCTGGTCCCCGGTCACCGAAGCGCTCTTGATGTATGCCGCCCGTGTCGATCATGTCGAACGGCTGATCGAACCTGCACTGGCCCGTGGCGCCTGGGTGATTTCCGATCGCTTTGCCGATTCCACCATGGCCTACCAGGGCACGGCCGGCGGCGTTCCGCTCGACCGTATCCGCCAGCTGCATGCGGCCGCGCTGGGCGATTTCCGGCCGGACCTGACCCTGGTGCTCGACCTCGACCCGCGGACCGGGCTGGAGCGGACGGTCGCGCGCGGCGAGGATGCGACACGCTTCGAGCGCTTTGATGCGGATTTCCATGCTCGCCTGCGCCAGGCCTTCCTGGACATTGCGGCGGCCGAGCCTGACCGCTGTGTCGTTCTGGATGCCGGGTCGGATGCGGGTGCCGTCGCCGCGGCGGCCCTTCAGGCCATCGAGACGCGGCTCGGCGCCCCGGCATGAGTACGGATCCGGATACCGGGTCCGACGTCCAGCCGGGCTGCCTGCCGCCTCGCGAGCGCTATGACCTGTTCGGCCACGAGGCCGCAGAACAGGCTTTCGCGAAGGCCTGGCAGAGCGGGCGCCTGCATCACGCGTGGATGATCACCGGACCGCGTGGCGTCGGCAAGGCCAGCTTCGCCTGGCGCGCCGCACGCCGGGTTCTTGGCGCGGCACCGATGGAGGAGGGCGGACCGCTCGGCTCAAGCCCGCAGGACCCTGTCTGCAAGCTGCTGGAGGCCCAGGCCAATCCGGACCTCCTGCTGTTGCGGCGTCCCTGGGACGACAAGCGCAAGCGCTGGCGCGCGGAGATCACCGTGGAGGAAGCGCGACGGGCGCCGCATTTTTTCGAGATGAGCTCGGGCGCCAAGGGCGGCTGGCGTGTCTGTATCGTCGACAGTGCGGACGAGATGAATACGAACGCTGCCAATGCCTTGCTGAAAACTCTTGAGGAGCCGCCCAAACGCGGTGTCCTGTTTCTGGTGACCCATACGCCGGGCCGCCTGCCGGCCACGATCCGTTCACGCTGCCGCCGGCTCGACCTGCGCGCTCCATCCGTCGAGGCGACAGCCGAGTGGCTTGCCGGGATCAGCGATGCCGGCGCCGGCGATGCGCTGGCTGCGTCCAGGTTGGCCGCGGGCGCACCGGGGCGGGCGCTGTCCCTGCATGTCTCGGGCGGGGTCGGCCTGGCCCGCGATGTCGAGGCCATCGTGGAGAAGGGACGTTCGGCCGGCGAGCCCGAAATGCGCCGCCTGGCCGACCGGGTTTCCACCAAGGCCGGCGAGGATCTGCGCGGCCTGTTCTACGAGGCGCTGGCCGGTGCCCTGCGCAATCAGGCACGACGCCGGGCCGCCAATGGCGAGGATGTGACGGCCTGGCTTACGGCCTGGCGGGAGCTTGGTTCGCTTGTCCGGGAGGCCGAGGCGCTTTATCTCGACCCGAAGCAAAGTGCGCTTGCAGCCCTCTCGCTCGCCCGGGATGCCGCGCGCAAGGAAACCGTCTGAGACCCGCCATGTTCATCGACACACACGTCAATCTTCACGGCGAGCAGTTTGCCGACGATCTCGACGCCGTCATCGAACGGGCCCGCGCGGCGGGCGTCGAGCGCATGATCGCGATCTGCTGCCGTCTGAGCGATTTCGATGCCGTCTCCGCCATCGCCGAGGCGCATGACGACATCTACTGCACGATCGGCGCGCATCCGCACCACGCCAAGGACCGGCCGGATATCACCGCCGGCGAGCTGGTCGAGATCGCCCGCCACCGCAAGGTCGTCGGCATCGGCGAGACCGGGCTGGATTTCCACTACGGCTATTCCCCGCGCGAGGACCAGTTCGCCAGCCTGAAGGCGCATATAGAAGCGGCGCGCCAGACGGATCTGCCGCTCGTCCTGCACACCCGTGAAGCGGATGAGGCGATGGCGGATCTTCTGGAAGAGGAAATGGGGAAGGGGGCCTTCCGGCCCTTGTTGCATTGCTATACCGGCGGTGCCGACCTGGCCCGCCGGGCCGCCCGTCTGGGCGCCTGGTTTTCGGCGTCCGGCATTGTCACATTCAAGAAGGCCGAAGATGTGCGGGCCGTGTTCCGCGACGAGGTGCCGGACGACCGGGTGATCCTGGAGACCGACTGCCCCTATCTCGCGCCCGTACCGCACCGCGGCAAGCGCTGCGAACCGGCCTTCCTGCCCGACGTTGCGGCCGGACTTGCCGCGGTGAAGGGCTGGACGATCGAGGAGTGCGCGACCCGGACCACGCAAGCCGCGCTCAACCTGTTCGACCGGATCGCGAAACCGTGACGGGCCTGGTCCGGATAACCCTGCTGGGCACAGGATCCTCGGGCGGTGTGCCGCGTGCGAATGGCGATTGGGGCGACTGCAATCCCAATAATCCGCGCAATCGCCGCCGGCGCTGCTCGGCCCTGGTGGAGCGTGCAGAAACGCGTACCGATCTGGATGGCGGGGAAGCGGTGACACGCGTCGTTATCGATACCTCGCCGGATTTCCGGGAGCAGATGCTGTCAGCCCGGGTGACGCGGATCGACGGTGTGGTCCTGACCCATGACCATGCCGACCAGACCCACGGCATCGACGATCTGCGGGCCTTTGCATACCTGCAACGTCAGCGCATCCCTGTGTGGATGGACAGCCCCACAGCAGCAACATTGGTGTCGCGTTTCGGCTACACATTCGACACACCGCCGGGCTCCAGCTATCCGGCCATTCTCGACCGCCGCGACATGCCGGATTTCGGTGTGCCGGTGAAGATTGACGGGCCGGGCGGTGAGGTTTCGCTCATTCCGGTCGATCAGGAGCACGGATCGATCCGTTCGCTCGGCTTCCGCATCGGCGATATCGCCTATTCGCCGGATATCAACGCCCTGCCGGAGGCGAGCGTGCCGCTGCTGCACGGTGTGGGCTGCTGGATTGTCGATGCCCTGCGCCGCGAACCGCATCCGACACATTATACCGTCGACGACGCCCTGAAAGCGCTGGAGCGGGTGGGGGCCCGGTTCGGCGTGCTGACCAATATGCACATCACGCTGGATTACGACGTCCTGGTCGACACGCTGCCCGAGCATGTCTGGCCCGGCTATGACGGGATGCGGCTGATCTGGGATGGCGAGAGCGTGCGGTTCGACGACCTTCCGGAGTAGGGCACCTCAGCCCTCATGGCTGGCAAAAACCGACATGTTATCGCCGGAAAAGGCATAGACATCATACGGTTCGCTGTAGCCCGGGATTTCCATCCCCGGCGATCCGGCCGGCATGCCGGGCACGGCGATACCGGCAATCTGCGGCCGGGTGTCCAGCATCCGCAGGATATCCTCGGCCGGAACATGTCCCTCGATCATATAGTCGCCGATCCGGGCCGTGTGACAGGACCACAAGGCCTGCGGCACGCCGAACTCGGTCTTGACCGGCACCACATCCGGCATGTTGCGGACCGCAACCCGGAAACCGGCTGCCTCGACATGCTCGATCCACGCACCACAGCAGCCGCAGGTCGGTGATTTGTAGACCACCATGACGGGGTGATCCTCTGCACTGGCCCGGCCGGCAAAAGCCAGGCTGGCGAGACCGGACAGGACGAGGGCGCGGCGGTCGATCATGACGAGGCTCCGGGTTTTTCGCGTTTCATCGCACTATCTAGCAGACAAAGACTGACAGGACGATGCGGCGATCCGCGCGTTCCAGTTTGGCGGTGCCGGTTCGGCGGGCAGACGATCTGGCTTTCACCGTCACGCTCGGCCAGCTGGATCTCCGTGCCTCCAATCGAAGCGACGCCCTGAAGGCCTGTCAGGGCACTGAGGCGGACAAGAGCGGGAAACGGACATGAGGGAACCTCTAGAGACGCGATACACGGAGCGCTTCGTTACAAGTGTAACACCGATTTCCGGCATGTTTTCGTGACATCACTGCTGAATGCGACATCGGTGATATTCAAGAAGTCGAGAACCCGACTGAGCGCCCTGAACTCCGGCCACGGGCCGATAGAGCCCATCGAGAAAAGAAAGGCCGATGGCGCCCTCAGCAAAGCCCGCCGGCGCCGGGGGCGGTAGTTCGTGTCGCGCGCGCTCAAGGAGGGGCAAGAGCGAGCCATGCATCGCCAGACCGATCCGCGGTATGAAGCCCGAGGCCTTCGCGAGATCAATTGCAATTCTACAAAAAACGGATCATATATAGTATTCATAAAAACACATGATGGAGTGAAAAATGTTACCTCCTGAATCTCCGATAAAAAACAAGAAAAATATTTCAGAAAACCTCAAAGAAGCAGAAAGATACGGAATAGAGTGTTTTCCTGTAGATTGTTTTCATTATCGCGAATTTCGATACACGAGCCTGTCGGATGCTATTGCGCAAGCCAGGCGCGATGAGGAAAGCCGTGAACGGGAGGCTTGTCATGCCAACCGCACGATCTAGCCCGCCGGAAATTACCGAACTGGAGCGCCGTGTTCTGGCGCACGAGCGAATTCTTCAGTCACTCATCGCCTACATGTCCAGAACCGAGCCGCGCTTTCTGGATCATCTGCGGGATCGGTTTGTCGAACCCATGAAGATGGCCCGGCACGAGCACAATTACAGGGAGGTGGATGATTTCGCCGAGGAATTCATCCGCGCGATCATGTTGATCGGGGAGACGGGCAAACCCGCCCGTTCGGCCGAGCATGTCCTCCCGCTCGCAAGTGCGCCGGCTGCAACTCGCGCGCAATCCTGCGGCCCCGCCAAGCTGCCGGCCGACAGGATACAGCTCAAGGAGACGGGCGGAATCTGGCGCGTCACGGTTGATGGCGCGTTCTGGGGCGATTTTCACAGGGAGGAGCAGGCGCTCGCCGGCATCGCGCTGGCCAAGCTTTCTCTTCGCTGACCTCCGGCCACAGCGACGACCTACCGTCGACGCACTGCGGACCGGGAAGCCAAGTACCGTTCATGGGCTGATCCGGAAACCGGGGCTTCATGACCGATCGAATCCAGCCAGAAAGGCCTTGTGACGTCGCCGATCGGATCACGAAGCCGTTCGCGCGATTTCAGAAGATTATAAGGCGGCGGCGTGCGGCTCGCTGTTGGCGAACGCGCTCGGGATGTCCGGAGCGGAACTCAGGTGTGTCAAACACCCGATGGTTTTCCCGGACTCGGTGGCCATGCTCGCGTCTTTTGAGCATCGTCGATTGTCTTCACACACCATGCCGCTACCCATCCAATATTTCTCATAATATTTATTATGCGCTAAATTGACGTTGCAATCCGGCGCTGTTACTCCGGCCCCTCGTCAAATCCAATCCAAAATTCTGAATTGATTTCAACGCACAATGCCTGACTATCAAACCAGCACCTCATTCGGGTTTCTGGTTCGCGTGGTATGGCAGGGGCATTCTGCGTTGGGGCTTGAAGTATCCTGCATCGCGTCATGCGGCCGTTCCGGGCTAGCATGGCGCGCGAATCCCGCGACCGCCGCCACGGAGCCGACATGACCGCGCCATCGCCCGATCTCGCCCCTATCGATCGCCTCCTCGCCATCATGTCGAAACTGCGCGATCCGGATGGCGGATGCCCCTGGGATCTGGAGCAGGATTTCCGCTCGATTGCGCCCTACACGATCGAGGAAGCCTATGAGGTTGCCGACGCGATCGAGCGCGAGGCTCATGGCGAGCTGAAGGACGAGCTGGGCGATCTTCTCCTGCAGGTCGTGTTCCACGCCCAGATGGCGAAGGAAGCCGGCCTGTTCGACTTTGCCGATGTCTGCCGGGCCATCAATGACAAGATGATCCGCCGGCATCCCCATGTTTTCGGCGATGCGGACACGCGCGACAGCGAGACCCAGACCGTCGAATGGGAGGCCATCAAGGCGGCCGAGCGCGCCGGATCGGCCAAGGGCGATCGCGTGCTGGACGATGTGCCGGTCGCCCTGCCCGCCCTCAAGCGCGCCCAGAAGCTCCAGAAGCGCGCGGCGCGCGTCGGGTTCGACTGGCCGGACGCCGGGCGCGTCCTCGACAAGGTGGATGAGGAAATCGCCGAGGTTCGTGAGGCGATCGCTTCGGGCAATGCGGCGCATATCGCCGAGGAGATCGGCGATCTGATGTTTGTCTGCACCAATCTCGGCCGCAAGCTGAAGGTCGATGTCGAGACCGCGACGCGTGATGCCAACGCCAAGTTCGAACGCCGCTTCCGCTATATCGAGGATCGCCTTGCGGCCCAGGGACGCAAGCCCGAGGACGCCAGCCTGGACGAGATGGAAGCGTTGTGGACCGAGGCAAAGCTCAAGGAGAAGGCCGCGGCACCGGCCTGAATCCCGCCTCTAGAACAGGCTCGTTTCCCGCGAAATCGCCCCTGCTTAAGAATCTTGAGCGGTCGCGTGATCGAACCGGTGAACCGGTTTCCACTTCACCTGATCACGCTTCAGAACTCGTCCTCTTCCACCTCGCCAATCCCTTGCGGAATGGCGAGATCGGGGAATTGGGCCCGGAAGCGGCCGGCCTCGGCCGGTGCGAGCCGTACGCGCACCGTCGTCACGCCGGTTTCGGGATCCATCTGGCTGTCGCGAATCTCGCCATGGGAATGCAGCCAGGCCAGCGCGCGCGGCTGTTCCGGCGGCACGCGCACCTCGATCCGCTCGTCGTCGGTCGCCAGAGCTCTCTCGATGGCATCGACCAGCGCGTCCACGCCATCGCCCGAGATCGCCGACAGCGGGAGCTTGACGGCCCGGCCCGCCTTCATGTTGGCGATGTCGGACTGGATGGCGAGATCCTCGGCCTCTTCAAGCGCCAGATTGTCGGCCTTGTTCCAGGCCTCGATCATCGGCTGTTCGTGTGCGGGGCCGGCCTCGATGGCGTCGAGCACGCTCATCACATCGCCGATCCGGCCTTCATGGTCCGGGTCGGAGGCGTCGATGACATGGACCAGGAGATTCGCTTCGCGCACCTCTTCCAGCGTGGCCCGGAAGGCCGCGATCAGCTCGGTCGGCAGGTCGGTGATGAAGCCCACCGTGTCGGACAGGAGGATGCGGGTGCCGCCAGGCAGATCGACCGCTCTCACGGTCGGGTCGAGCGTTGCGAAGGGCATGTCCTGTGCGAACACCCCTGCCCCGGTCAGCTTGTTGAAAAGCGTGGATTTTCCGGCATTGGTATAGCCCACCAGCGCGACGGTCGGGAACGGCACCTCCTGGCGCTGCGCGCGGTGCAGGCTGCGCGTGCGCCGGACATCCTCGAGCTGGCGGCGCAGCTTGGCCATCTTCTCGTTGAGCAGGCGCCGGTCGGTCTCGATCTGGGTCTCGCCGGGACCCGCGAGGAAGCCGCGGCCGCCGCGCTGGCGTTCCAGGTGGGTCCAGGTCCGCACCAGGCGCGAGCGCTCATAGGCCAGGCGCGCCAGTTCGACCTGCAGCACACCTTCCTTGGTGCGTGCGCGCTGGCCGAAGATTTCAAGGATCAGACCGGTTCGGTCTATCACCTTGACGTTCCATGCCTTTTCCAGATTTCTCTGTTGAATAGGCGACAAAGCCGTATCGATCACGGCGACATCCGCCGTGTTTTCCTCGATCCGCGCCTTCAATTCATCCAGCTTGCCGCGGCCGAAATAGCGTCCCGCATCGATCTTGCGGATCGGTGCGATAAAGGCCTCCGCCACCTCCAGGTCCAGCGCTTCGGCCAGACCGGTGGCTTCTTCCAGACGCGCTTCCGAGCGCGCCATGCCGTCGCGGGCAGCGGGATGAATGACAAGTGCGCGCGATACCGGCGCCTCGCGATCAATCAATCCGCGGTGCTTTCATCCGTTGCGTCATCCTCGTCCGTCCTGTCCGTATCGAACAACTGAACCGGCGCAGCCGGCATGATGGTCGAGATGGCGTGTTTGTAGACGAGCTGGGAAAGCCCGTCGCGGCGAAGAAGAACACAGAAGTTGTCGAACCAGGTTACGACGCCCTGAAGCTTCACACCATTGACCAGAAAAATGGTCAGCGGCGTTTTCGTCTTACGCACCGAGTTCAGGAAGACGTCCTGCAGGTTTTGTTTTTTATCGTGCGACATGTCGGCTCCACATGACTCGCTTGAAGCAAGCGATTCGCCAAACAGGGTATACAGCCCCCGCCATGGCCTGCAACCATCTCATCTTTCTGAGAAAGCCGGAATGTTGGTCACACGGCCGCCAGATAGGCCTGACGCAGCTCGGCAGATACCGAACCCGGTTCGCCATTTGCCACCGGACGGCCGTCAATCCGGGTCACCGGCATCACGAAATTCGTGGCCGATGTCAGGAAGGCCTCGCGGGCTTCGAGCGCTTCGGCGATCGTGAAGGGGCGTTCTTCCAGACGATAGCCGGCGGACGTCGCGACGCGGATCAGTGTTGCCCGCGTGATGCCGTGCAGAATGGCGTGATCGGCGGGCCGCGTGACCAGCGCGCCGTCGGCGGTCAGGATCCAGGCGTTTGACGACGTGCCCTCGGTGACAAAGCCGTCGGCATCAACTTGCCAGGCCTCATAGGCGCCGGCATCGCGCGCAGCCTGTTTGGCGAGCGTGTTGGGCAGCAGGTTCACGGTCTTGATATCGCAACGTGCCCAGCGCTGGTCGGGTACGGAGATGACCGAGACCCCCTGCGCTGCCCGTCCGGCCACGGCATCCAGATCGAGGCGCTTGGCCGTGAGAACCAGGGTCGGCCGTGTGCCGGGGGGCGGGAAGCCATGGTCGCGGCGCGCCCGGCCGCGGCTGATCTGCAGATAGACCAGGCCATCGCCGATCCGGTTGCGGCGGATCAGTTCGCGGATCACGATGGTCAGCGCGGCCCGGGTGACCGGGNGCGCAATGCGCAGTTCGCCCAGGGACCGGTCGAGCCGGTCGAAATGCCCCTCGGCGTCCAGCAGTTCGCCCTTGCGCACGGCCCAGACCTCGTAGATCGCGTCGGCGAACTGGAAACCCCGGTCCTCGATGTGTACGGCGGCAAGGTCGTGGCGCTGGAAGCGGCCGTTGACATAGGCAATCCTGGACACGCGTTCTCTCTTATTTCCTGATGAAGAGCGCCCATATGGCCGCGACCGCGGCGAGCACCTCCAGACGCCCGAGAATCATGGCTGAAATAAGGATCGGTTTGGCGTTGTCTGCAAGCTCGTCCCACCCGTGTCCTGCATTGGTTTCATGCAGCAGCGGCCCGGCATTCGCCAGCGCGGCTGCATTCGCCAGGAAGGCGGTCTGGAAATCCAGCCCGGCCAGTGTCAGCACCAGGGCGCCAAGGCCCAGACAGGCCAGGAAGCCCAGCACATAGGCCCAGATGCCGATCAGCGCCGTATCGCGCACCGAGCGCCCGCGGAAGGTGACGGGCACCAGGCTGGACGGATCGGTCAGCACGGCGAGTTCCGAGCCCATGCGCCGCCAGAGCAGGAGAATGCGGGAGATTTTCACACCGCCCGTGGTCGATGCCGCCGCCCCGCCCACGAGCGCCACGAAAACCGCCGCCACCGGAACCGGCGATGCGGGTGCGGACACGGTGTAGCCGCTGGTCGAAACGACGAAGAAGGCGTCGATGAAGCGCGAGGGAATGTGCGAGGTGTCGGCGATCACGTNGAGCCCGCCCAGACCGATGACGAGCGCGGCGATACCGGCAAGGTCGGGGTCCCGCAGCACGCCCCGGTCGCGCAAGACGTCCCAGAACAGGGCGATATTCACCGATCCGGCCAGACAGGCCAGCGCCACGATCAGCATCGATACCGTGCCGAAATTCGTCGCCAGCCCCCCATCAACCGGCGCATAGCCGGAGGTCGAGATCGCCGACATGGCCAGCACGCTGGCGTCGAAGAAACCATTGCCGGCAAACAGCAGCATGAGCCAGGTCACCGCGGTCAGCACGGCATAGACCAGTCCCACCCGCCGTGCCGCGACCGGCAGGTGGGAGAGGATATTGTCGGGCCGCACGGTCAGGAGTGCCGATTTCCGGATCGCCGGAACATCCCGGTCGAGCGCGGCGAAAACGGCAATGGCCAGCAACAGGGTCGCATACCCGCCCAGCCAGGCCAGCACGGCGCGCCAGAAGATCAGGGAGCGCGGCAGCTCGTCGGCGGGCAGCAGGGTCGCGCCGGTTGTGGTGAGGGCCGAATAGGCCTCGAACAGCGCATCCATCGGACCGAAATAGCCGGTCAGCCAGAATGGCAGCGCTGCAAAGGCGGGTGTCGTCACCCAGGCCAGCAGGGCCAGACCCAGCGCATCGAGTGCGCTGGCGCCCACCTGGATGCCCCGGGTGGCCGCGAGAACGAGCGCACCGGGCACAAAGGCGAGCCCGGCCGTGGTGATGAAGAAAGGCGCCAGATGCCATTCCTCCACGGCCGGCGCGCAGAGAGCTGCCAGCAGTGCGATCAGCGCGACCAGCACCCACAAGGCCCCGAGGGGGCGGAAGAGCGCCGCCGGCGACATGGATCAGAAATATTCCAGGCTGACCCGGAACAGGTGCTCGACCTTGGGTACCAGAGCCTTGTTGCAGAACAGGAGAACGCGGTCATTCTCGCGGATCCGGCCCTCGTCGCAGGGCAGGATCACCTTGTCGCCGCGCACCACGGCGCCCAGCGCCACCCCGTCCGGCAATTCCAGCTCGTCCAGTGTCTTGCCGACCAGCGGCGAGGTCGACAGCGCGATACCTTCCAGCGCTTCCGCCTCACCGCCGCCAAGCGTCTGCAGGCCGGTGATCCGGCCGCGGCGGATGTGCTGGAGAATGGTCGACACGGTGGTCGCGCGCGGATCGATCAGCACGTCGATGCCCAGCGGTTCGCGCATGCCCTCGAAGGTGCGGTCATTGATCAGGCTGAGGGCGCGCTCGGCCCCTTCCCGCTTGGCCATCACGCCGGAGAGCATGTTGACCTTGTCGTCATTGGTGACGCAGATGACCAGCTCGGCGTTGGCGACCCCGGCCTCGCGCAGCATGCGGGCATTCAGACCGTCGCCGTGCAGCACGACCGTCCGCTTGAGGCGTTCCGCGGCGTGTTCGGCGCGTGCCTTGTCGGCCTCGATCAGGCGCACCTTCACCCCGCCGGCGCGTTCCAGGGCGCGGGCGACATAGACACCGATATTGCCGGCCCCGACCACCACGACGCGGCGGATCTGCTCGGCGCTGCGGCCGAAAATATCCAGCAGACGCCGTACCTGCGCGCTTTCCGTGACGACATAGACATCGTCGCCGGGCAGCAGCGGGTCCTTGAGCTTGGGAATGAAGAGCGTGCGTTCGCGCTGCACACCGACCAGGGCCAGACGCAGATCCGGGAAAAGCTCCATGACCTGTTCCGTCGTCGATCCGGCCACCGGCGAGGTTTCTTCCAGACGCAGCCCCAGCAGCTGTACCCGTCCGCCGGCGAACACCGCCGTGGAGAAGGCGCCGGGCGTTTCCACCCGCTGCAGGATGGCGCGGCCGACCTCGAGCTCCGGCGAGATCACCACATCGACGGGCAGATTGCCGGTGGAGAAGAGATCGCCCCAGGCCGGATCGAGATATTCCTGGGCCCGCACCCGGGCGATCCGCATCGGCGTGGAAAACAGGGAATGCCCGACCTGGCAGGCGATCATGTTCACCTCGTCCGAATAGGTCACGGCGACGAGGAGATCGGCCTCTGCCGCCCCGGCCTTTTCCAGTACGTCCGGGTGCGAGGCATGGCCGACCACGCCGCGCACGTCGAGGTCGGTCACGACATTGTCGATCAGCTCGGTCGACCAGTCGACGACGGTCACCGCATTACCTTCCCGGGCGAGCGCCCGGGCGATGCCCACGCCGACCTGCCCAGCTCCGCAGACTATGGCTTTCATGTCGTCTCCGTTGGGTGCGGACTAGGCCGCGCCGTCGCGCTGCGGCGAGGTGACGCCGAGCGATTTGAGTTTGCGGTGAAGCGCCGACCGCTCCATGCCGATAAAGGCCGCCGTGCGGGAGATATTGCCGCCGAACCGGTCGATCTGCGCCTTGAGGTATTCACGCTCGAAATTCTCCCGGGCCTCGCGCAGCGACAGGGCAATCATCTTCTCGGCATCGAAGCCGGTCTCGTGATTGTCGCGCGTGACGACTTCCGAAGGCAAGGCATCCAGCGTGATCGGCTCGCTGGCCGGACCGGTGGCGAGGATCAGCAGGCGCTCGATATTGTTGCGCAGCTGGCGGACATTGCCCGGCCAGCTGTGCGCCTGCAGCGCCGCCATGACATCGTCGCCGAAGGCGCGCGTCGGCAGGCCGGCGGACTGCGTCAGGGTCTTCACGAAATGATCGACCAGCGCGGGAATATCCTCGCGCCGCTCGGCCAGGGCCGGCACGGTGACCGGCACCACGGCGAGACGGTGGTAGAGATCCTCGCGGAAACGGCCTTCCTGGATGCGCACGGCCAGATCCTGGGCGGTCGAGGAGATCACCCGCACATTGACCTGCACATCCCCGGCCCCGCCGATCCGGCGGAAGCGCTGTTCCACCAGCAAACGCAAGAGCTTGCTCTGGGTGGCCGTCGGCATGTCGGCGATCTCGTCGAGATAGAGCGTACCGCCATGGGCCCGCTCCAGCAGGCCGACATGCTTGACCGAGCCGTCATCATTCTCGCGGCCGAAGAGTTCCTCCTCGACGCCTTCCGGTGACATGCCCGGCGCGCTGACGGCGACGAAGTCGGCGCCCGAGCGCGGCGAGTTCTCGTGGATCAGGCGGGCAACGAGTTCCTTGCCGGCACCCGAGGGACCGCGGATCAGGACGCGGCTGTTTGTCGGCGCGACGCGCTCGATCAACTGGCGCACCTGCAGGATGCCGCTGGAATCGCCGATCAGCGTGCTCTGGGCCTGGGTGCGGGCGCGCAGGTCGGCATTCTCGCTGCGCAGGCGGCTGGTCTCCAGCGCCCGCTTGACCGTGAGCAGCAGCTTGTCGCTCTTGAAGGGCTTCTCGAGGAAGTCATAGGCGCCCTTGCGAATGGCCGCGACGGCGGTCTCGATCGTGCCATGACCGGAAATCACGATCACCGGCAGGTCCGGATCGAGCGCGCGGAACTCGTCGAGCAGTTCGATCCCGTCCAGCCGGCTGCCCTGCAGCCAGACATCCAGGATGATCAGCGACGGTTTGCGCTGGCGGATCACCGCCAGGGCGCCATCGGCATCGGCGGCCTCGCGCGGCTCATAGCCGTCATCCTCGAGCAAGCCGCCGATCAGCTCGCGAATATCGGCCTCGTCGTCGACGATGAGAATATCCCGGGCCATCTATCAAGCCTCCTTCAGGGATTGCGGCGCCGGATCGGCCATATCCGCCAGCGGGAAGACGAGCCGCACGAGAGCGCCCTGCCCGCTTCGCGGAATGTCCAGTTCCAGACGTCCGTCATGGTCTTCCATCACGCGCTTCACGATGGCGAGGCCGAGGCCCGTGCCCTTTTCGCGCGTGGTCATATAGGGCTCGGTCAGGCGTTCGCGATTGGGCGTCGGCCAGCCCAGACCGTTATCGGCCACCTCGATCACGGCATAACCGTTCGCCTCGGTCAGGCTGACCACGAGCTGCCCCGGGCCGCCATCCCGGTCCATGCGGGCCGAGACGCTCTCGCAGGCATTCTTGAGAATATTGGCCAGCGCCTGAACCGAAAGCCGCGCGTCGCACATGGCGTGAACCTGCACGCCGGGATGCTCGAACACGATCTCGATATTCGGCGAGGCGACCCGCTGGGTGAACACCGAGGATTTCACCAGCTCGCCCATCTCGACACGCTCCACCTTCGGCTGGGGCATACGGGCAAAGCTGGAGAACTCGTCAACCATGCGGCCGATATCGCTGACCTGGCGCACGATCGTGTCGGTGCAGCGGTCGAAGGTCTCGACGTCGGAGGTGATCTCGTCGCGATACTTGCGCCGGATGCGCTCGGCCGACAGCTGGATCGGGGTGAGCGGGTTCTTGATCTCGTGGGCGATGCGCCGCGCAACCTCGCGCCAGGCCGCATTGCGCTGGGCGGTGACGAGACGGGTCACATCGTCAAAGGTGATGACGAGGCCGGCTTCCTCGTCCATTGACGCCCGCGCCGTGAGGTGACGGATCTGGTCGTCCGGCGCCTTGAGATCGATCTGCGCCTCGGCAACGGAGCCCGGCCGACGGCGGGCCTCAGCCGCGATCCCGGCCAGTTCCGGCGTGACTTCGTCGATGCCGACGCCGATCAGATCGTCCGTCCCCGGGGCCAGCATGGAGATGGCCGAGCGGTTGATCAGCGTGATCCGGTTGTCCTTGTCCAGACCGATCACACCGGCCCGCACCCCGGCGAGAATCGCCTCGATAAAGGCACGGCGCTGTTCGGATTCGGCGTGCGCCTCGATCAGCTCGCGCCGCTGGCTGCGCAATTGCCGCGTCATCCGGTTGAAGGCCCGGGCAAGCGCGGCGATCTCGTCATCCTCGCGACCCATCTGGACCCGGGCATCCAGATCGCCGCGACGCACACGCTCGGCCGCCCCGACCAGGCGCGAGATCGGCGTCACGACCCGGGTCGCTGCCGACAGGGCCAGCCAGATCGAGCCGATCACGATCAGCACTGCGACCTCGAAATAGAGGAAGTAGAAGGAGCCGCGGACCCGGCTTTCCTGATTGCCGGCATCGCGCAATTCATTGCGTGCCTGCGCCATCTCCCGGAACAGATCGATATTCACCGGATAGGATACGAAGAGATAGGCGTCCGGATAGGCGTCGAGGCGATAGAGCAGCCGCATCACATCGACCGCCTCGGCCGACGAGCTGGGCGTGGACACCGCGACATCGCCGTCATTGGCATAGTCGTAGAGCGCCTGCGACGGCGCGACATATTCCTCGTTTTCCCGGAAGCGGGTGCGGGCAAGCAAGGTGCCGCGGCCGTCGACAATATAGGCCGCCGCGAACCCGCGCCGCGCGGCCTGGTTATTCAGATAGGTGATGTACTGGATGCGCGCGGTCGTGAAGGCGTCGACGGAGCCATCCTGGCTGAGATCGGTGGCCATGCTTTCCACATGAGCAGAAGCCGTTATCGCTTCGCGACCATAGAAATCGAACGCCACTTCCTCCAGCCGTTCGACCAGGGTGCCAATCCTGTCGTCGAACCACAGATCCACGCCGCGCGTAATGACAAAGCCCAGGAAGATGGCCGCGAGGACGGCCGGCGTGGCGGCAGCGATCGAGAACAGTGCCACGAAGCGCAGATGCAGGCGCGGCGTCGGTTCGCCGAAGCGGCGCGCCCTCACCCGCCGCACAAAGCGCAGCACGACGACCCCGGCCAGGCCGAACAGAAGCACGAGATTGCCGACGAGGATGCCGAGCGCGATCCGGTTGTTGGCGCCGGTCAGCCCGCCTTCGTTCAGCAGAATGAAGGCGGCCACGCCCAGAAGGCCGAGCGAGACCAGAAAGCCCGCGCCAAACAGCGCGGCCGAGCGCGGAGAAATGTTCCGGATCAGAGTGTTCCTGGACGCGTCCGGCAAATCAGCCTCACTTGCTTCAAGCGACCGAGCTTACTCCTGCGTTGCACGAAATCAACACAGTGCCGCACCCGCAACAGTCAGGGCGTTTCCTCATCTGTCCCGTCCAGCTCCGACAGCCGCCGCGCCAGCGTGTTGCGGTTCAGCCCGAGCAGGTCCGCCGCCCGTGACCGGTTGCCATTGCAGCGGTCCAGCGCCTGGGTGAACAACGCTCTTTCCAGTGCATCGACGGCACTCTGGCGCGCATCCGGCCGCGACAGGGCCAATGCGGCCAGGGCGTTGGCGTGGACGGCGATGTCCTCGCTCAAATCGGCGCCGTCGGCATTGAGCGCCTGGGCGACATCGTCCAGACCCGCCACACGGCCCCGCGTCGCCAGGGCCAGGCGTGACAGCACAGAGCGCAATTCGACGACATTGCCGGTCCAGGGCGAGTTCACGAGATAGTTGACGGCCTCCTTCGACAGGCGCACTGGATCCTGTTTGTCGCGGCGGGCAAACTGGCCGAGAAAGGCTTCGCACAGCGCAGGGATATCGCTGCGGCGTTCGCGCAGCGGCGGCACGGTGATAACGCATTCCGAAAGCCGGGCCGCCAGCCGGTTGTCGATCGGATTGGACGGCGCCTGCGACACCGTGGCGATGACGCGGCCAGCGCCACCGTCCAGCGCATCGCGGGCCGCACGCTGCTGTTCGGCGCTCCATTCCTCCAGACGCAGCCAGACCACCTGACGGGCGGCCTGGGTGGAGCCGAAAATCTCGGTCGCCGTATTCGATGGCGTGACGACAACGGCATCCTCGGACGCCACACCGCGGGCGCGCAGCAGGGCCTCGGCGGCCTGGCGCTTGCCGACACCGGGCTCGCCCGTAATCATGACATGCGCCTGGCTGGTGGCGGCACGGGCGATCGCCTTGAAGGCCGACTGCATCGCGACGGACTGGCCGATGAAGCCTGTCGGCTCCTCGGTGGAGCGCGATTGCTGGCCGGCCCGTTTGTCGCCCAGCGCTGCGGCAACCGCCGAGATCATGTCATCCAGGTCGAAGGGTTTGGGCAGATATTCGAACACACCGCCCTTGGCGGCATTGATCGCAGTGGAGGCGGTTGCCTGCGCACTCATCACGATGACCGGCATGTTGGGACGCAGGCGGGCGACGAGGCCGAGATTTTCCAGGAAGTTCGTGCCGTCCAGCAGAACGTCGGCCAGCAGGAGATCACCCTCGCCATTGCGGATCCAGCCCAGCGCCGTGTCCGGCGAGGCGGTCGCGCGCACCTGGTAGCCTGCCGAACCGAGGGCCCGGGAGAGGATGAGTTTCAGGCTTTCATCGTCTTCGAGAAGCAGGATGCGCGCGCTCACGATGTTTCCTCCCTGGCGACCGGCAGGCGCAGGTTGAAGCCCGTCCGTCCCGGTTCGCTTTCATAGTCCAGCTGGCCGTCATGCAGCGCGGCGATGCGCGCGGCGAAAGCCAGTCCCAGCCCTTCGCCCGCCGGCTTGGTGGTAACAAAGGGGGTAAAGATACCCGCGCCCAGCGCATCGGGGATACCGGGGCCGTTATCCCGCACCACAAGGACCAGCGGCGTCGGATTGGCGCCGGTGCGGCTGCGCGGTCCCGTATCGAAGCGCGTCTCGACCCGGATTTTCGGATCCGGCATGTCGCGCACCGCATCCAGCGCGTTCTGCAGGAGGTTCAGAACCACCTGCAGCAGAAGATCCCGGTCGCCATCGACCGGTGGCAGCGAGGGATCGAAATCCTCTTTCAGGATCGATCTGGCATGCGGATCGGCCCGCACAATGCTCTCCATCGCATCCATGGCGAGGTGGTTGAGATTGATCTCGCTGCGCTCGCCCAGGCGGATATCCCCCACCCGGCTCCAGTGATTGGCCAGGCGGGTGATCCGGTCGACATCCTGGATGATGAGCTGGGCGAGTTCGGCCGCCGCCTCGATATTGCTCTCGCGGCGGATCAGCTGCGCCGCACCTCGAACGCTGGCGAGCGGGTTCTTGAGTTCGTGCGCCAGCATGCGGCCGAAACCCAGCGCCGGCGCCTGGGAGGCCTTGGCGCCCGGTTCCCGGTGCGGCAACACGGACAGCGTCACCGAAGACGTCTCGTCGGACCAGCGGGCGTGCAGGTCGAAGGGCCCGCCCGGGCCCAGCACACAGCCCAGCGCCACGACGGTGCGCCGTGCGTCGCAGGCCTGCTCGACGATCTCGGCGAGATGGGCGCAGACCGGCGACTGGGTGCCGAAATCGCCTTTCATCAGGTGCCGGGCCGACAGGCCCAGCCATTCCTCGGCCTGGGTATTGGCCCAGGTGAAGCGGGCATCTTCGGAAAATTGCAGCAAGGGGATCGCCGCCATTTCGGCAGCGGGTTCGGCCGGCGATGTCGGTGCCGGACGTCCGTTCATGCGACAGCCCGCTTTTCCGGCACGGCCAGCCGGGCCAGCGCATCATGGATCGCCGTGGCGTCGGTCGAGCGGCACAGCGTGGCTTTCAGTCCCGAGAGCCAGTCCGGATCGCATCCTTCCGCTTGCGCTTCGGCATCAACAAAGGAGGCGAAGTGCTTGCGCATCATGCGAATTCCCAGTTCGCCGCCATAGTGATCGAGCGACATGTCGAACTGTGCGGCCAGCGCCGGCAGCTTGTCGGCCCAGGGCGTTTCGACAGGCTCGCCAAGGAGATCTGCGCCGATCTCGCCGACCAGCCAGGGGCGTCCCTGTGCGGCACGGCCGATCATCGCCGCATCGGCGCCCGAGGCGGCAATGGCCTTGCGGGCATCCTCGGCCGTATGGATATCGCCATTGACGATCAGCGGGATGGAGATCGCCTCCTTCACCGGCCGCACGGCCGACCAGTCGGCCTCGCCCTTGTAGAACTGCTGGCGGGTACGGCCGTGTACCGTCACCAGCTGGATGCCGGCATCCTCGGCCCGCCGCGCCAGTTCCGGCGCGTTGATGCTGTCATGATCCCAGCCCAGGCGCATTTTCAGCGTCACCGGCACGCTGGACGCAGCCACGGTCGCCTCGATCAGGGTCAGGGCGTGGTCGAGATCGCGCATCAGGGCAGAACCGGAGAGCCCCCTGGTCACCTGCCGGGCCGGGCAGCCCATATTGATATCGACGATGTCGGCGCCGGCATCGACGGCGATTTTCGCCCCTTCCGCCATCCAGTGCGCCTCGCGCCCGGCCAGCTGGATCACACAGGGCTGCAGCGATGCGTCGAGCGCTGCCTTGCGCACCATATCGACCCGGCCGCGGGCCAGCGCGTCGCTGGCGACCATTTCCGACACGACCATGCCCGCCCCGAAACGCTGCGCCTGGCAGCGGAAAGGCAGGTCTGTCACGCCCGACATGGGCGCGAGAATGGCCGGAACGGTGATCCGGTGGGGACCGATCGAGAAGTGCATGCGTCTGGACAAATCCTGAAGGGGCGTCGTAAGCCCGTCAGGCTAGCGATTATGCTGCGCTGCGGCAATGCATGAGGGTGCCGGATGACAATCGATGCCATCATCGTGGCTGCAGGACGCGGCGAGCGCGCCGGCGGCGGTATTCCCAAGCAATTCAGGTCCCTGGCAAGCCGCAGCGTGCTGGCGCGGACGCTGGACGCGCTCGCCGGCCATGCTGCAATCCGCCGGGTCGTTGTGGTCGTCAATCCACAGGATACGGATCATGTCGAGGCCGTGCGCCGGGAAACCGCCCACGGTTTCACCACGGTGCCGGGCGGTGCGACCCGCACCGACAGTGTCCGGGCCGGGCTGGCGGCTCTGGCAGGCGATGCCCCCGATGCGGTGATGATCCATGACGCCGCCCGCCCCTTCCTGTCCTCCGCATTGATCGATCGCCTCGCCGAGGCGCTGGACCGGCACGCAGCCGTGATCCCCGCCCTGCCCGCTACCGATGCACTGATGCGGGTGATGACCGATGGCACGATCGTCGAACCCGTCGACCGGGCGGTCGTGCGTGCTGCCCAGACACCGCAGGCCTTCCGCTTCGATACGCTGAGCGCGGCCTATGCCCGGCTCGGCGGCGGCGGGCTGGCGGACGATGCCGCGGTGATCCTCGCCGCAGGCGGTCAGGTTCACACCGTCGAAGGCGAAGCGGAGAATTTCAAACTGACCATGCCGGCCGATTTCCGGCGCGCGGAGGCGATGCTGATGGGCGAGACGATCACGGTGAGCGGCCAGGGTTTCGACGTGCACCGTCTCGAGCCGGCCGAAACGATGTGGCTGTGCGGTGTGGAATTGCATGAAGGTCTGGGCCTTGTGGGGCATTCCGATGCCGATGCGGGGCTGCATGCCGTCACCGATGCGGTGCTGGGCTGTGCCGGCGCCGGCGATATCGGCCAGCACTTCCCGCCCTCCGACCCGAAATGGAAAGGCGCCGCCTCGGACGCGTTTCTCCTGCATGCGCTGGAGCTGCTCGGGCAAGCCGGCGGCGAGGTCATCCATGCCGATGTCACGCTGATCGCCGAACGGCCGAAGATCGGGCCCTATCGCGAGGCGATGCGGACCCGGCTGGCGCAGCTCCTGCGACTCGATCCAAAGCGCGTCAACATCAAGGCCACCACGACGGAAAAACTCGGCTTCACCGGGCGCGGCGAAGGCCTCGCCGCCCAGGCCATCGTCACCGCGAGACTGTCATGATCTTCAATCACTCCCTCGTCGACCAGGCGGAAACCCTGCTGGACCGGGCGCGCACCGCCGGCGTGATGATCGCCACGGCGGAAAGCTGCACTGGCGGCCTCGTGAGCGCGCTGCTGACCGAGATCCCGGGATCTTCGGATGTGGTGGATCGCGGCTTCGTGACCTATTCCAACGCCGCCAAGACCGAAATGCTGGGCATTCCGGCGCGCGTCATCGAGGCGCAGGGGGCCGTGTCCGACGAGGTCGCCCGCCGCATGGCCGAGGAAGCGCTGCTGCGCTCGAATGCGGATATCGCCGTGGCGATCACGGGCGTGGCCGGTCCGGGCGGATCGGAGCGCAAGCCGGCCGGCCTGGTGCATTTCGCCCTCGCCCGCCGCGATGGCGCGACGATCACCGAGGTCCACCGTTTCGGTGATCGCGGCCGCGATGCCGTGCGCCTGGCCAGCGTGGCCACGGCCCTCGACCTGTTATCGCAGGGCGTCGATTTCTTTGGATAAGTCCCTGGACGGATTGCCAGTCCGGGTATAGCGCCGTTCAGCCTCGGCCGAGAACTTCTGCACCAGGACACGGCCCGCCCGCTCGCGATTGGTCTCCAGCAGCATCTGCAGGATCGGGTTCTTGAACGCCGCCCGGATGGAGAACTCCACCAGGGTGGAGCCGTCCGACAATTCGCGGAACCGCCAGGCGTTCTCCAGCACCCGGAAGGGCCCGGCCACGAAACTCACATCGATCGAGCGGCGCGAGGCGTCGGCGATCACCCGCGAGGTGAAGCGCTCGGAGACGAATTTATAGCGCACCCGCGCTTCCGCGGTCAGCTCGGTCAGCGGCCCGTCACGCGCTTCATTGAGCACGCGCATCGCGGTGATCTGCTCGATGAATTCGGGATAGCTGCGCACATCCATCACCAGATCGAACAGATCGTCCGGCGCATGGAAAAGCCGCAGGCGTTCGCGGGTCTCGACGGTCACGCCGGCCCCGTCAGCCGCGCGCCAGCATGGCGTCGCGCGCCTCGCGGAGCTTGCGGAAATCATCGCCGGCATGGTGGCTCGAGCGGGTCAGCGGTGTCGCCGACACCATCAGGAAGCCCTTGGCGCGCGCGATCGTCTCATAGGCCTTGAACTCGTCCGGCGTGACGAAACGGTCGACGGCGGCGTGCTTGCGCGTCGGCTGGAGATACTGGCCGATGGTCAAAAAATCGATGCCGGCGGACCGCATATCGTCCATCACCTGCATCACTTCTTCCTTGGTCTCGCCCAGGCCGACCATGATGCCCGATTTGGTGAATTGTGCCGGATCGCGCTCCTTCACCCGCTCCAGAAGGCGCAGGGAGTGGTAATAGCGCGCGCCCGGACGGATCGAGAGATAGAGCCGCGGCACGGTTTCCAGATTGTGGTTGAACACGTCCGGCCTGGCATCAATGACGCGCTCGGCCGCACCCGGCTTGCGCAGGAAGTCCGGGGTGAGGATCTCGATCGTCGTGCCCGGCGTCTCGCGGCGGATCGCCTCGATCACATCGACAAAGTGCTGCGCCCCGCCATCGTCAAGATCGTCGCGGTCGACCGAGGTGATGACGACATGGTTCAGCCCCATCTGGGCCGTCGCCTTGGCGACACGGCGGGCCTCGTCATGATCGACCGGGCCCGGCAGGCCGGTCTTCACATTGCAGAAGGAACAGGCGCGGGTACAGGTATCGCCCAGGATCATGAAGGTGGCGTGCTTCTGCTCCCAGCACTCGCCGATATTCGGACAGCCGGCTTCCTCGCACACGGTGACGAGACCGCCCTTTTTCACGATCTCCTGCGTCTCCGAGAAGGTCTTGCCCAGCGGCGCCTTGACGCGGATCCAGTCCGGCTTGCGCAGGACGGGCGTATCGGCACGCTTCTGCTTTTCCGGGTGACGGGCAGCGCGGGCGTCGGACGCGGCGCTGCGCGCCGTATTGTCGATCAGATTGGCCATGCCCAGCACATAAGCCCGTGCGCGGTTTCCATCAAGTTGAGCCTGCTGCTGGCAGGCCTGCGGAAATGCGGGGGACGCAGTTTTCGCCCCACTCCCTCCACTTCCCCCGGCCCCGGAATAAATCCGGGGAAAGCGGCTCGGTGCTTTTCTTCCCCACCTTGTGGGGAAGTGGGCCCTCCATAGCCCTGGCGAAGGAGGGGTCG